>CAZHAY010000109.1:0-7684 GCA_964530545.1 uncultured Marinobacter sp.
AATACCGGCCTGTCACGCCGGGGGTCGCGGGTTCGAGTCCCGTCCGCTCCGCCAATTTTTCTTCCCGGGTGGTTAGCTCAGCTGGGAGAGCATCGCCCTTACAAGGCGAGGGTCGCAGGTTCGATCCCTGCACCACCCACCATCAGTCTTACCCTTCTGATTTTTCTCTGATTTTCTGAATCGATCAATTTCGCTTGCCGGTCGGCAGCGGGAACCCGCGTTGCGTTGCGACGCCGATATGACGAGTTCTTCGACGCTTTCTTTCTAAAAGCAGACCGCGCTCACATCGCGCTGGCGGGCGATTTTGTAAAATTTTCAAAAATCTTTCCCAGCCGGAGTGCAGTTTATGTCGTTTTCCTTCCCGGAAACCCGGACAGTCGCTATTGCCGTAGCGTTAGCCGGCGGGTTGCTAACCGGTTGCGGTGGTTCAGGCTCTGACTCGGGCGGTGCCTCCGCAGCTGGAGGACAGACGAGTGTTGTGGAGCAGCAGGTGACTGGCGATTCTGAGGTAGTCCTCAGTTGGGTTGCGCCATCGCGCCGCGTCAATGGCGATCAGCTCAGTTATCAGAGTGAGATCAACGGTTACATCGTCCTGTACGGACGTAATCCCGCCAACCTTGGCTACCACGAGAAAGTGTCCTGTAAGGCGCTGGAGTGTGGTCATACCATCGATGGGTTAGCCCCGGGCACCTGGTATTTTGCTGTACAGACCCAGGATAGCGCGGGTCTGATCAGTGCTCCAAGTGCACCGGTTTCGGCTGCAGCCCGGCTTTAAGCCCGCTCCGTCACGTCTGCGGCGGGCAGTTTCAGGGTAAAAGCTGAACCTTCTCCTTCCCGGGATTCCACCGCAATCTCGCCTTTATGCTTTTCCACGACCACGTTCACGAACGACAGCCCCAGGCCGACGCCATGTTTGCCGGCAAGTTCGTTACTGCTCTGGCGCTGGAAACGGTCAAACAGCGTGGGCAATTCCGCCGCGGGAATACCGGAGCCTTCATCGGATACTGTCAGGCAGGCCTGATGCCCGGCACGGAAGACCTGCATGGTGACGGTCGTACCCGGCTCTGAGTACTGAACGGCGTTGGTGAGCAGGTTAATTACGGCGCGCTCCAGCAGTTCCGCATTACCCCTGAGCCAAAGATCGTCATTGCCCAGCAGCACCAGCTTGATGTTTTTCTCCAGCGCCTGCTCGCTGACACTGTCCCGGGCGTTCTCGACAATGGCCAGGAACTCACAGTCATAGAACCGGGTTTCGGTGAGCTGCTCAGCCCGCGCCAACTGTACAAACTCTTCCGCCAGGTGATAGCTGCGCCGGGCCAGCCTGCGCAACTGGTCCAGTTGCTCGGCCTGAACCTCGCCGGGTCGGCGCTTGAGCTGCTCGATCAGGGCCAGCTGGGAAACTAGCGGGGAGCGAACGTCATGGGAGATAAAGTCGATGGCTTCCCGGTGCTGACGCTGTTGCTCCCGCAACTCGGAGATATCGGAAATGTTCGCGATGATGCCGTTCTGCTGGCTGTCCGGCAGCACAAAGGGGGCAAAGTGGATCAGGAAGTCGCGCCCATGCAGATGCAGATCCACAGTGCGGCTCTGCTGCAGCGTCAGCGTGTCAGCGAGGGTTTCTGCCCAACTGGGGCTGCGGGGGTCGTGGCCCTGTAACAGGGTCGCCAGTGACATGCCCTGCAGGCTGGGCTCGGGCTCGTTAAACCAGCGGGGCACATGGCCGTTCGCGAACAGGATCAGGCCTATAGGGTCAGTAACAATAATGCCGTCAGGCATGTGCTCGAAGGAACGCCAGATAAAGCCCTGAATCCGGTTAAGTTTCTGGGTGGCTTCCTGGGCGCGGTCGATCCGGGACGACAGATTTTCCCGGGAGACGGCAGTGGGTGCCTGGCTTGGCGCCTGTAGCGGAAGCCTGGCCAGGTAGCGCTCCGCAGCCGCGCCGGCCAGATCCGCCGGTAACCGTAACGCCAGCCGGTAGTGTCCGGTACCGCGCACAATCGTTACTCGGCTGATACCGTCATCGTGGTGCCAGACTCCCGGCGTTTGTGCCCAGCCAGAGTGATCCTCGTCCAGCGACAGCTCATGCTGCTCAAGAATATTGCCGTTTTCCAGCAGCAGCCAGCCGTCCGGCAGCAGCAGGCGTTTCAGGTTCTCCAGGATCAGGCGGGGGTTCCGGTTCCAGGTGGCTGGCAAGTGGAGCAGGTTGCCCCGCTCGAGCTGGTCAATCTGCTGATTCAAAAACTGGTTGGCCAGTGACAGGCGGCGCGCGCTCCAGAGTGGGAACGCGATCACCAGTACCAGCAGGCTGTGGGCGATCGGCAGCCAGAAGCTCAGTCCCAGTAACACCGCGCAACCCCCTGCGACAATCAGGGCGAACAGGGCACAGCTAAACAGAAAGGTAAGGCTGGGCCGGAGCCGGGGCAGGATAAGGATGACCAGGACCAGGGTCAGCAGGGCCAGAATCCAGTGCAGTGCAGCGGGCACCAGCGAGATCAGGGCCTCGCTGCGGGCCGCGGCCAGCGTGTTGGCGTGGAACTCGACCCCCGGCATGGGCTGGGCCAGGGCGGAAAAAGGCGTCGGCAGCACATCCCCAAAGCCCGCAGCGGTGGCACCGATCAATACGGTTTTACCCGCCAGCCAGTCGTAGTCTGCCGGGTGAATAAGCAGATCAATATAGGAGATGGTAGTGAAGGTTCCGTTATGACCCGCCAGGGGAACCCGACGGAACTCTTCCCGCACATTGAGATAGGCCGGCACTCTTCTGTCCGTCGGTAGCCGGCCTGCTCCAGGGTCATCCAGGGCGGTCGCCGCCAGGGCCAGCGCCGGCCAGAGCCGGTTGCCAAGGCCATTGTACAGATACAGGCCCCGCGCGATACCGTCGGGATCCAATTCGATATGGGCATGGCCAAGGGCCGCCGCAGCGCCGGCCAGAGCCGGGGTTGGCAGATACTCCTGCAACAGGTCTGACTGGCGGCCTGGGGCGAGGTACAGCGGCAGAATGACCTGGCCGTGCTGCCGCATGGCGTCTGCCAGATGCGGGTCGTCAGCGGTCGCTTCCGTAAACAGGATATCCATAACCACCGGGCCGGCACCGAGGGCTGTCAGGTTCTGCAGCAGCCGTGCATGCACGTGTCGCGGCCAGGGCCAGCCACCAAGACCCGCCAGGCTGTTCTCATCAATGGCCACTACCACAATGTCGTCCGGTGCTTCCGTGGGAAACGTGGTAATCAGCGCATCGTAGAGCCAGTTATCAAGACGTTGGGGCAGGGTGCTCAACTGAAGGAGAAGCAGGATGCCAAGCAGTGGCAGGGCCAGCGTCCAGGCAGAATATCGCGTTGAAAACCAATCCCTTGTCATGGGCCCTGCTGCGGTACGTGATGGGTTCAGGCACTGCCAGAACCAAGAGTCGGATTGCCCGGCAGTACCGTTATTCTACATATAATTCGCGGCCAGGGCCCCATTGGGCGGCCAGAGGGCCATCTGACATGGCTCTTAACCGGACAAAATACCGTCTTCCGGGAATCAGGCGCAAGGCAGCGGTGGTGTCCGTCACCGTCGCTTCCTTTAGGACTTCTTCGAAGGTTGGGTCTTCCGACAGCTGTAGCAGGTAACCGGTGGCCTGGTCGATCGTCTCCCAGAAAATGCGCACCTGCTGGTTCATGTAGTTGGCGCTCAGAACGCGCACCGGTGCCAGGCTGCCATTGATCGTCAGGGTACGGGTTTCACTGATGGCTGACGAGGTGCCCCCGGCCTCAGTAACCACCCGCCAGTAATAGTGGCCGGCGGCCAGCGGCCGGTTCGGGGTGGCGTGTTCGGCGTTGCTCCATTCACTGCTGGCGATCACCTGGTGAAATTCCGCATCCCGGGACACTTCGACCCGAGCTTTTTCGCTATCGCCCCGATACTTCCAGCGGAAACGGGGCTGGCTGCTGTCCAGCACAGCTTCTGCAGCCGGCTCAAGCAGTTCAGCGGCACGGGCGGCCAGGTCCACTTCCAGTGGCAGGCTCAGTGGCAGACCGGCAATACCATCGGCGGCAAGCGCGGCGACTTCCAGCCGATATTGTCCGTTGGCGAGGTTGCTGATGGTCAGTTCAGGGACGCTGGTCTGATCACGGCGTACCCACTGACCGGACTCTTGCTCGACAATGTCCACCTGGTAGCGATCCGCCCCGTTGGGTTGCCACTGGACCTTGCCGGGAAGCCGGTTCATGGGCTCCGGCATGGTATCGGATTGCGGAGCTGGTGGCAGGGGGCGAATCCGCACCACGCCGCTTTTGGTATCGTCCAGGATGGCCGCATAGCCGGCCGGAATCTCCCGCATGGCACCAGATCGCCCGAAATCCACTGTGCCCTCGGTGACCTGCAGGTGACTGCCGCGATTGTCCGTCTGCAGGGCAAACGCCGTGCCCCGTACGGCGGCGATGGCGGATGGGGTCTCGATCTCAAACCGGGCACCGTCTTCGATCAGTGGTTGCACCCGATTGCTGACGCCGCCCCGTTCCAGGCGCATGCGGGTATCCGTCATGCCGGTGCGGCCATAACGGCTGAGCCGGCTGAACACGACCGTACTGGCCGGCCGGATTTGCAGGCGGGAGTCATCTGCCAGCGACACACTCACTACGCCATCGCGGGTGATAATCGTATCGCCGGTACGGATCAGGTCATCAGGACCAAGGCGTCGCAACGGACCACCACCGGCGGGCTGAATCTGGGCATGACCCAGGACGCCCGTCACCCGGGCGGGCTCCGGTTGCTGGCGCAGCCAAGCTACCGGAATCTGGATCCGGTCACCGCTCCTCAGTCCGTCCGGCGACGCGGCGCCGTTGTAGCTGGCAAGCTGGGGAATGGAAATGTGGCTGCTTAGCAGTTCGCGGGCAACCTCGACAAAGCTTTCGCCGGCTTTCAGGGTATAGGTCCAGTCCTGGCGGCCGTCGGGGATGGGTTGGCTGGAGGATGAAACGGACAGGGCAGAGCCCCGGGCAATTGACAGCTCGGCCTGTGCCGGAAGTGCCGACGCGAATAACAGCACCGTCAGCAGTGATGCTAACGGGAACAGGCGTCCCGGCCCCACCTGAGTAGCGGGTCGGGCAGCCGGTTTCGCGATCAGCAGTGCGAAGGATCGAAAGAGCAACATCAATATCCTGTTTCAGGCGGTGGCAGGTTCGTCGCCGGAGGCGGTTTCCGCCATGGCTTCGAGGCGGTAGCCCCGCTGATAAATGGTTTTGATGCGAAACCCATTGTCCGGATTGAGACCCATTCTGCGCCGCAGACGGCTCATGTGGGTGTCGACCGTGCGGGTATTGATGTCCCGCGTCAGGCCCCAGACCCGCTCCAGCAGCACCTCACGGGTCAGCAGGCGGCCCTGGTTCTGGAACAGGAACAGCGTCAGGTCAAAGTCCTTGTCGGTGAGCGTCAGGGGTTCGCCCCGCAGCTCTATGGTGCGGTAGCGGGTATTCACCGTGAATACGCCGAAGCGCAGCTCTTCCTTGTCGCTATCCGGGTTGGAGCGGCGGGCCAGGGCGTTAATGCGGGCAACCAGTTCCGCCGGCCGGGCGGGCTTGGCAAGGAAGTCATCGGCGCCGGCATCCAGTGCCTGGACGATATCCTGCTCGCTGTCCCGCTGTGTAAGAAAGACGATCGGAATCGGCCAGTTCAGCTGTGCACGAACTTCCCGCAGCACATCCAGCCCGGTCATATCCGGAATCTGCCAGTCCAGGATCATCAGGTCATAGCTGCGATGGAGAGCTGCGCTAAGAAAGGATTGCCCCGTTGGGAAACTGTCACAGTGGTGTCCCTGATCCGACAGAATCTGTTGTACACGCTGAGCCTGTTCATGCTCATCTTCAAGCAGGGCGATCCGCATGAGCTGCCTCCTGGTTCATGCCAAGGCGGGTAGACTTGCCATTTAAACGGCCGTTTATATTCGTCGATTGTGTCAAAAATTCACACATACGTCAGTTTCTTTATGTTTGCTTTACGTAACCCCACCCTATGCACACGCTGCGCGTCACAGGTCGTTGCCGCCTTTCCTGGTAGGCGGACACCAGTACTGCCGGTGCGTCTCGTTTGGAACGATGCAGCGCTTCGGTCTGTCAGGCAGGCGGACGGGTCAATGCCGCGGGGTTTCCGTTGTCGTCATTAACTGTTTGTCGGCAGGAAGGGAAATTACTACAGCCCCAGAACCACCCACGGTAGCTTTTTCGCCGCACCAGTGGTGCGTAGCAGGCGGGGCAGGGCCAGGGCTGCTGGCTGGTGCCATCCTCGGGCGCGGTCTCTTCCAGCGGCCGGGTACCGTTGCAGTCCGGAAAGCGTGTGCAGGCCTGGAACTGGCCATACTGACCTTCGCGGATGCGCATGGGGGCACGGCATTTGGGGCAGTGGACGGCCCGGAGGGCGTGGGCTGGCGCGGTGTCATCGCTGGCTTCATTGGCGGGCTCAACCTGATGACTGGCCGGCTGACGGAGAAACCCGGTAATCTGTTTTTTCAGCTCATCAAGAAAGGCCCGGGGGTCACCATCGCCGCCACGGATTTCTTCCAGGGTCGCTTCCCAGACGGCGGTCATGTCCGGCTGGCTGATGGCTTCCGGCAGCGCGTGTATCAGGCTGCGGCCCTTTTCCGTCGAGCGGATATGCCGGCTTTCCCGAACCAGATAGTCCCGCCGGAACAGGGTCTCGATAATGGCCGCCCGGGTAGCTTCAGTGCCCAGGCCGTCGGTCTCCCGCAGGGTTTTGCGCAGCTTCGGGTCGCTGACAAAACGGGCGATATTGGTCATCCCCGCCAGCAGGGTCGCATCGGTAAAGGGCTGCGGCGGCTGGGTCATGCGCTCACGGATATCGGTGTCCGTGCACAGAATGTCGTCGCCGGCCTCCAGGCGGGGCAGGGGTCTGGGCGGCGTTACCGCGGCGGCGCTGGTTGTGCGTTGTTTCAGTTCAAGGGCTTTCCAGCCGGGATCCAGCAGGGCAGTTTCCGTTGCACGAAAGCGATGGTCAGCGATGGAGAGGTCAAGCCGGCCCTCGCGGTGGATCGCCTCGGGCATGAACTGCATCAGGTAGTAACGGGCCACCAGGTTGTAGATGTTGCGCTCCGGCTGGCTCAGCTGGCCGGCGGGACGGCTGCGCAGGGTTGGAATGATGGCGTGGTGGGCATCTACCTTACTGTCATTCCAGGCGGCGGATCGCCGGCTCAGGTCTGCATCGGCAGCGAAAGAGGCCAGGCTGGTGTCCAGCGTGCCGATGGCCTGACAGACCTCCTGCCCCTGCCCGAAATGCCCTTCGGGAAGGTACCGGGAGTCAGAGCGGGGGTAGGTGATCAGCTGGTGCTTTTCATACAGGCTCTGGG
Source organism: uncultured Marinobacter sp. (assembly GCA_964530545.1). Taxonomy (GTDB): domain Bacteria; phylum Pseudomonadota; class Gammaproteobacteria; order Pseudomonadales; family Oleiphilaceae; genus Marinobacter. The sequence continues at coordinate 7,340 of CAZHAY010000109.1, forward strand.
CAGTATCCAGCACCGCTTTTGCCCCCATGCCGAACGCTTTACCGGCTTCGATCTGCAGTGCGGACAGCGACAGTGGCAGTGGGGCTGCCTCCTTCCGATCCCGGAACCGGGCGGCGGTGATGCGGCCGGGGCGTCCACGGACAGCGGCGGCAATGTCTTCCGCTACCTCCCGGTCAAGCAGCCGGTCTTCCTCGTCCAGATACGCCTGCTGGGCTTCGGAGGGGAGCCAGCGGGCGGTAAAATCCTGGTCCGGCGTCTCCTGATCGGCGGGGCGGGCGGTAATGGTCAGCCGGAACCAGGGTCTGGGCTCGAAGTTGGCAATGGTGTCGTCCCGCTGCACCACCA
>CAZHAY010000110.1:0-7639 GCA_964530545.1 uncultured Marinobacter sp.
CGGGATATCATCGGGCCGCTCCCGCAGCGGAGGCACCGACAGTTCAATCACGTTGATGCGATAGAACAGGTCCTGCCGAAAGCTGCCATTCATTACCAGCTCTGGCAGGTGCTTGTGTGTGGCGCTGAGAATGCGTACATCGACGGGCACTTCGTGGGACTCGCCCACCGGCCGCACGGCTTTTTCCTGGATTGCCCGTAGCAGTTTTACCTGCATGGCCAGGGGCAGGTCGGCTACCTCATCCAGGAACAGAGTGCCGCCGTCGGCGCTGCGGAACAGCCCTTCCTTGCTTTCGCTGGCCCCGGTGAACGAGCCCTTGCGATGGCCAAAAAACTCGCTTTCCATCAGCTCAGAGGGAATGGCGCCGCAGTTTACCGCCACAAAGGGGCCATCACTACGAGGGCCCTGCATGTGAATCATGCGCGCCACGAGCTCTTTCCCGGTGCCGGACTCGCCGTTGATAAATACCGGCGCCTGGCTGCGGGCCAGCTTTCGGGTCTGGCCACGCAGGCGCTGGATTTCCCGGGAATTGCCCAGCAGCAGCCCTGGCTCGTCAGCTTGCTGCACATCCTGATGTTCCGGCGCCGACAGCCGCAGTGCGCTGTTAACCAGCTCCCGCAGGCGGGCCAGCTCCACTGGCTTGCTGACGAAATCAAACGCTCCGGCCTTAAGGGCTTCAACGGCCGTGTCCATGTTGCCGTAGGCGGTGATCACCGCTACTGGGGTTTCCGGTCGATGTTCCTGAATCCACGCCACCAGTTCAATGCCATTGCCATCAGGCAAGTTCATATCGGTCAGGCAAAGATGAGCCGGTTCTGCCTCGAGCAGTTCCCGGGCAGTGGCCAGGTCCGGGGCTGAGCGGGTGGCAATTCCCATGCGGACAAGGGTGATTTCCAGCAGTTCGAGAATATCCGGTTCGTCATCCACGATCAGCGCGGTATGGGTGGTCATAGAACTACATCCTTACGGGTTTTCATATCAAGCGACCAGATGGTGCAAAGGTAATTCGAAAGCAGCTGCCTTCGTTGTGGTCCTTGAGTAGGGCCAGATGGGCCTGATTGGTCTCGCAAAGTTCGCGGGCCAGATAAAGGCCCAGGCCGGTGCCGCTCTTGTCGGTCGTAAAAAAAGGTTCGAACACCAGGTTTCGGTGCTCTTCAGCAATGCCGGGCCCCTGATCTGCCACATCGACGTACACCCGCTCACCGTCCAGCGTGGGCCCGGCACGCAGGGTAAGCGTCGGCACGCCAGTATGCTGTTTGCTGTAACGCAGCCCGTTGTCGCACAGGTTGGTAAGCACCTGCTCGATCTGGCTTTTATCGAATCGGGCCGACGGCAGGTCAGGGTCCAGCTCAAGCGTGATCTGCGGAGCCTCGCTATGGTGCCCGGTGGATTGCTGATAATCGCGGACGAACTCCGTCAGCCATTGCGCAGGGTCCACAAGCTGGGCATTGGCCGGCCGCCGGCGGGAAAGGTCGAGCACATTCTCAATAATGCCATTTACCCGCACGGAATGCCGCTGGATGATCTCCAGCATACGCTGGTCGGCTTCCGGAACATCGCCGGATTCACCCAGCAACTGGGCTGCATGGCTGATGGCTCCTAATGGGTTTCGGATTTCATGGGCAATGCTGGCGGTCAGGCGCCCAAGCGACGCCAGCTTCAGTTGCTGAGCCTGTTGGGTAACCTTACTCAGGTCCTCAATAAATACCAGGATCAGGTCGCTGTTTTCTTCATCCAGTCGCGTAAAGCTGGCCTGGATCAACGGCGATGCGGGCTGGATCTGGCAGGGACGTGGGCGCCTCCGGGGGTCCTGCTTCCAGCGCGCCAGGCCGTCCAGCAGCGCCAGCGGCAAAACCCGACCCTGAAGGTTCTGGGTGCCCGGTGAGCCAAACAACAATTCTTCCGCCGCACCGTTGGCCAGACGGATACGCCCGTCCTGGTCAGTGACCACAATACCGGTACGCATCCGCTGAATGATCTGCTCGTTGATCTTTTCCAGCTCGATAATGCTGCGTGCACGGGAGTCCGCCAGGGCTTCACTGCGCCACATCCGTCGGGTTACGGACTGCAGGATCAGCGCGGCGCCGAAGTAGAGAATACCCAGCGAGCCGGCCCGAACAATCAGGTCGACGTTCTCGCCATAAACCAGGACGCCCCAGCCAGCAACAGACAGCGAGCAAATGGCTGCGAGCGCCGCATAAAAGAACCCCATTCGGCCAGGGGTAAGGATATTGCCCGCTGCGACGGAAATAATAATGAGGTTGGCCAGACCATTGGTAATGCCCGAACCGGTGAACAGCAGGAAGTGGATGAACAGGATATCCAGCAACACCGAGAGGGTGATGTGTCGCTGGCCGGGATTAATTCCGCCTACCAGCATCAGCCCGATGGCACTGTTGAGGATCAGGTAACCCAGCACCCCCGCCTGATAGTACTCGACGAGCCCCGGCGGCTGGCTGAGCTGTGTTGGATCAACAAACAGCAGCCCCGTCAGTACCAGGCTGATGACAATCCGGTAGAGGTTGTAAACCCGGAACAGTCGCTGAGACTGTGCAGAGGCTCCGCCCGATCGATTTGGGCGGGCCTGACGTGCCGCGGCGGCAGATAGGTCGCTCAAATGTATGTCTCTCTGCGGTTACTCCCTTCCAAATAACCCGAAAGTCATCACGTTTAATAGCGACCGGTTCTCAGGTGTCAGATCCCGGCCCTGAAAACGCATGTTGCTGCCAAAGGCCTCACTCTCGGGATGGTTCACGGCCAGCAGGCGGATCGCATCGCTGGCCGCTTCGTCCAGATCCAACGCCCGATAGGTCTCGGCCATCAGGATCAGCGCCTCTTCTGTGGACGGGGACTCGGGGTAATTCTCCACCACATAGCGGGCCCGGTTATTGGCCGCGACATAGGCTTGTCGGCGGACATAGTATCGTGCCGCGTGAAGTTCCAGCTCCGCCATACGGTTACGGATGGCAATCATCCGTTGCCGGGCATCGGCGGCGTACTGGCTGTCCGGATAGCGGTTCAGCAGTTGCGAAAAGTCCTGGAAGGCCTGCCGTTGCTCGCCGGGATCACGGTCGGTGGCGTTGATGCCCAGGTAGCGGGTCGCCAGGCCCACGTCCAGGTTGTAGGACGCGAGCCCACGCATATACAGGGCGTAATCCGCGTGCTCACTCTGGGGATTCAGCCGCAGGAAACGGTCGGCGGCAACGCGGGCGCCTTCCAGGTCAAGATTCTGATAACGGGCGTAGATCAGGTCCAGCTGAGCCTGCTCGGCGTAACGGCCAAACGGATAATAGGTCTCCAGGAGGTCCAGGTTGCTCTCGGCCTCGTTGAAGTTGCCGGAGTTCATCGCCTTGCGGGCATTGTTGTAGTAGGTTTCTTCGCCCAGAACATCCTGCTGTTCCTGAGTTGATGCGCAGGCGCCCAGTAGCAGTGTGGCGGCCAACAATGCACAACGAAAACCTGATCTCATGCCTGAATCCCGTATAATGTCTGGTTACCGGTTACCCTTGCGGATAACGGAAGGTGGCCATTGTAACGACCTTGCTTGCCATTGTGCAGTATTTCAGCTGCACTTGGCTGAATGAAACTACGGCCTGGGGCCAGTATGACTGAAGATTCCCGAATTCGTGCGTCCTTTGTGGTGCCTCACGAACTCTCCAACCGCCGCCTGGACCAGGCCGTGGCTGAGCTGTTACCAGAGCATTCCCGCTCAAGGCTGCAGGAGTGGATCCGGAGTGGTGAGCTGACGCTGAACGGCAAGCACTGCAAACCCCGCGATAAGGCCATAATGGGCGATCGCATTGAACTGGATGCGGAGCCCGTGGTCCGGGTGGAGTGGCAGGCCGAATCCATTGACCTGAACCTGGTCTATGAAGACGAGCATCTGCTGGTTATCAACAAGCCGGCGGGGCTGGTGGTTCACCCGGCGGCAGGCCATGCGGACGGGACCCTTGTGAATGCGCTGCTGAACTACGCGCCCGAGGTTGAGAATCTCCCCCGCGCAGGTATTGTCCATCGTCTGGACAAAGACACGTCCGGAATCATGGTGGTGGCGCGCAGCCTTATCGCTCATACGTCTCTGGTGGACCAGCTACAGACGCGAACCATGGGCCGCGAGTACGACGCCATTGTCGTGGGCGAGCTGACCGGTGGCGCCACCGTTGACGCGCCCATCGGCCGTCACCCCCGGGATCGAAAGAAGATGGCGGTAATCGCCAGTGGCAAGCCTGCGGTCACCCATTACCGACTGCTCGAGCGGTTTGCCGCCCATACCCATGTCCGTTGTCGCCTTGAAACCGGTCGTACACATCAGATACGGGTGCATATGGCTCATGTGCGCCATCCCCTGGTTGGCGACCCGGCTTATGGCGGGCGCCTGCGCTTACCCAAGGGCACAACCGATGAGCTTCGGGAAGTGCTGGCCGGCTTTCAGCGCCAGGCTCTCCATGCCCGGCAGCTGACACTGGTGCATCCGGAAACCGGCGACACGGTAAGCTGGCAGGCACCGCTAGCAGACGACTTCGAATACCTTTTGACCGCACTGCGCACACACGCCCGGGAGCTGGAGAGCCATGAGTTCTGATCTGCCCGTGATCCATCCCGACTGGCCGGCTCCAGCCAATGTGCAAACCCTTTGCACAACCCGGGCGGGTGGCGTCAGCGCTGCTCCGTGGGACACCATGAACCTGGGTGACCACGTCGGCGACAACCACGGCGATGTGCTCGAAAACCGCCGGCGGCTGGCATTCTGGGCTCATCAGGAGCCGGAGCGATTCTTCTGGCTGCAACAGGTACACGGCACCGATGTCGCTACCCTGCCAGATACCCAGCAGGTCGCGGATGCTGCAGTAACCGATGTGCCCGGGCACGTCTGCGCCATACTCACCGCGGACTGCCTGCCGGTGCTTTTCTGTAATGGCGCCGGCACCCGCGTTGCTGCGGCTCACGCCGGCTGGCGCGGACTGGCTGCCGGCATTCTGGAAAATACGGTTCAGTGTTTTGATGCAGCGGAAGACGTGATGGCCTGGATGGGGCCTGCGATCAGCGCGCAGAAGTTCGAAGTTGGTCCGGAAGTCCGCGAACAGTTTCTGGATTTTAGCAGGGAGACTGATCCGTTTTTCACGCTGTCACCGGAACGCCCGGGCCATTTCCTCGCCGACCTTTACGGACTGGCCCGTTTCCGGCTGGAACAGGCGGGCGTAAGCCACATCTTCGGCGGCGGGTTCTGCACGGCCAGTGATGCACAGCAATTCTTTTCCTATCGCCGCGATGGCCAGACCGGCCGAATGGCCAGTTGTATCTGGCTTTCCGACGAAAACTGAACGGCAGCTCTGCGGGCATCTCATGATGCCCGTCAATTTTCTGACACTTTCTCGTCCGGTCTCCTTGAAGTCCCTCCCGCCGCCCCTACATTGAATAGCAAAGCAAACAGGAATGTCGCCGACTCCCCTCCAAGGGGACGCGACAACCGCACACCGGATCGGGGATGTTAGACCATGAGAATTGACAAATTAACCACCCAGCTACAGAAGGCGCTGGCTGATGCCCAGTCCCTTGCTGTGGGCCGGGACCACAACTTTATCGAGCCTGTGCATCTGATGCAGGCAATGCTGGATCAGGAAGGGGGCGCCCTCCGGGTGCTTCTGAAGCAGGCCGGTGTCGAGCCTGACCGGATCGGACAGGCCCTCGCCTGGGAGATCGAGAATCTGCCGGTCGTCAAAGGCAACGCAGGGGACGTCTCCTTGTCCAACGACACGGGACGTATGTTTAATGTGGCGGACAAGCTGGCCCAACAGCGGGGTGATCAGTTTATCTCCAGCGAGGTCATGCTGCTGGCCGCACTGGACGGTAGGGGTGCTCTGCCGCGGATCCTGAAAGACCAGGGCCTGACCAAAGAGCGGCTCAGCAAGGCCATTAATGATATTCGGGGTGGCGAAAAAGTGACCGATGCAGGCGCGGAAGAGAACCGCCAGGCTCTGTCGAAGTACACCGTTGACCTCACCGAGTACGCCGAAGCCGGCAAACTCGACCCGGTTATTGGTCGGGATGATGAAATCCGGCGCACCATCCAGGTATTGCAGCGCCGCCGCAAGAACAACCCGGTACTGATCGGTGAACCTGGCGTGGGTAAAACCGCGATTGTGGAAGGGCTCGCCCAGCGAATTGTTAATGGCGAGGTGCCGGAGGGTCTGAAAAACAAACGCGTGCTGTCCCTGGACATGGGCTCGCTGATTGCCGGCGCGAAATTCCGGGGCGACTTTGAGGAACGTCTGAAAGCCGTATTGAACGAGCTGTCAAAACAGGAAGGCCAGATCATCCTGTTTATTGATGAGATTCACACCATGGTCGGTGCCGGCAAGGCCGAAGGTTCCATGGATGCGGGCAATATGCTCAAGCCGGCCCTGGCCCGGGGTGAGCTCCACTGCGTGGGCGCGACCACGCTGGATGAGTACCGGGAGAATATCGAAAAAGACGCCGCGCTTGAGCGCCGTTTCCAGAAGGTGCTTGTCACCGAACCGTCTGAAGAAGACACCATCGCCATTCTCCGCGGTCTGAAAGAGCGCTATGAGGTGCATCACGGCGTGGAAGTCACCGATGGCGCCATCATTGCGGCAGCAAAGCTGTCACACCGGTACATCACCGACCGGCAGTTACCCGACAAGGCCATAGACCTGGTGGACGAGGCCGCCAGTCAGATCCGCATGGAGATGGACTCCAAGCCGGAGCCCCTCGACCGCCTCGAGCGCCGGCTGATTCAGCTGAAAATTGAACGGGAAGCGCTGAAAAAGGAAAGCGACGAGGCCTCCAGGAAACGTTTGCAGGAACTTTCCGACGTTATAACGGGCGTCGAGCGGGAGTATGCCGATCTGGAAGAAATCTGGAACACGGAAAAAGCCGCGCTTCATGGCTCCCAGAAGATCAAGAGCAGCCTGGAGCAGGCCCGCATCGACCTGGAAAACGCCCGCCGGGCCGGGGACCTCGGCAAGATGTCCGAGCTCCAGTACGGCACTATTCCCGAACTGGAGCGACAGCTCGACATGGCCAGTCAGGCCGAAATGATGGAAATGAAGCTGCTGCGCAACCGGGTTACCGACGAGGAAATTGCCGAAGTGGTGTCCAAATGGACCGGTATCCCGGTGTCCAAAATGCTGGAAGGGGAGCGGGACAAACTGATTCGCATGGAAGACGCTCTCCATGAGCGCGTCATCGGCCAGCGGGAAGCGGTAGAGGCCGTGTCCAATGCTGTGCGCCGTTCCCGGGCGGGTCTTGCCGACCCCCATCGTCCCAATGGCTCATTCCTGTTCCTCGGCCCCACCGGTGTAGGCAAGACCGAACTGTGTAAGGCGCTGGCCTCGTTTCTGTTCGATACCGAAGAGGCCATGGTTCGAATCGACATGTCGGAGTTTATGGAGAAGCATTCGGTGGCCCGCCTGATCGGTGCGCCCCCGGGGTACGTCGGTTATGAAGAGGGTGGTTACCTGACAGAAGCTGTGCGCCGACGCCCGTACTCGGTACTACTGCTGGATGAGGTGGAAAAAGCCCACCCGGATGTCTTCAACATCCTGCTTCAGGTATTGGACGACGGTCGACTGACCGACGGTCAGGGGCGCACCGTGGACTTCCGCAACACGGTAATTGT
>CAZHAY010000111.1:0-7548 GCA_964530545.1 uncultured Marinobacter sp.
ACCTGCCGCTCACGCTCCAGGGCTTCGAGGGCCATGGCTTTCCACGGCGCCCTGATCAGCCGTTTACTTGCCCGGAGCGCTTCCCGGGGCTTCCCGGAAAGTTTCTCAGCGACAGCAAACGCCTCGTCCAGCGCCTTGCCGTCGTCCACCACCCGGCTGATCAGACCGATATCAGCCGCGTCTTCGGCGGACAGTACATCGCCCATCAGCAACAGGTCGGTCGCTTTTCGAGCGCCAAGGTGCAGCGGCATGGTGACCGTGGAGGCCGCCTCAGGCACCAGCCCAAGATCAACAAACGCCGTCTTGAAGCGGGTGGATCTGCCGGCATAAACGCCATCCACATGCAGCAGCATGGTGGTGCCGATGCCGATAGCCAGCCCTTCGGCGGCAATCAGCACCGGTGTATCGCAGTTCATCAGGGTTTCGATAAACGCCAGGCCCGCAGATGGCTTCGGATTGGTATCCGTGGCCCGGGCGCGGAAGTCGTCCAGATCATTACCGGCCGTGAATACGCCGCCGTCACCGCTGATGACAATGGCGTTGACCGACGCATCTGCGGCCGCCTGCTCGACACCCTCTGACAGAGCCTGATACATATCCCGGGTCAGGGCATTTTTCTTTTCCGGCCGGGCAATCAGCAGGTGAATAAAGCCGTTTTTCTGGTCAGTCTTGATCATTGAGCCTCCACGCGGTATCTCTTTTGGAATACTGTTCCACAAAACGATTGGATATTCTATCTTTGACCCTTCCCCTACAAAATAATGACAATTGGAGACACCATGAACTTCCACGAATTCCCTGCTATTGAGCTGGCGCGGGGCATCAAAGCCCGGGAATACACCAGTGAACAGGTGCTGGATCACTTTCTGGAGCGCACCCGTCGCTACAACCCGGCGCTGAACGCCGTCGTGGTTCTGAAGGAAGAGCAGGCCCGGGAGCAGGCGCGGGCCGCTGACCGGGCAGCTGATGAGGGCCGGGACCTGGGGCCGTTGCACGGCGTGCCCATGACCATCAAGGAAACCTTTGAGATCGAGGGCTGGCCCACCACCGCTGGCCATCGCGGCTATAAAGATCACATCTCGCCACGTACCGCCGTCGCGGTACAGCGTCTGATCGATGCCGGCGCGATCATATTTGGAAAAACCAACGTGCCGGAATTTGCCGGAGACCTGCAATCGTTCAACGAGATTTACGGCACCAGCCACAATCCGTGGAACCTCGCACTCACGCCTGGTGGCTCCTCCGGCGGGGCCGCAGCCGCTCTGGCAGCCGGGCTGACACCCCTCGAACTGGGCAGTGATATCGGCGGCTCCATTCGGACCCCGGCGGCGTTCTGTGGCATTTTTGGCCTCAAGACCACAGCCGGGCTTATCCCCATGCGGGGGCATGTACCGGGCGTCCCGGGGAGTGTCGGCAATCGGGATATGGGCGTTAGCGGCCCCCTGGCCCGCCATCTGGACGACCTTGAAGCAGAACTGGATCTGCTGGCCGGCCCCGACGACGATATGGCGCCGTGGCAGGTGAATCTCCCACCGGCCAGCACCAAACCGCTAAAGGAATACCGCTTTGCGACCTGGCTCAATGACGACTGGGCACCGGTAGACGGAGAAGTCCTGTCCGGACTGTCCACCTTCTGCGATGACCTGAAAGCCGCCGGAGCAACCCTGACGGACGCCCAGCCGGAAGGACTGACCCTGGAGAAAAGCCACCGCCTCTACTATCACCTGCTGAGTGGCGTTATGAGCCCTGGCCTGCCGGATAAGGTCCGCGCCCGGCTTGCTCAGATCGCCGCCGAACAGGGTGATGAGTATTCCCACCGTTTTGCCCGCGGCGCGCTTCAGAGCCATGGCGAATGGTTGCAGAAAGATGAGGAGCGGGCACAACTTCAGCGGAGCTGGGCGAGGTTCTTCCAGCAGTACGATATGCTGATCTGTCCGGTCACCAATACGCTGCCGTTCCCACACAACCAGGACGTACCCGCAGCGTCCCGTACCCTGACCATTAACGGCAAGCAGGAGCCCTATCTGGACGTGACTGTCTGGGCCGGGGTTGCCATGGTCGTCGGCTTACCTGCGATCAGTTCCCCTGTTGGCGTTGGCGACGACGGCCTGCCCAGGGCTGTCCAGATCATCGGCCCGGCCTGGAGTGAGAAAACGCTGATTGAGGTGGCCCGCCAGGTTCAGGCAAGGCGGTTTCCTGACGGACTGCCGTGGCCGGAGCTCCACGCAGACTGATCCATGCCTCATACAGGACAAAACCAGTTGCATAAACTACCTTACTAAGTGTCCATCGCAAGGAAATCGCGCCAGATCAGCCGATCCGGCCGGTTTTTTGAGCAATGGCACACCGATAGTATTGCAAACGCTCGCTCTAATAGGCTAAATTTGGGAAACACGGATTCATTCTGCAATCACAAGTTTCGCCTGACGAAATTACCGACATGGACGTCCCACGAGGAAAATAACAAAGAGGTCATGAGGTAATGTTTAATAACGTTCGTAAGAAGCTCACGATTATTGCGTCAGCCCTTACCTTAGGCGTCTCCGCCACGCTCGCCGTCAGCCCTGTCGCTGCTCAGGAAACCTTCACCTGGAAAGTCCAGTCCCACTGGCCGGGGTCTTCCAGTTCCTATCAGGACAGCCTGGTTCGCCTCAAGAATACGCTGGAAGAGCGCTCGGATGGCCGCATCAAGCTTCAGCTGTTTGAAGCTGGCTCGCTGTTTAACGCTCAGGAAACGTTCAACGCGGTTAGCCGGGGCATTCTGGAGATGGGCACCATCTCCCCGTCCTATGCTTCCGACAAGATCTCCCTGGCCGGTATTGCCTCCGGCCTGCCGTTTGCGTTCCGTAACGTTTGGGAAACTGCCTACTTCCACCAGGCTCTCGGCTTTGAAGAGATGCTGCGTGAAGAAGCAGCCAAACATAACGTCTACTGGGCAACGGATAAGGTCTATCCCACCGAAATGGTGGTGAAGAAGCCGATCAATAACCTGAAAGACTTTGAGAGCCTGAAAATCCGCTCTTCCGGTGCCCTGCAGAAGTTCCTGACAGAAGCCGGTGCAGCTGCGTCTTACATCCCGGGTGGCGAGCTGTACACCGCTCTGGACTCCGGCATTGTTGATGGTGCCCACTGGGGCGCTTCACAGGGTGCCGCCTCCATGGCGTTGTATGAAGTTGCCAAATACCACGTTCAGCCTGCTCTGAACATCGCTGGTACGGACGTCGTCATCGTCAGCCAGAGGGCCCTGGACAAGCTGCCGGAAGATCTGCAGCAAACGGTCAAGGACGTGCTCAACGAGCAGTTCTGGTACCGCACCAACGAGTACCTGTACCAGGAGCGCATTGCCCTGGCCAAGGCCATCGCCGAGGACGGCGTTGAGGTTAACACCCTGCCTGAAGAAGTTCAGGATCACCTCACCAAGGTCGGCATGGCCATGTGGGAAGAAGAAGCCAAGCGTAGCGACAACGCGAAAAAAGCGCTCGAAATGCTGAAGGGATTCCTGAGCGACCTCGGCTACCTCTAAGCCTCGCACTGGACGGCCGGGGGCACCTCAAAGGTCCCCCGGCTTTTTATTTCAAATCATCTGACCCCTTCCGGAGAATGCCATGCGTGCCATCAGTGCATTCATGAATGGCGTAACCAGAATGAACAAAGCCATTGGTGTGGCACTGTCGTTTCTGGTCTTTGCCTTATTCGCTTTTATCATACTGGAAGTCTTCCTACGGTATATGTTTAACGCGCCGACGGTCTGGACCAACGAACTGACCCAACTGATATTCGGAGCTTATGCGGTACTGTCCGGAGGATTTCTGCTGGCCCATCGCGGCCACGTGAATGTCGACCTGTTCTATGCGATGTTCAGCCGCCGTGGACAAGCCATTGTTGACGTGTTCACGTCGGTTCTGTTCTTTCTGTTCACGCTGGCGCTGCTTTATTTCGGCATCGATATGGCGCGCGATTCCATGAACTCCTGGGAAACCTCATTTTCTGCCTGGAACCCGCCCATATGGCCAGCGAAACTCTGTATCCCCATCGGCACCGCTCTGCTCCTGCTGCAGGGCATTGTAAAACTGCTGGAAGACATCGCGATTGCCTGCAATCTGAGTTACTACCGGCCAGAGGATGATCCCGAGCCAGATCCCAAGGGAGAGCAACTGTGAGTATTGAAATCCTGACGCTGTTGTTTTTTGGCTCTCTGCTGCTGTTTATCTTCCTGGGCGTACCGCTGGTCTTCGTACTCGGCGGGGTGTCCGTTGTTTTCCTGTACTTCACCTGGGGTTTTGACTCCTTCTACATGGTGGCCTCCCAGATCTGGAGCACCATGGGTAGCTTTACGCTGGTAGCCATTCCGTTGTTCGTCTTCATGGCGATGATTCTTGAACGAACGGGTGTTGCCAGAGACCTGTACCGGACCATGCACCTGTGGTTTGGTGGCCTGCGGGGCGGTCTGGCCCTTGGCACGCTGGTGATCTGTGCGATTTTCGCAGCCATGGTCGGCATCAGCGGCGCAGCTGTGGTTGCGATGGGCACCATTGCCCTGCCTGCCATGCTGGAGCGGGGATATGACAAGAAAATGTCGCTTGGGGTGATCAACACCGGCGGTGGCTGGGGCATTCTGATCCCGCCGAGCATCATGATGATCCTCTACGCATTGATCAGTGGCGTATCTGTCGGCAAGATGTTCGCCGCCGGGGTTCTTCCAGGTATTCTGCTGATGGTGCTCACTGGCGCCTACGTGCTGATTCGCAGTAACCTGCAGCCTCATCTGGCCCCCGCCCTGCCACCGGAAGAGCGGGGCACGATGCGCGAAAAGATCACTTCCCTGCGCTCTATCGCCCTGCCCGTACTGATTGTGGTGATGGTACTGGGATCCATCGTTGGCGGTATCACGACGCCCACTGAAGCGGCTGCCATGGGTGTGCTGGGCTCTCTGATCGCGGCAGCGATCTATCGCAAGCTTGACTTCGCCCTGCTTAAGGAAGCGTCGGTCCGTACCTTCAAGCTGACCGGTATGATCATGTGGATTCTGTTCGCGGCTCACGCGTTCAGTGCCGCCTATCAGAGCATGGGTGCCCAGAGCCTGATCGAAGGCATGTTCGCCCAGGTTCCGGGTGGTCCTTGGGGCGTCATCCTCGCCATGATGTTGCTGACCTTCATTCTGGGCATGGTATTGGATCCGGTTGGCATCATGCTGATCACGCTTCCGGTATTCCTGCCGATTGTGAATGCGCTCGGGTTTGATCCCATCTGGTTTGGCATTCTGTTCGTGATCAATATGGAAATTGGTTACATGACGCCTCCCTTCGGCTTCAACCTGTTCTATCTGAAGGGGATTGTGCCGCCCGGGATTACCATGAAGGATATCTATACCTCGGTGATTCCGTTCGTTATCATCGAAATCATCGGCATGGGTATCCTGATGGTCTTCCCGGAGATCGTTACCTACCTGCCGAACCTGCTGTTCTAAAGTAGTGGCACACGGGCCGCCGGGGCCTCCTTCGAAACGAAAACGTTGTTTTCTGACTGTTTCGAAGGAGGCCCCGGCGGCCCGCTCCACATATGCCGGCTGCCAAATAGCTCCGTTTGTTACCGCCACTTGTTATATAACGTTACCAATCCCTACCGAACGTCCCTTGTACACCAGCGACAACTGGCTTTAACTGGTTAACAGCTACTCATCCCATATTCTGGTTCCGATGCGGTCCGGGCACGGCCTAAACAAACCCTCCGGCCAGCCGATAGCCTGTACAGCATCGTTCCACTCAAGAGAAAGCCGCTGGAGTCATCAATGCGTCTGTCGCAGAAATTCAACACGAACAATCTATCCCTGGGCATGAAGCTCGGCTCGGGGTTCGCCGTCCTTCTTGTCCTGACCCTGATGGTGGGCGCCACCGGATACATTACCCTTGGTCAGTTTGGCGAACGGGCCGATATCATGGCCGAAAGCGCATCCATAGAAGCCAACCTGCTTCTCGCCCGCCAGGAAGAGAAGAACTTCCTGCTCCGGGGCGACCGCGAATATGTTGCAGCCGCTATCGCCAACACCGAGCGGGCATCCGACCAGGCCGCCGATCTGAAGACCCGGCTGAAAGAGGCGGATGACCATGACCGCATTGACCGGATCCGCCAGGGTATCCAGGAATACGACCAGCAGATTCGCGAACTGGCGGATGTCCGGACAACCCGTGATGAGCGCCTGGCCGAACTGGAGCTGGCGGTGAGAGGCGTGACCGGTGGTTTCACCGCCCACAACAACCTGTACGCCACCAGCGCGGCAATCCAGCAGATGCGGCGCAGTGAGGGAAGTTTCCTGCTGGAGAGCGATGAAGCTGCCGTCGAGGAGTTTCGTGCGGCGAGCGAGAGGGCAACCCGTACCGTAAACTCATCGTTTCTTGATGCGGAAACGAAACAAACCCTGGTGGAGCTGCTGTCCGGGTATACCGACGCCTTTGATGCCGTGGTTGAAGCTGATGACCAGACCCAGTCCCTGCAGGAGCGGATGATTGCAACCGCCCGCGAGACCCTGTCCACCGCCATTGAACTGCAGGAAACCCAGCGGGATAAAATGGACGCGGACCAGACCACGGCATCTATTATGATTCTGTCGGTGCTGCTGATCATCGTGGTGCTTGGCGTCGTCATCGCCTTGTGGTTAACCCGGAACATCACCCAACCTATCCGGCAGGCAGTAGCCCTGGCCACCCGCGTGGCCGACGGCGACCTGCAGGAAACGGTAACCAGCCAGCGTGGCGATGAGCTCGGCCAGCTACTGACCGCCCTCGGCGCCATGGTCACCAGCCTGCGGGAGCTGGTGCGCCATATCAACGCCAGCGCAACCAACATCGCGTCATCTGCGGAAGAGCTCTCTACCGTGACCGCAGAAACCAGTCAGGGCGTGACCGAGCAGCGGGACCAGACCGATCAGGTCGCTACCGCGATGAACGAGATGGTAGCCACGGTTAACGATGTGGCCCGTAGCGCCGAGGATGCGTTCGGTGCTGCCAATACGGCGAACGGGAAAGCGGCCGCGGGTGAGTCTGCGGTTGAGGAAACCCTCTCCTACGTGAACGAGCTGAACACGCAGGCCGAGCAAACGGCTGAGCTTCTGCGCGGTTTGCAGAAGGACAGTGAGAACATTGCGACAGTGCTGGATGTGATCAAGTCTGTGGCTGAACAGACCAACCTGCTCGCACTGAACGCCGCCATTGAAGCCGCACGCGCCGGTGAGCAGGGTCGGGGTTTTGCGGTGGTCGCGGATGAGGTTCGGTCACTGGCCCAGCGCACGCAGAGTTCGGCTTCCGAGATTGAGACGCTGATTTCCAATCTGGTGAACAGTACCGAGCAGTCCGTTTCCACCATGGAACGCGGCACGGTGCTGGCCGGTCAGACGTTGGAGAGCGCGCAGTCCACGGGTGCAACGATTCGTGACATTGCGGAGGCGGTGGGGCATATCAGTCAGTTCAACAGCCAGATTGCGACGGCGGCGGAGCAGCAGACTTCGGTCGCGGAAGATATCAACCGGAACATTACTCAGATCCGGGATGTGAG
>CAZHAY010000112.1:0-7546 GCA_964530545.1 uncultured Marinobacter sp.
GTTCAGTGGATCGCCCGGCGTTTATTGGGCCATCCGAAGTCGGCCGCTGGGGCTCAGGCCAGGCTGGTTGCACCTACCGGAATCCTTAGCGCCTTCATGAACAATACCGCCGTGGTGGCCATGTTCATCCCCGCGGTTCAGGACTGGGGTCAGCGCCTCGGTATTTCCCCTTCCAAATTACTGCTGCCTCTCAGCTATGCCACCATACTGGGGGGCACCTGTACTTTGATCGGTACCAGCACAAACCTTGTGGTAGACGGGTTGTTGCAGAGCCGGGTTGGCATTCATCTGGGATTGTTTGATCTGGCGTGGGTGGGTGTGCCGGTGTTGGTGGTCGGGGGCACCTTTCTGGTCCTTTTTGCTGACCGGCTGTTACCCGATCGCGGGGGTCTTAAGGAAGAGTTACAGGAAGTGCGCGAATACGGGGTTGAGGTAGAAGTGCTCAGCCCCGGCCCACTGGTCGGGCTCACGGTGGCCCAGGCTGGCCTGCGGGCGTTGAAATACGGTTATCTGACGGAGATTGACCGGCAGGGCCGTTTGATTACCGCCGTTGAGCCAGACCGGATGTTGCAGGCCGGGGACCGTCTGTATTTTGTGGGTGCGCCCGAATGTGCCAGCGAGCTGCGCCGGATTCAGGGACTTAAACCAGCCAATGGCAGTGTGCACAAGCTGGAGATGGCGAACCATCAGCGGTGCCTGGTTGAAGTGGTGCTGGGGCCGGAGTTTACGTCCCTGGGACAGACGGTGCGGGACAGTAAGTTCCGGACGCGGTTTAACGCGGCGATTCTGTCCATCTCCCGTGAGGGCAAGCGGGTGCCGGGCAAGCTGGGGGACATCCGCTTTCGGATGGGCGATACCCTGTTGCTGGAAGCGAGCCAGGAATTTGTTCAGCAGTATCGCTTCCGCCGGGACTTCCTGCTGGTCAGTGCCCTGAACGATTCTACACCGCCGGACTTTACCCGCGCGCCCATGGCGCTGGGGATTCTGGTGGCTTTGGTTGTCGCAAGCGCATCCGGCCTGTTGAGCATTCTGGAAGCTGCTTTCCTGGCCGCCGGCGCAATGATTGCTACCGGCTGTATCACCGCCAGTCGCGCTCGCCGTAGCGTGGACCTGCCTGTGCTGGTGGTTATTGCCTCGTCCTTTGCGTTGGGTACTGCCATGTCGGAAACCGGCGCTGCCAACTGGGTTGCCGGCAGCCTGTTGAGCTTCGGTACGCTTACCCCCTGGGTGGCCCTGGCGCTGGTTTATCTGCTGACCGCAGCGTTTACCGAAGTCATTACCAACAACGCAGCTGCGGTTCTGATGTTCCCCATTGCGTTGGCGGTTTCTGAACAAATGGGCGTAAGTGTTCTGCCGTTTGCCATTGCGGTCATGTTTGCGGCGTCGGCAAGCTTTATGACCCCCCTGGGCTATCAGACCAATTTAATGGTCTTTGGTCCGGGGCGATATCAGTTTACGGATTATCTGAAGATTGGCGCGCCCCTGAGTCTGCTGGTTGGCATTACTACGGTGACGCTCATTCCGCTGGTCTGGTCATTCTGAGGAATTACCCTGAGGATCTGTTGGTAGTTAACGTCGAAGACTTGACTAGTTTCTTATCATTTGTTCATGAGAAATTTATAAACGGATCTTTATTATGATTTGACCATCTTATATGATGGCCGGTGTTTCGGGTTTCGTTACACTCCCCTATGGGTAAATCACTCAGCAAAAGGTCCATGACGCATGGCGAATATCAACGATTACTATCAGAAGAAGCAGTTGCTGGAAAAGCTTTCCGAAGAACTGAACAAGATGGAACAGGACCAGGCCCTGAAAAAAGCCCTGGAGTTTGAAGACAAGGTCAAGGCGTTAATGGATGAATATAACAAGGCGCCGAAAGATGTATTACAGATTCTGACCGCTATTGACCCGTCTGTTGGCGGTGGTCGTACGGAAACCACGGGTACCCGCGCCCGTCGTCCCATGAAGACCTATAAAAACCCCCATACCGGTGAAGTCGTCAAAACCCGTGGCGGCAACCACAAGACGCTGAACCAGTGGCGTGATAAGCACGGTAAGGAAGCGGTACAGAGCTGGCAGGAAAACTGATCCGGCTGATCCCGGGCGCACTGTCGCCCGGGTCGTATTTGTTTCTTTTTTGATCTGTTTCAATCATTTCAGAAGTCCGGCCAAAGTTACAGGGAATTACAGATTCCCTTCCGCCCTTGGAAGCTGCCTCGTAATTAAGCGACAATTGACCAGGTTTTCAAAGCTCGCTAAAAGGACCTGTCATGCTTGCGATTATTCTTTCTGGTGGTTCCGGAACCCGCCTTTGGCCTCTTTCCCGTGAAGCCTACCCCAAGCAATTCATTCCTGTTGTCTCGGACGATTCTCTGCTCGCTGATACCGTCACCCGCGGTCTGAAGCTGGGGAAAGACGTGCGCGTTATGGCCATCACGAATGAAGAACATCGGTTTGTGGTGGCGGCCAGCCTGCATAAGCTGGCGGCACAGCGGACTGCCGGTATTATTCTTGAGCCGGTGGGCCGTAATACCGCGCCGGCCATTGCATTGGCAGCGCTGGCCGTAGCCGAGCAGAATCCGGATGAGTTGTTGCTGGTGATGCCCTCCGACCAGGTGCTTCGGGATGAGAAGGCATTTGCGCAAGCGGTTGCGGCGGGTGCCGAAGCAGCAGGGCAGGGCAAGCTGGTCACCTTCGGCATTGTGCCAGCATCGCCCCATACCGGTTATGGATATATTCGTGCCGGAGCAAACAACGGCACCTGGGCACCCGTGGATGCGTTTGTTGAAAAGCCAGACGAAGCGACGGCCCAGGGCTACCTGGATGAAGGCGATTACTACTGGAACAGTGGCATGTTCCTGTTCTCTGCCAGTCGTTATCTTCAGGAGCTGGAGCGCTTCCAGCCGGCGATGCTGGAAGCCTGTCGCAAGGCTTATGAGAAGCGCCAGGGGGACCTGGACTTTACCCGTGTTGATAAGGAAGCTTTTGCCGCCTGCCCTGACGATTCCATCGACTACGCCGTGATGGAACATACCCGCGACGCGGTTGTGGTGCCGCTGGATGCGGGCTGGAGTGATGTGGGTTCCTGGTCGGCCCTGTGGGAGATTCAGCCCCAGGATGAGCATGGTAACGCCTGTCATGGCGATGTGATCCTGGAAGATGTCACCGGTTCCTATGTGCACTCGGAAGGCCGGCTGATTGCCGCGCTGGGGGTGAGCGACCATGTGATTGTTGAAACCGACGACGTGGTGCTGGTGGCAGACCGCAACCGGGTGCAGGACGTGAAAAAGCTGGTCGGTAAACTGAAGGAGCAGGGCCGGCCTGAATATCGTCTGCATAAGAAAGTCCACCGTCCCTGGGGTACCTATGAAGGCGTGGCCCATGGCGAGCGCTTCCAGGTCAAGCGGATTACCGTCAATCCGGGTGCGTCCCTGTCGTTGCAGAAGCACCATCACCGCGCCGAGCACTGGGTGGTCGTTACCGGAACCGCGACGGTGCAACGGGGTGATGAACAGATTCTGCTGACAGAAGATGAGTCCACGTATATTCCGCTGGGCGTTACCCATCGCCTGACGAACCCCGGGGTGATTCCCCTGGAACTGATTGAGGTACAAACCGGTAGTTATCTTGGGGAAGATGACATCGTTCGCTTTGAAGATACCTACAATCGGGTCTAGAATTCCTGTCTGAGTCGTTTCTCGGGATCGTCTCGCAACGCGTCGTATTTCATGGAGAAATGCGACATGGTTCCGGTTGAAAATACCTGAACGGCGCAAAATGGGCGTTCTTTGTTGTAGGTGTAGTCGGGCAGGGGTGAGAAGTATGCGACTGGGTCAGGTACCGTCGACCGGTAGGGCGTCCAATCCGGTAGTGATTACGGATACGGCCTGGTATCGCCTGGCGGATGATCTGGCCGTCGCACTGGCCGCTTCGCCCCGTGGTCTGTTCTGGGTAACGGCCGAACGGGGCGCCGGCAAAACGGCCTGGTTGCAGGCGCTGATGCCCGCCCTGCGCACGGATTACTTTCTGCTGGATCTCCGGGATCAGGCCAGTACGGCTGAGGTGCTGGAACAGTCCCGTGCATACTCCAATTACCGCCAGGGCACCTTGCCTGCGCTGATACTGGATAACCTCTCACCGGCGGACCTGATGGCGTTGCTGGCTGAGCCGGAACACCCGGCCCGGCATCTGGTGTCAAACTACGACGGGCCGCTGCTATTGCTCAGCCCCGAGCAGGAGGACGACGCCGTCGCCATTCGCCGGATGGAACGGGTCATGGGGCGCTCGCTGATACACCATGACCTGCCGCCAAGTAGCCTGTCGCAAAATCAGGCGGTACTGGTGGCTCACCGGCCGGTTATTGAAGCCCGTTGGGATGTGCGTATTACCGACGCCGCCATGGGGTTAACGGTGTCCGGTCTGCATTACCGGTCATCACCTGGGCAGGTGGTGGAATGGCTGGAGCGCACGGCAGCCCGGGTGGCCGTCGCCGCTGAGGCCGGGCCGGCGGAATGCCGTCAGCTTCGGGCTGAACTGGATACCCTGAGCAAACGCATCGAAGCGAACCAGCAGACCGGCGAGCCGGTGGACGAATTGCAGCAGGCCTATGAGCAGGCGTCACTGCATCTGACCGCCGCCGAAGTGGACTGGCTTGAGCGTCAGGCCGCTGGCACGCTGCGGCAGGTATTCCCGGAAGATGTGCGGGCAGAACTTGAATCCCTGACCGGTAGCAGCGATCATCCCGATCTGCACATACCATCTGATGTCGCCGGAGGCTCCCGCCGTGCAGGATCTGGAAATCTACGTTCGTGACCTTGACCCCGCCTATCTCACTGCCTGGCTGGAAGCCAACTTTGATCAGTTACTGATTCCCCTTACGCCATTCGGTAACAAACCCGGCCTGTACAAGGGTCAGGGGCGCTATGCCGAAGCACTGATCAGTATCACCGTGTACGCCGAAGCATTCGGCAAGCGCTTCAGTTCAGTGGTGCTGGAAGGTCCCAACCTGCCCTGGAATACCGATCTGGAGTGCGCCCGCAGCGCCTGGCGTGCGCTGGATACCGAGATCCGCTGCAGCCAGGGCGAATGGCAGGACGGCGACCCGGTGGAAGACGAAAAGTGGTGGCGCCTGGACCACCGGGGTGAGCAATTGGTGGTGTGGAACTGAGCCGGTGCGGCTGCCGTTATTGATAGCCGGCTGAAAACAGGTCTAGTAGTGGGGCGGCGGCGTCTCTTCCTCTTCCCGTCGTATATTGGACGGTGCCATTTCCAGCAGCTGCTTGTTCAGGTGCTGTTTGGCTTCCCAGAGCTTTCGGATATCCAGCTCCTGCCGGGCCAGCTGATCAGACAGGGTATTGATCAGTTCATCCTGGAAGGCGAGCCGGGTTTCCAGTTCATCCAGTCTTGCCTGAAGCTTTTCTGTCGTAAGTGTGTCTGTATTCGCCATTCTGTGTAACACTTTGGTCAGGTTTGTCATTAATCTGCTATTATGCCCGCTTTATCTACCGGGGTGTCGGGTTTTGACGTGTGTCCGGTGAATAAAGTTATTTCCATAAACCTCAACAATGATTTTACGGAGTTCGTTGTACTCATGCGTAATCCAGCAAGAGCAATTCTGTCAGCGGTACTGGTCGCGGTTCTCGCCCCGCTGGTTCTTGGCTTTATCCTTTCCAGTACGTCGCCGGAAGTTCTCTATATTCTTTCCGTAGCAGGTAGCAGCGCTGTAGCCGACAGTCCGCAGTTTGTTCTGGGCAGTACCCAGGGGATTGTTGCTTATATTATTACCTTTGTGTTGTTCGCCATTGTGGGTTTGCTGGCCATTATGGTCAGTGAGCGTAAACCCGCCCGGGCATCCCGTCAGGCAGCCAGCCATAACCAGGGCCATTCAGGCTATGGAGCCGCCGATGACGATATGGATGACGACGATGACGAAGACTACGGTCCCGAGGGTGAAGAAGAGGGCACCGTTAAGTGGTTCAACGTAAAGAAAGGCTTTGGCTTTATCGTTCGTGAAAGTGGCGACGAAGTTTTCGTACACTTCCGCGCCATCCGCGGCCGCGGCCGCAGGGTACTCCGCCAGGGCCAGGCTGTCCGCTTCGATGTAGTAGAAGCGTCCAAAGGCTTGCAGGCGGATAACGTCTCAACCCTGGACTAAAAAAACCACGGGCTACCGCCTTAACCGGTAGCCCGTAGCTTTTTTTACCTTATCTTTTTGCCTTATCTTTTTGCCCTGTCTTTTTGCCCTGTCTTTTTTCCGTGTCCGTCCGTGGATTCCGTGGCCAACGATTCTTAAAGCCCAGCCATCCCACAGGCTACCCCAACAACTCCACCAAAACCTGCTCATAAATCGCCGAAAGAACGTTCAGATCGTCCACCGAAACGCACTCATTCACCTTGTGAATCGTCGCGTTTAAAGGCCCAAGCTCCACCACCTGCGCCCCGGTAGGCGCGATAAACCGCCCGTCGGATGTCCCGCCAGTGGTAGACAACTCCGTCTCACGACCAGTAACCCGGCGTATGGCGCTCTGCGTGGCAGTGACCAATGCACCCCGGTCCGTCAGGAAAGGACGCCCGCTGAGGTGCCAGTCCAGCTCGTAGCTCAGTTCAAAACGGTTGAGAACGGCAACAACCCGCTCTTCCAGACTTTCCGCCGTGTTCTCCGTGCAATAGCGGAAGTTGAAGTGAACCACCAGCTCGCCAGGAATCACATTACTGCCGGTGCCCGCTTCCACTTTAGTGATCTGAAAGGTAGTGGGCGGAAAGAAGTCATTACCGCTGTCCCAGAACTCATTGGCCAGCGCATCCAGCGCTGGCGCTGCCCGGTGCACGGGGTTCTCTGCCAGATGGGGATAGGCCACGTGGCCCTGAACGCCGTAAACCGTCAGATAACCATGAAGTGAGCCCCGGCGGCCGTTCTTGATGACATCCCCCACCTGGCCGGTACTGGAGGGCTCGCCGATCAGGCACCAGTCGATTTTCTCGTTGCGCTTTTCCAGCGTTTCAATCACCTTCACCGTGCCGTCCTGGGCGGGGCCTTCCTCATCGCTGGTGATCAGCAGGGCAATGGACCCACGGTGAACCGGGTGGTTTTCCAGGAACCTCTCGCAGGCTGTCACGAACGCCGCCAGGCTACCCTTCATATCCGCAGCGCCACGGCCGTAAAGATGGCCGTCCTGAATTACCGGCTCGAAGGGCGGGTTACGCCAGTTTTTCTCCGGGCCGGGGGGAACCACATCGGTATGCCCCGCAAACGCCAGCACCGGCCCGTCAGTGCCACGCCTGGCCCAGAGGTTATCGGTGTCGCGAAAGCGCATGTTTTCCCCCACAAAACCCAACGGCCCCAGCCGGGACATCATCAGCGCCTGACAGCCGGCGTCGTCAGGCGTTATCGATGGACGACGGATCAGGTCCATCGCGAGTTCTATGGTGGGGGACAGGGTCATAGGGTTTCTCGATTTGGTGGTCCGGGCCGTGGATTCCGTGGCCAATAAGTCCTTAGTTATTCGAATGCAGCACCGAGTTCAACTCGATGGCACTGGCGTTC
>CAZHAY010000113.1:0-7524 GCA_964530545.1 uncultured Marinobacter sp.
CTTTATACGGAGATGGTGACCACCGGGGCGCTGATCCATGGCGATACCGACCGTTTTCTGCGCCATGATCCGGCTGAGTACCCGCTGGCACTGCAACTGGGCGGCAGCGATCCGGATGAGCTGGCTCGTTGTGCGGCCCTGGCTGAGCAGTATGGCTTCAATGAGGTGAACCTCAACGTTGGCTGTCCCAGCGACCGGGTGCAGAATAACCTGATCGGTGCCTGCCTGATGGCTCATCCGGAGCGGGTTGCGGAAGGGGTGCGGGCCATGATGACCGCCACTTCGTTGCCGGTGACTGTGAAACACCGGATCGGCATCAACGGCCGTGAATCCTGGCAGGACCTTTGCCACTTTATCGATACCGTGGCCGCCGCAGGATGCCAGACGTTTATTGTGCATGCCCGTATCGCCATTCTTGAGGGCCTCAGCCCCAAGGAAAATCGCGAGGTTCCGCCGTTAAAATACTCCTGGGTGTATGATCTGAAAGCCCGTTATCCGGAGCTGGAAATCATCATCAACGGCGGCATTAAGACTCTGCAGGAATGTCATCAGCATCTGGAACATCTGGATGGGGTTATGGTCGGCCGCGAGGCCTACCAGAACCCCTGGCTGCTCGCCAGCGTCGACTCCGAACTGTTTGGAGAGGCGGCACCGGTCGCCAGTCGGCAGCAGGCGCTTCAGGCCATGGTGCCGTTTATTGAGGAGGAGCTGGCTCAGGGTGTCTACCTGAACCATATTACCCGGCATATTCTGGGGCTGTTCCATGGTCAGCCCGGCGGTCGTCAGTTCCGCCGTCATCTCAGCGAGAATGCCCATCGTCCCGGCAGTGGTATCGAAGTCGTGCTGGACGCCCTGGACAAGGTCAGCAACGCTGAACCCGCCTGACCGACAGATGACCAGGCGGTAAGCCGCTGCCACCTTGTTCCGACTCTGCCAGCCGGTTATCGTAAGGCCATACCATTTTCACGACACGATGATCTGTACAAGTACCGCAACCGGAAGCAGTCCAACCAACAGCAGGGACAGGAGAGCCTATTCATGACCAGCAAGCTTGAACAACTCAAGGCAATGACGACCGTGGTGGCCGATACCGGCGATCTGGATGCTATTGCCCAATGGCGGCCTGAAGACGCCACCACCAACCCGTCGCTGCTGCTCAAGGCTGCCGGCTCAGAGGCCTATCGGCCCATGCTCGACGAGGCCGTCGCTTTTGCCGCCCGGCAGGGTGGTTCTGATAGTGAGCAGCTGGGCTGGGCCACCGACAAGCTGGCGGTGCTCGCTGGCCGGCAGATTCTGAAGCGCATTCCCGGCCTGGTCTCCACCGAAGTGGATGCCCGCCTGTCCTTTGACACTGAGGGCACAGTGGCCAAGGCCCGTCGTCTGGTCGAGCTGTATGACAGTCAGGGCGTCGACACCAATCGGGTGCTGATCAAAATCGCCTCCACCTGGGAAGGTATTCGTGCCGCCGAACAACTGGAAAAGGAAGGCATTCGCTGTAATCTGACCCTGCTGTTCTCCTTTATTCAGGCAGCGGCCTGTGCAGACGCCGGGGCGTATCTGATCTCCCCCTTCGTTGGCCGTATTCTCGACTGGCACCTGGCCAACAGCGACCGTAAGAGCTTTGCGCCGGCAGAAGACCCTGGCGTCCAGTCCGTCAGCCGCATCTACAACTTCTACAAGGCCAACGGCTATAAGACCGTGGTTATGGGTGCCAGCTTCCGCAATATCGGCGAGATCGAGCAGCTGGCGGGTTGTGATCGCCTCACCATCAGCCCGGACCTGCTGCAGGCGCTCAAGGAAGACAACGGCCCTCTGCCCCGTCAGCTATCGCCGGAGACCGCCCGCAGCTCCGATCGTCCTCGCGGAATCGACGAGGGCCTGTTCCGGTGGGAATCCAACGAGGACGCCATGGCGACAGAGAAGCTCGCAGAAGGGATCCGCCGTTTCGCCGCCGACCAGGTAGCGCTGGAACAGAAAGTGAGCCAACTGGCCCGGGCCGCCTGACAGGAGAAGTAACCGCCAATGATCCATCAGCTCCGCCAATGGCTGTTCTCGGAGAAAGACGAGTTCGGTACAGCCTCCGCACCCGACCACCATCAACTGGCTGTCGCGGCCACGACGCTGATGGTTCAGCTGGCCCGAATCGATAACAATGAAGATGAACGGGAACTGGAAACCATCGTTGACTGTGCGGTCCGGGTGCATCATGTGACGCCGGACGAGGCGCGGGCGATTCTGCAGGATGCCCTGGACCATGCCAGTGATTCGACCTCACTCTATGAGTTTACCGAACAGCTGAATGCCCGACTCAGTCAGGACGACAAGCAGCAGGTACTGGAAAGTATCTGGCGAGTAGCCCTGGCGGATGGGCGAATCGACAAGTATGAAGAGCACCTGATCCGTCGTATCGCAGAGCTGCTGCATCTGAACCATCGGGAGTATATGCAGGCCCGGCACCGCGCGGGTGAGCCGGTCTGATGGCGATGCACGGGACCGCACAGTGTTTTATCCTTCTGAATCCAGGAGAAGTCCGGACAATATGATTCTCTACGGCCATCGCGGCGCCCGGGGCGAAGCCCCCGAAAACACCCTGCCCGGGTTTCTAATGGCGTACCGTCATGGTATCCGCCATTTCGAACTGGACCTCCAGCTGTCCGTTGACGGTACCCCGGTGGTAATCCATGACCCCACCCTGGAGCGCACTACTGGTGTTCGCAACAAGGTCGCCAACCTGACCGTCAAAGAGCTGGCGGAACTGGATGCGCGGCGTAACACAGCTCCCTGGCCTGTGGCGGTGGGCGTACCAACTCTGGAAGAGGTGCTTGATGCCTGTCCCGAAGCGGTACATTTCCAGCTGGAAGTCAAACCGGACAGCCGGCCGCGCCTGAACATCCTCTGTAACCGGCTCACCGAGCTGATCCAGCGCCGGCAACTCTTCAGCAGCGTGGTCGTCACCTCGTCGGAGGGCTGGTTCCTGCAGGAAATCAAACGGCGCAACCGTCGCATTCGCACCGGCTATGTGGCAGGACGACGTTTTCCCAGACCGTTGGCGACGGCCCGTCGACTTGACTGCAGCTACCTGATTCCAAACTGGAAACTCTGCTCGCCCCAGTTGGTCCGTCAGGCCCAGCGGTATGATATGAAGGTGTCTGTGTGGACGGTCAACCGCATCCACGACATGGTCCTGATGGAGCAGATGGGGGTGGACAGCATTATCACTGACTTCCCCACCAGCACGCGGATTTACTTTGAAAATCGTTCCCTGAGATTACCGCCCCCGGCAGACGTTACAGACGCGCAGGCGGATCAGATCGGCAGCCGTGCCACTGCTGTCTGATTCCATCAGGGATCAGACAGCAGTGGCAGCGCCTGGGATTTACTCGAAAATCCGGTTCAGGCCATTAAGAGCGGCAACCCGATAGGCTTCCGCCATGGTGGGGTAGTTAAAGGTCGTGTTGATGAAGTAGTTCAGGGAGTTAGCCTCTCCCTCCTGGTTCATGATGGCCTGACCGATATGGACGATCTCGGCGGCCTGGTCCCCAAAGCAGTGAATGCCCAGGATTTCCCGGGTTTCCCGGTGGAACAGTATCTTCAGCATGCCAACCTTTTCGCCGGTAATCTGCGCCCGGGCCAGATCCTTGAAGAAGGCCTGCCCGACATCATAAGGCACTTTCTTCTCGGTCAGTTCCCGCTCGGTAGGTCCGACCGAACTGATTTCGGGGATCGTATAAATGCCGGTAGGCACATCTGAAACAAACCGGAAATACTCATTACTGACCAGGTCTGACGACGCTGCACGGCCCTGGTCATAGGCGGCACTGGCCAGGCTGGGCCAGCCAATCACATCCCCAACCGCGTAAATATGAGGCACCTGCGTCCGGTAATGATCATCCACCGGCAGTTGTCCCCGACTGTTGGGCTCCAGCTCCAGATTCTCCAGACCCAGGTTGTCGGTATTGCCGGCGCGGCCGTTGCACCAGAGGAACGCATCGCCCCGAATTTTCTTGCCGGATTTCAGCGACACCACCACCCCATGGTCGTCCCCGTCCACCGACTCATACTCTTCATTATGACGCACCAGTACGCCATTATTTCGCAAGTGGTAACTCAGCGCATCAGAGATCTCATCGTCCAGGAACGATAACAACCGGTTCCCCGGGTTGATCAGGTCCACTTTGACCCCAAGTCCGGCAAAAATCGACGCATACTCGGACCCGATCACGCCCGCACCATAGATAATCAGCGTTCGCGGGGTATGGGACAGATTCAGTATGGTGTCGCTGTTATAGATGCGTCGATGACGGAAATTCACATCGGGCGGCATATAGGGCCGGGAGCCAGTGGCGATGACGGCCTGCTTGAAGTTCAAAAGCTCTGCCTTTCTCGCACCGCGAACTTCAAGCCGGTTTTTATCCAGAAAAAAGGCGCGGCCATTGATAAGATCCACCCGGTTGCGCGAGTAGAACTGGGTGCGAAGTTTTACCTGCTTATCAATAACTTTTTGCGCACTCTGGAGAACCCGGGGAAAGGAAAACCATCTTGGCTCGCCAATATCCCTGAACATCTGATTGGTGTTGAAGGTAATGATCTGTTTAACGGAGTGGCGCAGGGCTTTGGACGGGATGGTGCCCAGATGCGTACAACTGCCTCCTACTGTCGTCTTGTCTTCAATGACGGCAACGCGCTTGCCATGCTTGGCTGCATTCATGGCCGCGCCCTCTCCGGACGGACCCGCGCCAATCACCACGACGTCATAATGATGTTCTGTCATCGAGACGGTCACTCCTTATCACGTGCTCGTTCACACAAATGCCCCGGCCGCCTGACGAGCCGGTGGCAGGTCTCTACCCCTTCCCGAATTTAGCTTCAGGCGCTGCGGTTATCCGAAGCGGTAGCATCGTAAGCCAGGTTACTGCTTGCCGGGCCTTCGTCTTCACTGTTCTCACACTTGCTGGTGTCGCCACCGCAAATGTCACAGGGTCCGGTAATGCCAGCCGCGCCCAGTCCACCGCAGGTACCGGTGATCGGCTTGCGGCCGAAAATCACTCCAACGGACATGGCGGCAACCAGCGTTCCGACAATCAGCAGTACCAGCAAGAACGTAGCCATGATTTTTACCTCCTATTCGATCAGCCAGGTGGTGAATGCGGGTGTAAACCGGGCTTCGAACCCATCGCCTTCCCGTACAATAAAATACACTGCCAGATTTTCCTGCAGAGCCAGACGGTAGCCTTCTTCAAAGCCAATCACCGTAAAGGCGGTCGCCCACGCATCTGCCAGCATGGCTGAGCGGGCAATAACAGTAACGGACGCCAACCGGTGACTCACCGGCTGTCCAGTCATAGGGTCTATAGTATGGGAAAAACGCCTCCCATCCGATTCGTAATAGTTACGATAGTCTCCTGACGTCGCCATGCCACCCCGATCCATGGCAACCACTCGATTAACATGCCGCGCACCAGGCTCGGGTTGCTCAACCGCCAGCCGCCACGCCGATCCGTCCGGCTTACGACCTCTTACTCTGACTTCACCACCAATTTCTACCAGATAACGGTCTACACCCTCGCTTTCCAGATAGCGTGCGACGGCATCGGCACCGTAGCCTTTGGCAATACCGGACAGATCCAGATACTGTTTCATCGATGCACGGATAGCCTGCCGTTCCGGTTCCAGCTCAAGAAAGCGATAGCCGGTCCTCGCCAGCTGATCCGCCAGAACCTGCTCATCAGGCGGACTCTCGGGCCGTCCTTGCGGGCCAAAGCCCCACAGATTGACTACCGGTCCGATGGTCACATCAAACGCGCCACCAGAGCGTTCTGCCACTTCCTGGGCCGTGGCAAGCACCTCGAACAACTCACTGGAAACTGTAACCCACTGGGACTGATCAGCAAGCTGATTGAACCGGCTCAGTTCGGAATCGTCCCGCCATGTGGACATACTGGCGTCCACGGATTCCAGCGTCTGCTCAATACCTTGCGCTAAAGCTTCGAGAATTGCACTGTCGTCGGCCAATACCACGTGAATATGGTACTGGGTACCGAAAACGCCACCGGAGATTTCCCACACACTTTCCTCTGGCTCAAACGAACAACCCGCCAGAGCGGCCAGGGCCAGCATCAGAAAGACGCTGACCAGGGCCACCCTGACGGGTTGATAGATGCCGGATGTCATCTGTGTGATCTAACCCCCGAAGTCATCCAACATAATGTTCTCATCCTCAACACCCAGATCCTTGAGCATCTTGATGACTGAGGCGTTCATGATGGGCGGCCCACACATGTAGTACTCACAGTCCTCAGGCGCCGGGTGGTCCTTCAGATAGTTTTCGTAGAGCACGTTGTGGATAAACCCGGTGGGACCATCCCAATCGTCGTCCGGCAGCGCATCGGATAGCGCCACATGCCATTCGAAGTTCTCGTTTTCGCGGGCCAGCATGTCGAAGTCTTCGACATAGAACATCTCGCGAACGCTTCGCGCGCCGTACCAGAAACTGATCTTGCGCTGGGAGTTCAGACGCTTGAGCTGGTCAAAGATATGCGATCGCATGGGAGCCATACCGGCACCACCGCCCACAAAGACCATTTCCGCATCAGTCTTCTTGGCGAAGAATTCACCAAACGGTCCCATAACCGTCACCTTGTCACCTGGCTTCAGGTTAAAGGCATAGGATGACATGATCCCGGGGGGATGATCCGTACCTGGAGGTGGAGTCGCAATCCGGATGTTGAACTTGAGGACACCCCTTTCCTCAGGGTAGTTGGCCATGGAATACGCCCGAACGGTCTCTTCCTTGTTGATGGCCTTATAACGCCAGATATCGTGCTTGTCCCAGTCTTCGCGGAACTCTTCTTCGATATCAAAATCCTTGAAGTCGATTTCAAATGGCGCGCATTCAAGCTGGACATAGCCCCCCGCCCGGAAATCCACTTCCTGACCTTCCGGAAGCTTCAGCACCAGCTCCTTGATAAAGGTCGCCACGTTATGGTTGGAAACGACTTCACATTCCCACTTCTTCACACCGAAGAACTCTTCCGGCACTTCGATCTTCATGTCCTGCTTTACAGGAACCTGGCAAGACAGCCGCCAGCCCTCTTTCTCTTCCCGGGGTGTGAAGTGCGTTTTCTCAGTGGGCAGCATGGCACCGCCGCCCTCAAACACCTTGCACTTACACTGGGCGCAGGTACCACCGCCGCCACAGGCTGAGGAAAGGAAAATGCCACTGCCTGCCAGCGTGCCCAGCAGCTTGCCCCCGGCACTGGTAACTACCGTGTGCTCGGGGTCGTCGTTGATTTCGATGGTCACATCACCGGTGCTTACCAGCTTGGAGCGGGCCGCGAGGATAATCGCTACCAGCGCCAGAACGATAACGGTGAACATGACCACGCCGAGAATAATTTCAGTACTCATGGTCTCGCCTTTTCGTTAAACCGAATCACCGGATTGTTTACAGGGAAATGCCCGAGAACGACATAAAGCCCAGCGACATCAGCCCTACCGTAATAAAGGTGATACCCAGACCACGCA
>CAZHAY010000114.1:0-7406 GCA_964530545.1 uncultured Marinobacter sp.
GTTCGGCTCCGGCCAGTGGACCATCTGGGAAGGCTACGCCGCCAGTAAGCTGTTTAAAGGCGGCTTCCGCAGCAATAACCTCGACCCCAATGCGAGGCACTGTATGGCATCGGCCGTAGGCGGCTTTATGCGCACCTTCGGCGCCGACGAACCCATGGGCGTGTACGACGATATCGAGAGCGCCGATGCGTTCGTGCTGTGGGGGTCCAATATGGCGGAGATGCACCCCATTCTATGGACCCGGGTCACCGACCGCCGCCTGTCGAACCCCCACGTGGAAGTTGCCGTACTGTCTGTCTACCAGCACCGCAGTTACGACCTGGCGGATCTCACGATGACCATGCATCCCCATGCGGACGTCGCCATCCTGAACTTCATCGCCAACTACATCATCAGCAATGATGCAGTGAATCAGGACTTTGTTGGCAAACATACCAACTTTGTCCGCGGCGCGGCGGATATCGGCTATGGCCTGCGGCCGGAAGACCCCCGTGAGTCCGGCGCAGCGAACGCCGCCAATCCGGACATCTGGGATCCGATTGATTTTGAAACCTTCGCCGAGTTCGTCAAACCCTACACCGCTGAGTACGCCGCAGAGATTTCCGGCGTGCCGGTGGACCGCCTGAACCGGCTGGCGGCGATCTATGCGGATCCGCGAAAGCGGGTAACCAGCTTCTGGACCATGGGCGTGAACCAGCACACCCGCGGCGTCTGGGTGAACAACCTGATTTACAACATTCACCTGCTGACCGGGAAAATCGCGTCACCAGGCAACAGCCCTTTCTCGCTCACCGGGCAGCCGTCCGCCTGTGGCACTGCCCGGGAGGTGGGTACCTTCTCCCACCGTTTGCCGGCGGATATGGTAGTGACCAACCCTGAGCACCGGGCCAAGGCTGAAGAGATCTGGAAGCTGCCGGAAGGCACCATTCCCGCCAAACCCGGCTATCACGCCGTACTGCAAAGCCGCATGCTGAAAGACAGCAAACTGCGGGTCTACTGGACCCAGGTTACCAACAACATTCAGGCTGGCCCGAATACTCTGCAGGAGACCCTGCCCGGCTGGCGCAATCCGGATACCTTTGTGATCGTGTCGGATATCTACCCGACCGTGTCGGCGCAGGCGGCAGACCTGATTCTGCCGGCCGCGGGGTGGGTCGAGAAGGAGGGCGCCTTTGGTAACGCTGAGCGACGTACCCAGTTCTGGCATCAGCTGGTGGCCCCGCCAGGGGACGCCCGGTCGGATCTCTGGCAGACCGTGGAGTTGTCCCGCCGAATCCGGGTAGCGGACATCTGGCCCGAGGAGCAACTGGCCAAGGCGCCGGATTTCCGCGACAAGACCCTGTTCGACATCCTGTTCCGGAACGGCAATGTGGATCAGTTCCCTATGGAACAGGTCAACGGCGAGTACGCCAACCACGAAGCCGAGGACTTCGGGTTCTACATCCAGAAAGGCCTGTTTGAGGAATACGCCCGCTTTGGCCGGGGCAAGGGCAAGGATCTGGCGGACTTTGATACCTATCATCGGGTGCGGGGCCTGCGATGGCCGGTGGTGGATGGGCAGGAAACCCTGTGGCGCTACCGGGAAGGCTCTGATCCATACGTGGCCGAGGGCAGCGGCTACCAGTTCTATGGCACCCCCGATAACCGGGCTCGGATATTCGCCGTGCCCCATGAGCCGCCGGCAGAATCCCCGGATGACGAATACCCCTTCTGGCTCTGCACCGGACGGGTACTTGAGCACTGGCATACCGGCTCTATGACCCGTCGGGTGCCGGAACTGCACAAGGCGGTGCCCGATGCGCTGCTGTACATGAACCGGGAAGATGTTCAGGACCGGGGCTGGCGGCGGGGCAGTGAGGTGCGGGTGATCAGTCGCCGTGGCGAGGTCAGGATGCGGGTTGAAACCCGCGGCCGGGTCAGTGTGCCCCGGGGACTGGTGTATGTGCCTTTCTTCGACGCCGGCAAGCTGATCAACAAGGTCACGCTCGACGCCACCGATCCCATCTCAAAGCAGACGGACTTCAAGAAGTGCGCGGTGCGTCTGGAACTGGTCCGCCTGGCCTGAGGAGAAGCATGATGAAAACTCGGATTCGATGGATTGCCTTCATCGCCCTGGCCGGACATCTGGCCGGCGCTTCTGCTCAGGAGAACGGTCTGGCTGCTTCGGCACCCGATGGGCTGAGAGACGGCGGCACCCTGCACCGGGTACTGCCGGCCCCGGCCATTGCCGGTGACCCGCGCATCGTCCAGCGGGAGATTCGCAACTACCCGGAACAGCCACCGGTAATTCCCCACGTCATCCGCGATTACCAAATCGACCGGCGCTTCAACAAATGTCTGGACTGCCATAGTCGTGAAGCGGCCCCTAGTGCCGGGGCGCCCATGGTGAGCATCACCCACTTTATGGATCGAAACGATCAGGTGCGGGCAGATGTCACCCCGGAGCGGTACTTCTGCACCCAGTGCCACGTACCCCAGACAAATACCGATCCGCTGGTCGACAACGACTTCATGTCGGCCACTGAAGTCATCCGGCGTATGCGGGAGGGTAATCGATGAAAGCCTGGCTTAAGCGCTACTGGGATCTGCTGAGTAAACCCAGCGTGCATTTCAGCCTGGGCTTCCTGACCCTGGGCGGATTTATTGCGGGCATTATCTTCTGGGGCGGCTTTAACACCGCGATGGAGGTGACCAATACCGAGCCGTTCTGCATCGCCTGTCATGAAATGCAGTCGAACCCCTATCAGGAACTGCAGGGCACTATCCACTGGAGCAACCGGTCAGGCGTAAGGGCCACCTGTTCTGACTGCCACGTGCCCCACGGCTGGACCGACAAGATCGCCCGTAAGATGCAGGCGTCCAAGGAAGTCTGGGGCTGGATATTCGGCACGATCAACACGGAAGAGAAATTCGAAGGCAAGCGGCTGGAGCTGGCCCAGCGGGAATGGCACCGTTTGAAATCCAACGATTCACTGGAGTGCCGTAACTGTCACGAGTTTGATTCCATGGACCTGACCCTTCAGGACCAGCGCGCGGCCCGGGCCCACTCGACCAGCCTGGCCAGTGGGGAGAAGACCTGTATCGACTGCCATAAGGGTATTGCCCACGAGATGCCGGACCTGTCGGGGGCGTCGCTGGTGCATTGAGCGGCGGGCTCGTCCCGCCGGGTTTGTGGTAAAGTGCCGCCCGGTTCAATGCACGGGCGGATACCATGGCGCTGTTGATTCTGGTCACTGTTCTCTGGGCGTTCTCCTTCAGCCTGATCGGAGAATTCCTGGCTGGCAACGTTGACAGTGATTTCGCGGTACTCAGCCGGGTACTGCTGGCGGCACTGCTGTTTTTGCCGGTCACCCGCTGGGCAGGTGTGCCCGGACGGCTGAAGCTGGGCATCATGGTCACCGGCGCCCTGCAGTTCGGCATCACCTATCTGTGCTTGTATCGCTCCTTTGCCTATCTCACCGTACCGGAAGTCCTGCTGTTTACGGTGTTCACCCCTTTGTACGTCACTCTGATCGACGATGCCCTGTACCGCCGCTTCTCGCCGATCGCTCTGCTGGCCGCAGCGGTGGCGACGCTGGGAGCCGGGATTATCCGCTACGATGGCCTCAGTCAGGGCTACCTGACCGGGTTTCTGCTGCTGCAGGTCGCCAATATCACTTTCGCCGCCGGGCAGGTAGGTTATAAACATCTGATGCGGGCCTTCCCGTTACCCGTACCGGCGTGGCGTACTTTTGGCTACTTCTTCTTTGGTGCCCTCATCATCGCCGCGCCCTCTTTCGTGATTTTTGGTGACGCCGCCATGTTGCCGGCTACCGGGCTGCAGTGGGGTATCCTTATCTGGCTGGGGGTCGCCGCTTCGGGCCTCGGTCTGTACCTGTGGAACCGGGGCGCGTGCCAGGTGGATGCCGGCACACTGGCCGTAATGAACAACGTGCTGGTGCCCGCGGGCCTGCTGGTCAATCTGTTGATCTGGAATCAGGATGCGGATCTGGTCCGGCTGACCATTGGCGGTGCAGTCATCGCCCTTTCCCTCTGGCTCAACGCTCGTTTTCGTCAACCGGAAGCGACCAGAGCGGCCACCTGAGGTCTGTTCCCCGGGGGCTGGCAAAGCTCCATGGCCAGGCTGGTCACATTTCATTACATCCGTTGCGTTCTGCAATTGGTAGAGTGCTGCAGGAATTGACTAAAATCATCTCGCCCCTGGTCGATATCCGTTGCATCCAATACCAATTACATGCACATCTTGCTAATCGGATCGTTTCCTCATGCGCAACAATGGCCCTGTTACCCAGCGCGAAGCCCGGATGAACCCCGGGAGTCGGTTGATAAGCACTACCACTCTCAAGGGTGTGATTACCCACTGTAACGATGACTTCGTGGAGATCAGCGGATTCAGTCGCCAGGAGCTCATTGGCCAGGCCCATAACATCATCCGGCATCCGGATATGCCCCAGGCCGTGTTCAGGACCATGTGGGAAACGATCAGTGCGGGCAGGCCGTGGATGGGCGTGGTGAAAAACCGATGCAAGAACGGTGATCATTACTGGGTAAGTGCCTACGTCACGCCGATCTTTGACGATGGTGAAATGACCGGGTTTGAATCGGTACGTGTCGAGCCGACACGCCAGCAGGTCGAGCGGGCGGAACGATTGTATAGCCGTATCAATGCCGGCCAGAAGCCGTTGTCTGCCGGCACACACGTGCGTTCCATGATACGGGCTGGCTGGCCACTCACCGTACCGCTGGCGACCAGTCTTGCAGCACTTATCTGGGGGGCATTCTGGCCCGGGGTTGCGTTGATTGTTGGCGGTACCGCCGCCGGGGGCTTCCTGCATATGGCAGCCATGAACCGCCGACTCAGGAAGCTGATTGAGCTACGGCCGGATGCCTTCAGTGACCCGGTCGTCGCCCGGACCTATTCCGACGAAAGCGGTGAGCTCGCCAGAATGGGCATGGTTCTGATCAGCGAAGGCGCCCGGATACGCACAGCGCTGGCGCGAATTGAAGACCGGGCCGGGGAGCTGATGCTGACCGCCCGGGAGGGTTCCCGGAGAATTGAACAAGGCGCGAGGGCGCTGGAACAGCAACGGGATGAAACCGACCTGGTGGCGTCAGCGATGGATGAAATGCGCGCGTCCATTCAGGAAGTCGCTGCCACCGTACACCGGAATGCGGAAAGCGCCCAGCATACCACTGAGCTGGCACGGCGAGGCGGCGACCTCAGTGGCGAAGCGTTGCGGGCCATTGAGCAACTGGTGGCTCAGGGGGCCGCCATCGGTGCGTCCGTTGGCCGTCTTGGGGAATCCACTGACAGGATTGGCGACGCGACCCGGCTGATTTCGGAGATTGCCGACCAGACGAATCTGCTGGCCCTGAATGCCGCTATTGAAGCGGCTCGCGCTGGCGACCAGGGCCGGGGATTTGCGGTGGTGGCGGATGAAGTGCGAGCTCTCGCACAGCGCACCCGGGAGTCAACGGTGTCGATACATGAGGTGATCGCTACCTTCCGTCAGCAGGTTACCGAAGCCATTGCCGCCATGGAGCAGGGCGAACGGATCGGTAACGACGGCCTCGCCCGGGTCCGGGAAACCGAGTCTGCTCTTGGCGACATTGTTGATGGCATTGAACACATGTCCGACAGCTTCATTACCATGTCGGCGGCCTTCGAGGAACAAAGCCAGGTCTCTGACGAGATCAATCGTCAGGTGGTTCGTATTGCCGGGTTATCGGAAACCTCAACCGAAATGGCCAATGCCGGCCAGCAAGCCAGCAATGATATCAGTGACCAGGCCCGGGGCCTGAACGACCTGGTCGCACGCTTCCTTACTCGCCGCTAGGCATCTGTCAATCAGAGGGCGGCTCCCGTCGCCCCTGCCTCATTTGGAATCCGCTCGGCTACCACGTTCTCACCGTTCTCGCTGGTAACCGGGAGCCCAGGCTGGCAAAATCCCGCGCCAATTGCTGGTAACCAGCAACGGATGCTCCTATAAGTCAGGGATAACACAACCAGTGGCCTATTCTTAGTATTCACTGAACAATGACAGGGTTTCACTATGTCTGACTCGTACCTGGCCAGCCGCGGCAACTGGTCATCCCGAATGGCCTTCATCCTGGCCGCCGCCGGTTCTGCCATAGGGCTCGGCAATATCTGGAAGTTCCCCTACATGACCGGGGTAAACGGGGGCGGTGCCTTTGTCCTGATTTACCTGGCGTGTATCGCCATCATCGGTGTCCCCATCATGATGGCGGAAGTGTTTGTGGGCCGTAATGGCCGCCAGAACCCGGTCGCCAGTATGCGGCTGATCGCTGAGCGCAACCTCCGTAACCCTGCCTGGCGTATATCGGCCATCATCGGTGTACTGGCCGCGTTTATTATTCTGTCGTTCTACTCAGTTATCGGCGGGTGGTCAGCGTCCTACATTGTGAACTCGGCGGTAGGCGACTTCGCCGGACAGGACGCCGATGCCGTTGGCGCCATCTTCAGCGACCTGCTGGCGAGCCCCGGAAAACTGCTGTTCTGGCACACGGTCTTTATGGGACTGACGATTCTGGTGGTCTCCCGGGGCCTTAAAACCGGCCTGGAGCGTGCTGCAAAAATACTGATGCCGGCGCTGTTTCTCTTACTGCTGCTGATCGTCGCTTACGCAACCACAACTGGTCATTTCGGCGAAGCGGTCAGCTTCCTGTTCGCGCCGGACTTCAGCAAAGTCACCTGGGACACCGCCCTGCAGGCTTTGGGTCAGGCTTTCTTCACCATGAGTATTGGTATGGCCATTATGATGGCTTATGGCTCGTATCTGTCCA
Source organism: uncultured Marinobacter sp. (assembly GCA_964530545.1). Lineage (GTDB taxonomy): Bacteria > Pseudomonadota > Gammaproteobacteria > Pseudomonadales > Oleiphilaceae > Marinobacter. The sequence goes on from CAZHAY010000114.1 coordinate 6,805, forward strand.
ACGACGTATCTATCGGCCGTGCTGCGGTGGGCGTCGGTATCATGGATACAACAGTGGCCCTGCTGGCCGGACTGGCCATCTTCCCGTTCGTGTTTGCGAACGGCCTGGAAGCCGGCCAGGGTCCCGGTCTGATCTTCGTTACCCTGCCACTGGCGTTCGGCCAGATGCCGTTAGGCGCTCTGTTTGCAACCGCGTTCTTTATCCTGTTGCTGTTCGCTGCCTGGACATCCGGTATTTCTTTGCTGGAGCCGGTAACGGAATGGGTAGAAGAACACTTCTCCATGGCCCGGACAAGTGCGGCCGTGCTGGCCGGCGGAGCCTGCTGGCTGTTGGGTATTCTGTCGATTCTGGGCTTGAGCGTATGGTCCGATGTGTACCTGCTCGGGATGTTTGAGCGCTTCAAGGACGCGCAGATTCTCGACTTGCTGGATTACTTCACCGCTAACATCATGCTGCCGGTTTCAGGGCTGCTGACGGCGCTGTTTGTTGGCTGGTGTGTTGCCAAGGAGTCTCTGCAGGATGACATGGCGATGTCGGACCGCATGTTCAACGTGTGGCGTAACCTGCTGCGTTATGTCACGCCGGTCGCGGTCCTGGCGGTC
>CAZHAY010000115.1:0-2827 GCA_964530545.1 uncultured Marinobacter sp.
GTCAGGATCGCCGGGTACGCTCCACCCGGGTTGCAATCAGCGCCAAGGTAGTAGCGGACATGATCTCATCCATTGGCGTTGACCGGGTACTGACGGTTGACCTGCATGCGGATCAGATTCAGGGGTTCTTCGATATTCCTGTGGACAACATCTACGCCACACCGGTACTGCTGGAAGACATCGAGAAACAGCGCTTCGAAAATTTTATTGTGGTATCTCCGGACGTCGGAGGCGTAGTTCGCGCCCGGGCCGTGGCCAAGCGCCTGGACGACGCCGACCTGGCCATCATCGATAAGCGCCGGCCCAAGGCCAACGTTGCCCAGGTGATGCATATCATCGGTGACGTCCGGGACAAAACCTGCATTCTGGTGGATGACATCGTTGATACCGCCGGCACGCTGTGCAAGGCGGCCAACGCCCTCAAGGAACAGGGTGCGTCCAAGGTTGTGGCCTATATCACGCACCCGGTACTTTCCGGCCCGGCCATCGAAAACATCAATTCTTCACAACTGGACGAGCTGGTGGTGTGCGACACCATCCCTCTGGGTGACAAGGCGAAGAATTGTGATAGAATCCGCCTCCTCGGAATGGCCGGACTGCTTGCGGAGTCTATTCGCCGCGTCAGCAACGAAGAGTCCATCAGCGCCATGTTCGAGAACGCCTGAGCGCCGTCAGCGTCAGGCCAACAGAGAAAACTCTGAAGTTTCCGGAACTGGAGCCCCGTTATCGCGGGGCTCCAGTTCTGTTTTCATGGCCGGCACCAGCCGGCATTCACAGATATCACCGCCGCCAGCCTGGTCGCGGGCCCGGTGAGTGATTCAACGAGGTAATGACCATGTCCAAGAAGGAATTCGTGATTGAAGCATTTCCTCGCGACGATCAGGGGAAAGGTGCGAGCCGCCGCCTGCGTCGTGAGGAACGGAAGATTCCCGCCGTCATCTACGGTGGCAACAAGGAAGCTACTCCGGTCAGCATCTGGCACAACGAGCTGAAGAAGAGCCTGGAAGACGAAGCCATCTACTCTCACATCCTGACCATCGAACTTGGGGGCAAGAAAGAGAGCGTGATTCTGAAAGACCTGCAGCGTCATCCGTACAAGCCGCTGCTGATCCACGCTGACTTCCAGCGCGTCAGCAAGGACGAAGAGATCCACGTTAACGTACCGCTCCATCTTGTGAACGAAGATGCGTCACCCACCATCAAAACCTATGGTGGCGTAGCGTTCCGCCTGATGACCGAAGTAGAAGTTGCCTGTCTGCCGCAGGATCTGCCGGAGTTCATTGAAATTGACCTGATGGACGTTGAAATGGACCAGGTCATTCACATGAGCGACCTGAAGCTGCCAGAAGGCGTCCGCATCCCGGTACTGCAGCACGGTGCTGAGCATGACCAGGCGATTGTGATGGTCAATAAGCCGAAGGGTGTCAAAGAGACTGACGAATCTGAAGAGGGCGAAGAATCCTCTGAAGGCGGCGACGACAGCAAGGAGTGATTCCGAGCGTTCCCCTGTAACTGCAAGGAGCAGTGGAACGCTGAGGAGCAGGCGTTTATGGCACAGGATATTGTTATGGTGGTGGGCCTTGGTAACCCCGGGGCCGACTACGAGCATACTCGCCATAACGCCGGCGCTCTGTTCGTCGAAGCGCTGGCCCGTGATGCGGGCCAGACGCTCCGCCCCGAAAGGAAGTACCACGGGCTCTACGCACGCATTCAGTGGCAGGGCCTGGATCTGCACCTGCTCAACCCCACCACCTTTATGAACCGGAGCGGCCTTGCCATAAAGGCGCTGGCTGACTTCTTCAGGATCACTCCGGATCAGATCCTCGTCGCCCATGATGAGCTGGACCTGCCCCCTGGTACCGCCAGGCTTAAAAAAGGTGGCGGTCACGGCGGTCATAACGGTCTGCGGGACACCATTGCTCATCTCGGAACCCGGGAATTTCAGCGCTTGCGCCTTGGCATCGGTCATCCCGGCGATAGTCGCCAGGTCACCGGTTATGTGCTGGGCCGACTCGGCAAGCAGGAAACGGAACAGCTCAGCAGCATTATTGATGAGACTCTGCGGGTGTTACCGGATGCCGCCAGCGGTAACCTGTCCGCCGCCATGAACCGCCTGCACAGCATCAAGCCCGCCAGTTGACCTCGCGTAGCCTTTGGGGCACTAACGCCATTGCCCGGCAGCTGCGTACTACCACCCGATGTCCAACCGGTGCCTCACTCGCACCGACCCCCGGACAACGGGTATAATCCACGCAAATTTTCGGGCCCACGCCGCCCATCGCGGCCATTTTGCAGCCCCCTACTCGATCTATAGAGGCACTCCATGGGATTCAATTGCGGTATTGTCGGCCTGCCCAACGTCGGCAAATCCACCCTTTTCAATGCGCTGACCAAAGCTGAAATCAGTGCTGAGAACTTCCCCTTTTGCACCATTGAGCCAAATGCCGGCGTGGTACCCATGCCGGACCCGCGCCTGAACAAACTGGCAGAGATCGTCAAGCCCCAGCGCGTGCTGCCCACTACCATGGAGTTTGTGGATATTGCCGGCCTGGTGGAAGGTGCATCCAAGGGTGAAGGCCTGGGTAACCAGTTTCTCGCCAATATCCGCCAGACCGAAGCCATCGCTCACGTGGTACGCTGCTTTGAAGATGACAACGTGATCCACGTGGCCAACAAGGTTGATCCCGCAGCGGATATCGAGATTATCAATACCGAGCTGGCACTGGCCGACCTGGACACCGTCGAGAAGGCCATCAAGCGGGTCCAGCGCATTGCCAAGAGCGGCGACAAAACCGCCAAGGCGCAGTTGGAGATGTTTGAGCAGCTG
>CAZHAY010000115.1:2927-7403 GCA_964530545.1 uncultured Marinobacter sp.
GTCATCCGCGCCGGCTACAAGCTCCTGGGCCTGCAGACGTACTTTACCGCCGGCGTGAAGGAGGTTCGGGCCTGGACCGTACGTATCGGCGCTACCGCCCCCCAGGCCGCCGGAGTCATCCACACCGACTTTGAACGGGGCTTTATCCGGGCAGAAGTGGTCGCCTACGACGATTTTGTTCAGTACAACGGTGAACAGGGCGCAAAAGACGCCGGCAAGTGGCGTCTCGAAGGAAAGGAATACATCGTCCAGGATGGAGATGTCATCCATTTTCGTTTCAACGTGTAAGTGTTTGAAAAAAATCCCCGAACAGGCCTTGACAGAACCGTCCGGAATACTGAAAATACGCGCCTCGTTTGGGGCGTAACGCCCGACGAATTGGCAAGGTAGCTCAGTTGGTTAGAGCACAGCACTCATAATGCTGGGGTCGGCGGTTCAACTCCGCCCCTTGCTACCAAGATTCAAAAGGGTTATGGCTTAGGTCATAACCCTTTTTTTTTGCCAGCTCATCTGTTTTGTTCTACGACCCCTGTCACGGCATTTATACCTGTAACGGCGATAGACTTGTTTCAAGTACTTATCACTTCGACAGTGCCGTAAAAGGAATGACCGTGACTGACAGGGACGTACGCAGAAGCACAACTGTGCCATCTTTCCGCTGGGCGTTGGTTGCCTCTCTCGCGCTTGTGCCGCATTCGGCGCAGGCTGAAGTTCTCTTTAGCGATAACTTTGACGATCAGCCAGACTTTACCAGCACCATGCATGGCGACGGCCAAACCATCGAGCGCGTGCGGGGGCACATCTTACCCGACGGCTGGGACCGGCTTTATCAGGAAACCAGGTGGTCGCCTGAAACAGGTCATCCCGATAAACATGCGTCGCTTGAAATCCTGGCGGCCAATGCTGACAAAGCGAAGGGCAGAACGGGCAAGTCGGCGGTGTTCTGGCGGGAGTCCCATTCCAGAGGCTGGAAAAACTGGGCCTCCGATGCCCAGTTCATCAAGGTTCTGGACGGTGACCACCCGGAACTCTATATCGAGTTCGACATCCGCTTCTCCGACAACTGGTATCAGCGGCAGAATATCCCCAGCTCTTTCGCCTCCAAAATATTCCGGGTCGGCCACTGGGATCGCGAAGGAGCCATTTACAACGGCAACAAGAACGCCGTGAACCCGCGTTTTATCTGGCAGTACAAAGCAGACAATTATGGTTTGCGGAACGTTTTCGCCTTTCTCCAGGGGCCACCGGGCAATTCCGCAGACCTTTCCCAGGGCGGCTCTTACAACTACCGGACACATCTGCTTGGTCATGGACCAGGGGGCAGCGATCCGGAGCTGAAATCCCTGACGTCCGGTCAGTTCCTGACAGAGCTGACCGGTAACATCACCCATGAGGACGTCTTCGGCCCATCCGAGCAATGGACGACGGTCGCCTTTTACGTGAAGATGAACAGCGCACCGGGTGCCGAAGATGGCATTTTCCGGCAATGGATCCGGGGTCATCAGGTTACCAATATGGAAAACCTGATCTGGGTGGACCGCACCCATAAAGGAAAAATGCTCGGCTGGAATTACTTTGCCATTGGCGGCAACGATTACTTCCAGGCCTACCCTAACGAAGACCGGTTTGAGGACTGGTACTCCATCGACAACGTTGTGGTAGCAACCCGGCCACTGGAGCATGGGGCGCTTCCGGAGCCACCGCTGAATGTTCGCATTGTCGAACAGTGAGCCAGTTCTTAAGCCACCACCTCGACACCGTGCGCCTTGAGCAAGTCGGCGAAGTCATCCGCCGACGCCGGCCGGCTGAAATAAAACCCCTGGGATTCGTCGCATGAAATGTCACGGAGGAAGGCTTCCTGGGCTTCGGTTTCTACACCTTCAGCGATAACCTGCATGCTGAGGCTCCGGGCCATATTGATAATGGCCTGGGTAATGGCGCGATCCTGATCACTTTCAGGCAGGTTCCGGATGAAGGAACGGTCCACCTTGAGCGTATCGATGGGAAAACCCTTGATCTGAGCCAGCGACGAGTAGCCTACCCCGAAGTCATCCAGCGCCGTACGCACGCCGATCTTCTTGATCTCGTTAAGAATTTCTGTAGCGCGGGCGGCGTTGAGCATGACCATGCTTTCGGTCAGCTCCAGCTCCAGCAGGGCCGGGTCCATTCCGGATTCGCTCAATGCGGCATGGATATCGCTGAGCAGGTCGGGATCGGAGAACTGACGGGCCGACAGATTGACTGCCATTCTTATCGGCGGCAACCCCTGGCGCTGCCATTCCACGTTCTGCTTGCAGGCCGTTTTCAGCACCCAGCGGCCAATGGGCACAATTGCGCCGGTTTCCTCACAAAGCGGAATAAACTGTTGGGGCGAAATGCGGCCCACAATTGGACTATCCCAGCGCAGTAGCGCTTCGACGCCGGTGATCCGGTTGGTCTTCAGATCCAGCTTGGCCTGGTAGTGCAGATCGAATTCGTTCTTGATCAGTGCCGTACGTAACGCCGCCTCAAGCTCCAGACGCTCAATGGATTGAGTCTGCATTCCTGACTCGTAGAACTCGAAGGCATTCTTGCCCTTTTCCTTGGCCAGGTACATCGCTGTATCCGCATTCTTCATCAGCGTCTGGGCGTCTTCCCCGTGGATCGGATACAGGCTGATGCCAATGCTCGCCGTCACCCGGCATTCATGCTCCATAATGGTTAATGGTTCAAGGGCCACCGCCAGCAACTTCTGGGCGACCGTTTCGGCGTCGGCCGGATGACTGACGTCGTGCAGCAAGATCACGAACTCGTCGCCGCCAAGGCGGGCGAGAACATCACTGGCACGGAGCACCGAGCGCAATCGTTTCGCCATTTCCTTAAGCAGTATGTCCCCGGCCGCGTGACCAAGGCTGTCATTAATCAGCTTGAACCTGTCCAGATCGATAAACATAACGGCGGGCCGGCGACCATAGCGTTGTGCCGTCAGCACCGCCTGCCCCAGCAGATCGTCGAACATGGACCGGTTTGGCAAGCCGGTGAGCGCATCGTGGGTGGCCATGTACCGGATGCGCTCTTCTGCGCCCTTTCGGTCCAGTTCGTGCTCAAGGGCCTGCAGGGCGAAACTCAGGTTTTCAGTCATTCGACAGAGCAGGCTCAGGATTTCCTCGTCGAAAGCCCGGCGCTCACCTGTACACAGAAACAACACCCCGATCACCCTACCGTCCCGAAGGATGGGTACGGAAGCAGCTGCATTTAACTGCTGGGCTTTGGCTATGTCATGCCACGGAGCAGTTCTTGGGTCCCGTTGAAAATCGTTACTGATACAGGGCTTTCCAGTCCGGTAGGCGGTTCCGGTCAGCCCCTGGCCTTCTGGTGCAGCCGGGTCTGCGGACATTCGGGTACGTCGAATACTGCCCTGCCCGACTCCTGCACTGGCGGCGACCCGAAGCACATCTTCGGCCTCATCCACCAACAGAATGCTGGCAAAAGACAGTTTGCCAAACTCAACAGCCGCGTTGCAGACCTGCTGAAACAGCTCCTCGGCCGTCTGTGCGTGGAAAATCACTTCGTTGGTCGCACTCAAGGTGGCGTACATGCGTTTGGCGCGTAACGCCGCCTGCTCGGCCAGCACCCGCCCCGTGACTTGACGCGACACCGTGACAATTACCCAGCGGCTATCAATCCGCACGCCGCGGTGATGGGGTTCCCACCAGCCCTTGCGATCACCATTCTTGCTGACCGCCAGATGAGCCTCGGCTGTTTCACCCTCTGGCCCGGCTGAGATCGCTGCCGTAAAAATCTCTGCGGCTTCTTCCTGGGACTGTCCGGCGAGCTGGTGTGGCCGAATCTTTAACAGCTCTTCCCGGGAAAACCCACTTATGTCACAAGCGGTGTCATTGACGTACAGTATTTCGTGGGTTTCGTAATCCGTGATCAGGATGAAATCGGGCGACGCATCCATCGTGGCCTGAAAGCGCTGCACCGTGTGGTAGCGCCTCTGCTCTTCGGTGACATCGTGCCCAACGCCCCGGTAACCGGTCCAGTTACCAGCCGCGTCGTAGCAGGGCATGCCGCTGATGCTGATAAATGTCACATTGCCATTCGCGTCTTCACGGCGTAGAAGCAGATTGCGAAACGGCTGCTGACCGTCCAGCAGGGCCCGATGTGCCACCCAGTCTGTGCCGCCTTCTACCGGCGTCAAGGGCAGCTCCCACCGGCGCCGGCCAACCAGTCCTTCAGGTTTTGCCGCACTGTCACCTTCAAAAAAGCGTCCCGCCAGGCGGGTCAACCGATGCTCGACATCCTGCTCCCAGACCCAGTCACCCACAATGCCAGCCATGCCAACCAACGTATCCCAATCGGGGCCTGGGTTATGTATGCACTGCGTCTGCATTGCTGGGCTTGATGGGGCCATTGGAGTCCTTGCGAACACGAGAAGGTGATTGTTTTATGAGCACCTCTCACAATGCCAAGTTATTTGCCAGCGGTATATGG
>CAZHAY010000116.1:0-7342 GCA_964530545.1 uncultured Marinobacter sp.
CCATGCGCCTGACCGGGGTCAGCTTTGACCGCCAGGAGCAGGTGGATGAAGCCCGCTTGCAGGGAATACTGTCTGAGGCGGTGGAGCTGCTTGAGGGTAACGGCTTTGCCAGCGGTGAAGATGAGCTGCGTGATCAGCTGCTCGGGGGGTACCGCTATATGCTGGTCGATGAGTATCAGGATATTGATGAAATGCAGTATCGGCTGGTGTGCGCACTCGCAGGACGTCATGCCGATAAAGAGCAGCAGCTTTGTATTCTGGCGGTTGGTGATGACGACCAGAATATCTACGCGTGGCGTAATACCAGTAATCGCTATATTGAACGATTTCGGGACGACTACCAGGCTGAGATCGAATACCTGGTCGAAAACTATCGGTCGACGGCTAATATCGTCAATTGTGCCAATCAGCTGGTGGCGCAAAACGCCAACCGGCTAAAGGAACGGCACCCGATAAGCATTAACTCGGCCAGAGTCAACGAGCCCGCCGGAGGACGCTGGGCCGGGATTGATGCTGTCGCTAAAGGTGAAGTACTCCGGCTTCAGTTGCCGGCAACGGATGCGCCGGAGGGCAACCGGCAGGCCCAGGCTGCCATGGCTCGTTTAACCGAGCTGATAGCGGTTGGACACCTGAACTGGTCGGACTGTGCGATTCTTGCGCGCACCCATAAATACCTGCAACCGGTTCAGGCCTGGTGCGAGCAGCAGGATATCCCTTACTTCCTGGCATCGGACAAAAGCCGGTCTGCCGCGCTGACACGTCATCGTTCCTTTGTACTCTTTGTTGATGTGCTTGAACGGCTGCACAAGCCCGCCGACGCGGTGGCATTGCGGGAACTGCTATTTGAACAGTTAGAGGATGACTACTGGCTGGATCTTCTGGGCGAGGCTATTGAACAGCTCCAGCTGGAGTTCGGCACGGCGACTTTAAAGGGTCCGGCACTGATCGACTGGTTCTATGATTATCTCAGGGATGTCCGGCAAAAACCGACCGATGGCGCTTACCTGGGAACGGTTCATTCAGCCAAGGGCCTTGAGTTTGCGCACGTGGTTATTCTTGACGGTGAATGGAGCGGAAACCTCGCCACGCTTGACGATGAACGCCGGCTTTATTATGTGGGAATGACTCGCGCCGAACACACGCTTACCTTATGCGAATTCAGTGACGGTAATTGCTTCAGTCCCACCCTGGGTTCCACGACGACTGTCCAGTCATGGAAAAGCGATTATTTGCCAACCCTGCGTAAGGGCTATAAAACGCTGTCGCTCAATGAGATCGATATCGGCTTTGCCGGCCGTCACGGTCCCGAAGCGCCTATACATGAACACATAGGCAGGCTGGGGCCAGGAAGCAGAATTACCTGGGAACAGGATGGCAATCGTTACCTGTTCATGGATGCCAGCGGCAACATTGTTGGCCGGACTGCGGCATCATTCCAGTTAGATCGTCCTGTCGAAAGCAGTGAGGTAGAAACGGTCGTCGTTCGTTACAGCCAGGATTCGGAAGAGCAGTACCGGCAGTTGAACAAGGTCGACCGTTGGGAGGTCGTCATTCCCAAAGTAGTGCTTTGCGAGTAACGCATTGGAGGCTGGGTTCGCTCGCGGATCGCCTAGCCGCAGCCAGAAGTTAACAGCTTTACCCAGCGCGACAGTCAACCCGCATCCGACAGGGATTCCCCCGTTGCATTCGTAGCTACCACGTCACGGGCTGGTATGGGCTGGCACCGGGTAAAGGGACGCTGCATGGCAAGTTCATCCGGTGTACTGTTTTCCCAAAGGTCCGCAATCAGTCCTTCCAGAAAACGCGCGGCATGGGCGGCGGCCTGATCATCCACCAGCGCCCGCTGACCGTCGAGATCGCAGTGCAGAGCTTCGTCCACCAGTTGCCGCCATTGGGAAAAACTTGCCGGCCAGCGGGGTGTGTACACCGCAAGGTTGCGCACTGCCAGGGCTTCGGCCTTGCACGCTTGCTCGTCGTAGTAACACCATTCCGGTATGCAGATCAAAGGGCGACCCACCCGGGCTACCTCGTGGCTGAGGGTGTCGCCCGGCGTGGCGATGACCACATCGGCTGCCGCGAGATAGTCCGTTACATCGTCCACCCAGCCCACGTCTCTCAGGTTGGAGAAATCCGTCTCATGGCCGTAGCGCACGGTTTTACCGACGGTTAGCCAGAGGGCGTCCGGATAGGCCCGGGCCGCCAGGGTGGCAGGCGCGATGGGAATGCCGACACCGCCGTTGCCCGCCACTGCGACAAAAATCTGCTGGGCTTCCGGTAATCCGAGCCGACGCCGGGCCTCCTGCCGGTCCGGAACCGGTTTGCGGGTATCCAGTAAGCCGCCGGTATAAAACGTCCGCCGACGGAAGTGGTCGGGCCAGTCGGCCTGTTCCAGGGTTTCGCTGTAAGGGGCCAGCATGGCGGTACAGGCGGAGTAGGCGGCGTGGTGGGCCGGGTCATTCCGGTCGCCGTGCATGCGGATTTTGACTACCGGCACGCTGCAGATCCGCCCCAGCAGAGCCAGCTCCGCAGAGACATCCACAATAAACAGGACCGGGTCTTCCCGGGCCAGCCAGGCGGCGATGATGCCGCCGGTCCCGCGGATGGCCGACACCCCGACCGGTGCACAATCCAGTGCTACGCAGGCGGGTTGCTCATGCAGTCGGGCGGACCTTGCCTGCTTCCCATGAAAATCCGGGATGGTAACGATCTCGGCATTCGCTGGCAGCCCGGGAAAGATCTCTGGCCGGGCACAGAAGATGGTCACCGGCCGGGGATGCAGTTCCTGGGCGATGGCGACGCAGCGCCGGGCATGACCATGACCGTGGTGATGGACGAAATATCCCACCGGCCGGTGTTCGGGGGGAGATTCCGGTGTCAGCGGGGGATAAGAAGTCATGTCACGCTCCTGCTTCCAGCTCGGCCGTTCCGCCGGTCAGCCTGTCGGGGCCGGAACGCCCCGTTGTGGCGCTGGCGGAAGGTATCAGTACCGGACCGCTGCTCCAGCAATCGGAGTGAAAGAGCTGCAATCCTTCCATAACGCCTGCGGCGCTGGCGGCACGGGCCCAGTGGATATGGTGCAGGTCCTTCTTCAGGGCCGACAGTTCCCGGGTATGGTTGGCGACCACAATGCCAAACCCGGCCTCCTCCAGCAGGTCAAGGTCGTTGCCCGAATCGCCGGCGGTCACCAGATGGCCACGAGGGATATCGTATTGTTGACAGACAAAGTCCACTGCTGCTGCTTTTCCGCCACCGACTGGCAGTACATCCAACAGGTTACCGTGGGAGCACACGACCCGGGCCTTGAGTGCCGCCCGGGCCAGGCCGTTCTCAAGCTCCTGCCGCAACACATCGGCCCGCCCCCGGCTGGCTTTGTGGATGAAGTAACTGAGCTTGAACCGGGACTGATGGCGATCCGACTGGCGGGTGAGGGCGGGATGGCCTTCCAGAATCTGCCGGCACAGGTCCCCCCGCCAGTTCTTGCTGAGTTTCTGCTGCCATTCATGAATGCCTTTCAGTGCACCCTGTTCGTCAACCTGATAGATGGACGAGCCAACATCGGCAATCAGCAGATCCGGAAGGGGGGCGCCCCAGGCTTTCAGCTCTGCCAGCGCATCCCGGGCAGACCGGCCGGTGGCAACCACGAACAGGAAATGCCGGTTATGGGCAAGCCATTGGGTGAGCCGTTCCAGCCCCTGCGAGTCACCCAGCAGAGTGCCATCCATATCCGTGGCCAGCATGTGGGTGATTTTGCGACTGGGTGCCGGGCGTTTCGGACGGGATTTCAGGGCGAAAGCGGCATCTTTCAGATACTGCGCCGCATGGCGGGACCAACTGTAATAACCGACGTTGCTGCGTCCGTTGGCGCTGTATTTCTGCCAGGTATCTTCATCGCTGAGAATCTGCTGGCACGCCCTGGCAATGGCGTCGGTATCGGTGGGTGGAATCAGTACCCCATGCTCACAGCGCTGCAGGATATCCACCGGACCGCCTTCGCGGGTCGCTACGACCGGCAATCCACTGGCAGCAGCTTCCAGCAGGGTCAGGCCGAAGGGCTCATTCATGGCCGGATTCACGAACACACCCCGCCGGTTGGCCGCCCACTGGTAAATCGCTGGTACCTGACGCAGCTCGTGGTGTTTGGGATAGGCGACATGGCCGTACAGGTCGTAATCGTCGATCAGTTTGAGCAGCTGGGCCCATACCTTGCGGTTCTCGGGCTCGCCGTTATCGATGCTAGAACGGGTGCCCGCGTAGATCACCAGATTGGCTTGCTCCCGCAGCCAGGGGTCTTCGGCGTAGGACTTCACCAGAGCGCACAGGTTTTTCTTCTCTACCGGCCGGGCGATGGCCAGCAGGCAGGGAAGGTTCGGGCGCTTCAGGAAGCGCCGCAGCTCTGAATCCACCTCTTCCATAGCCTGGGTCGGGGCGGGAGTGCGAAAAGATGCCAGGTTGCAACCCGGCGGGTTAACCAGGGTTTTCTCCGGGTCGTGGTGACGGTACATGCCGTATTGAATTCGCGCTTCATGATCGGAGCTGGCGATCAGGCGATCGGCACCGGCCAGAGCCAGCTCTTCAATGCGAATACGCCGGCGCAGGTCGGCGGCGCACTTCCTGTCGGGCTTGTGTCTGGCCTTGGTGGCACCCAGAGAGTGGGCAGTAAAGGTATAGGGGATGCCGAGCGCTTCTTTCAGCTTCATGGCGACGACACCCGCGTCAGCATAATGGGCGTGAATCAGGTCGGGGTAGATGTTTTCCCTGTGCATGCGATCGAGCAGCGACTCCACCAGCCCGGGCACCTCCCGCCACAGTGCTTCCTTGGGCAGATATTCTGACGAGGCACCGCGACAACGCCACAGGGTGACTTTCGGCGCCAGCTGCTCCTCAAGTTGGGCGTATTCCGGACCGAGGTGGGGCGCATCAAAGGCGCGGGTTACCACAATCTGATGGGTGATTTCAGGTTGCTTTGAGAGCGCTTCAACCAGTTCCAGAAGGTATCGAATGTGTCCTCCGGTATCGCTGGTCACGCCGTAAGGAATGTCACCGGATTTAAGACAGCCCTGAAGGGCGATGTGCATAATGACGCCTTTGGCCGGCAGCAGGCGGGAGGAACTAGCCGCCTTGGTAATCACTTCCGGAAGGGGCAGCTCGGCCTCCTGAGCAGTATTGGTCAGGCCGAGATCCGTATGGAACCTTCCCATTGGCTGGTCTCCTCGCGTTGATGTTTGTTCCGTAAACCGTTGAAACGTCGCTATTCGTGCTTAAAAACAATCCTTCAGCCAGGCGTTCAGGTCGTGCACCTGGGCATAGCATTCGAGCGTCGACAGTTTCTCCTCAAGCAATTCCTCAGGTAATTGAAAGCCTTCCGGCTGGTCGGGATCGATCACTCCCAGCTGGGACCGGTGCTGCTGAATTGCCCAGCGTTTAAGATCGAGCAGATCTCCGATCGGGTGACAATAGGGCACCTCACTGCGTAAGGCCGGTTCAGCGCGGTTCTGCGGTGGCCAGACCTGATAGCTGAAAAAGTGCCCAGTGCCGGTAAGGATGGCCGCCTGTGCCGTCCATCTGGCCGTCACCTGATGATCGTCATGGCAATCGTCAATGGCTGGTGAAAAAATCGTGCGAATCCCCCGGGACCCGAGGATGGACACGATCTGGTCTATTACCTGGCTGACCTTGGAGCGCTCCAGATTGGCCAAACCTCCGTCCGGCAGGTTCAGGGAAATCAGGTCGGGGGACGTAACGCCCAGGGTGTGTAGCGCATTTTGCTGTTCCTGATGGCGGATGGAGGCAAACTTCTTCTGCCAGTCCTTATCGCCGGGATGAGAAGCTTCACCGCCGGTCATCGCCAGTACAGTAACGGGAACTTCCAACTGTGCGCACCGGGCGATCAGCCCGCCACAGCCCAGGGTTTCATCGTCCGGATGGGGGGATACGACAAGAATGGGTGCCAACGCCGGAATTGAGAGATCGCGCTGGCCACCTGTCGGGCTGATTGGGCTCAAGACGGCCGGCTGGTGGGAATTTTTCTGGGCGAATGCGGTCATTGCAGTGGCTACCTCCTTGTCCGATAGAAAGTACTCCCGTATGCCGGCTTGCGATATCACACAGGTTAAGAATAGCCCTTGAGCGGAAGGGGATGAGGGCGGCATTTATAACTTTTGGAAAGCTTTCAGACCGCGGAGAAACAGTCATTGGCGAGTGAAACCGGCAAGAAAGACGTGAAATGCCAGGTTCGCGGTTACGGAACATTAATTGCGGTTCTGTCGGTGGTGTCACTGTATGCGCCGCGCCCGCATGGCAGGCCGGGTGGCGGAGAGTGGGCAGCAGGTCACGATTCTGCTGAAACGGCGGGCGCGGGTGGGAATCTGAGTGCGGGGATAGAGACATTGCCCCGCTTTTTCAGTAACTTGTCAACCCGGTTGCCCAATCAGGTGCCCTGAGTCAGGGTCACATGTTGTTTATCCTGGAAGCGTATCCATGAGAATAACCAATCACCTCCCACGGCAGGTGGCGCTGTTCCTGATTGTTACGAGCTGTCTGTCGGTAGCGATACTGACATTGCTGCTGATGCTGCTGCCCAACTATCCAGTGTCGCAGATATGGCAACTGTCCCCCGGCGGCGCTATCGGCGTGGCCGCCGCCAGCACGACCCTGGGCGCCGTGCTGATCGGGGATCGCCTGGGGCGGCTGATTCTGCCTGCGCTGCTTGGCCTTTACGGAGGGGCCAGTGCGCTCTACCGGCTGTTATCCCCGGTGCTGGATATCAGCCTACCCGCGGAACCCTTCCTGTTACCGGTTATCCCGGGTCTGCTGCTGATACTGGTGGCTTATTGCTGCTGGTTCGGCAATAAACGCAGCCTGGGGCGCTTCCTCTGGCGGATTGGCGGCGTATCGGGCGCCATTTTTGGCGTGATCGCATTGATCGCTTCGTCCGAACTGGCCGCTGGCGGCGCGCTGGACGTGGTGCGTAGTCAGGCGACGCCGCTGGGTGCGATTGCAGCGATTGGTCTCGGCTTCGCGTTCTGGCTGGCCAGTACCGGACAGGGTGGCGCGGAAAAGCTCAGGCTCTCCCGGTCAGCCATGGTGATGGGGCTGTGCGCCATCGCCGTCACTTTCTCTCTGGCCTATCAGGTGACCCACACTCAGGAACAGGCCAGGCACGCCCTGACCAGTCAGTGGCTGGCGGACTATGCCGGCGGGCTCAATACTGCCCTCGGGGACCGGGTACTGATGCTGGAGCGTCTGATCGACAGCTGGGCACGACTGGACGGCGGCGGCCTGTCCAATGAAGATCTGGCTCGGGATGCCCGTATCCTGATGGCGGATCACCCCAGCCTGCAGG
>CAZHAY010000117.1:0-7313 GCA_964530545.1 uncultured Marinobacter sp.
TGAACATCATGTGCTCGGGCCGCTCATCCAGCAGTTTCTCCAGTGAGAACTCATGGCGACCGCTGGAGCCGTGCCTCTGCGCGGTGTAGAGCTCGCCCTGCATCACATAGAACTCCCGGTCCACCTCGGGGAGACCACCTTCGGGCTCCACCAGCATCATGCCGTACATACCATTGGTGATGTGCTGCGCTACCATCGGCGTTGCGCAGTGGTAGACGTACAGCCCGGGTTTCAGTGCCTTGAAGGTAAAGCTCTTGGTGTGGCCCGGTGCCGCCTGGGTAACAGCTGCTCCACCGCCGGGTCCTGTGACTGAGTGGAAATCCACAGAATGGATATGATTGCTGTCAATGGCGTTATGCATGTTGACGGTTACGGTATCGCCCACACGTGCCCGGATCATCGGGCCCGGTACGGTATCGTTGAAGGTCCAGAAGGTATAGCTGCTGTTGGCGCCGAGGCGCCCTTCTATCTCTGTGGTTTCCAGGTCTACCGTGATATGCCGGGGCTCCCGGTTGCCCACTGGCTCGCCCACTTCGGTTGGGTCCTTGGACAGGTCAGGCAGGTCGCTTTCGACGACTTCCTGCGGGTCTCCGACGATCAGCTTACCGAACATTCCCGCGGCCTTGTGGCCTGGTAGCGTACACAGGTATTCAAAGGTTCCGCTTTTGGAGGCCCGGAAGACGATGGCCGTGGCAGATCCCTTCTGCATGATCTGATCAGACTGAACGTTGAACTCGGGAATGGCGAAGTCATGAATCGCCCCATCGCCATTGATGATGTTGATCTGGACCACGGCACCCTCAGCCACCTGCAGGTCCGGGTTCACTTCGCCCTTGGTTGCGCCGGTGGCACCAATGTAAACCAGCTTGCCCTGATGAATATCGGTTGTCAGGGTAAAGGTTACGTCCGGCACATAGGCGACGTCGCTACTACCGCCGTTATGCGCCGCCAGCGCAGGCAGGGCCAGGCCCATCAGCGCGATCAGAGTTAACCCGAGATAGAACAATCTTTTCGTCATGGTGTTCTCCTGTTTCAGCCTTCCGAATCGTGCAGCCAGGTGCCGCAGAGACCCGATCTGACTTGATCATTGCACGCTTATTTTTGGGATTACTTGCGATTAATCAGTTTCGGAGAGGCAAGATTTTTGTCGTGTGCAGCCGGTTATGCCGGCTGGAGAAAAGTTTAGTTCAGATTCTTGCAGAGGGAGAGTTAGCTGCTACGTTTAAACAGGTATTCAATCTGCTTCGAAAGCGAAAACAACAACAGGGTGGCTCTATGCGACTTAAAAAACTGTACACGCCGTTCCGGGTTATCAGTTTTGTCGTGCTGGCGCTAATAGGGATAGCGATTCTCTATGCCGGTTCCATTTCGGTCCTGTACTGGACGGGCATCGGGGTATAGGCGGGGCGAACCATGACAAATCGACAATCACGCATCTTCGCTGTGGCCGCCACAGCACTCTCAGCGCTTCTTTTTCTGGTGCTGACCGTCGACAGCCACCGGCAGTTTCCGGAGCTGACCCAGTCCAAGAACCTCACGCCGGAGATCATCCATGGCAAGGACGTCTGGCATAAATACAACTGCATAAACTGCCACACCCTGTTTGGGGAGGGCGCGTACTACGCTCCGGATCTGACCAAGATCACCCAGCACCGGGGTGAAGCCTATCTGCAGGCGTATATGCGAGACCCCTCAAACTTCTACGACGAACAGAAGCACCGCCGGCTGATGCCCACGCAGGATCTGAGTGAGAAAGAAATCACCGATCTGATTCTGTTCCTGGACTGGGTGGCCAATATCGACAACCAGGGCTGGCCGCCCCGGCCGATTCTTGTAACCGGTGGGTTTGCCGCGACTGCCGCCAGCACAGTAGCCGGTGACCGTGATACTGCGCCACCGGGTACAACGCCAGTGAGCGACGACAATGATCCGCGGGCAAAAGGTGAGTACCTGTTCAGTACCGCTGTTCCATCCTGTAATGCCTGCCACTCCACCCAGCCCGGCGCTGATATGGCAGGACCTACCATGGCAGGGCTGGTCGCCCGCACGGAAGAGCTGCTGGCTTCCGGCGAATATCAGGGTGAAGCGGCGGACGTTGCCGGTTATATCCGCGAATCCATTGTTACCCCAAGCGCTCACGTAGTACCCGGCGCCATGTACTCGGCGGGCGGTACGTCGTTCATGCCAAACACCTATACAGACAGTCTTTCAGAAGAAGAAATTGACTACCTGGTCGACTATCTGATGACTCTGAAGTAAGAGCGTTGAGGTCAGTTGAAAGGGTCGAGTCGTCCGATAAACAGGGAGAACAACAATGCGGTATAGATCGCAGTCTGTCGCTTACTGGTACTTTGCTGTGGCCATGGTGCTGTTCGGTCTGCAGCTCGTGTTCGGGCTGCTGTCCGCTGCCAAGTATCTGGGGCCAGATCCTCTGCTATACATCCTGCCGTTTGACGTAACCAAGGTCATTCACACCAACCTGCTGATCGTATGGGTCCTGTGTGGCTTTATGGGCGGTACCTACTGGCTGGTACCCGATGAGTCACGGGCTGAACTGCACAGCACCAAACTGGCTTACATTCAGCTGATTCTGTGGACGCTCATGGGCGTCACCGCCATCATCGGTTACTTCTTCCGTTATGGCACGGGTAATAAACTGCTGGAGCAGCCCTTGCCCCATAAGATCGTGATCGTGATCTGTATGCTGATCTTCCTGTACAACATCGGCATGACGATCCGGAAATCCGGTCGCTTTACCACCACCGAAGGGGTGCTGTTGCTGGGCCTGCTCAGTTCTGCGGTGCTGTTCGTGCCCGCGTTGCTGCACTATGAAAACTACACGGTGTCGATTTACTACCGCTGGTGGACCATTCACCTGTGGGTTGAAGGCGTGTGGATGATGATCATGGGGGCGTTCCTGGCGTACCTGCTGATCCGTCTGTCCGGCGCCGACCGGGAAGTCATGGAGAAATGGCTGTATGTGATCGTCGGGTTGGTATTTATCGCCGGCATCCTGGGCACGGCGCACCATTATTACTGGGTGGGCGTGCCGGCCTACTGGCTGCCCCTGGGAGGATTCTTCAGCGCCCTTGAACCCGCAGCGCTCGTGGGCATGGCGATGATGGCCTATGGCGCCATGCGACGTTCCGGCCTGGCCCACCCGAACGCCCTCGCGCTTCACTGGACCGTGGGCAGTGCTCTGTTCGCCATGTTTGGCGCAGGGCTGCTTGGTCTGGCACACACATTCCCGTCCATCAACAAATGGACCCACGGTACCCTGATCACTGCCATGCACGGCCATGCGGCATTTTATGGCGCATACGCCATGATCATCCTCGCCATGATCTCCTATGCACTGCCTCAGATGTGCCCATCACGGCCGGAGAAGGGTACCAGCCTTGGCTATTGGGCCTTCTGGATGCAGATGGCAGGTATGTTCGGCATGACTCTTTCGTTCGCAACGGCGGGTATTGGTCAGGTCTATCTTGAGCGGGTCATGGGCATGGGCTATCTGGATGCCCAGCTCAAGATACAGGTCCATTTCCTGATGCTGATTGCCACGGCCTCGCTCTTTGCCATCGGCGTCTCGCTATATATCTTCGACTTCTTCCGCTACCGTCCGGTGTTTGAGCCGACGGCTGATCCGGTACCGGAGAACGACCCAGGTCGCGCCAGGGAACCGGTGAGGGGGTCTGTCTGACGTGTCTGTAAACGAGCTGCTCAGGCCCTCTGCCCGCAACGAAGCGGAAGACAAGCCGTATTATCTTCCCTCGGGGCAGGAGGTCAGCATTTTCGAGCAATGCCACGACCGCAATCTGGCAGTTATGCTCAAGGGGCCGACCGGCTGTGGCAAAACCCGTTTTGTGGAATACATGGCCTGGCGGTTGGGCCGTCCCCTGGTCACCATCGCTTGTCACGATGACCTGACCGCCAGTGACCTGGTAGGGCGTTACCTGATCAGCCATGAGGGTACGGTCTGGAAGGATGGGCCACTCACCCGGGCGGTGCGGGAAGGTGCCATCTGCTACCTCGACGAAGTGGTGGAGGCGCGGCAGGATACCGTGGTAATTCTGCACGCGCTCACCGACCACCGGCGGATATTACCCCTCGACAAGACCGGCGAAACCCTGCAGGCGGCGCCGGGCTTTCAGCTGGTCGTTTCCTACAACCCCGGCTATCAGCGCATGCTGAAGGATCTGAAGCCCAGTACCCGGCAGCGATTTGTCGCGCTGGACCTGGATTTTCCGCCACCGGAGCAGGAAGCCGCCATCGTAGCCCGGGAAAGCGGCAGCAATGACGCCACCGCCCGGACGCTGGTGGAGCTGGGTCATCGAATCCGCGCCCTGCAGGACCGGGGTCTGCCGGAGGTGCCCAGCACGCGTCTGCTGATTGCCACGGCCAGCCTGATCAGTATGGGTGTGGCTGCAAGAGAAGCCTGCTATGCCGGGCTGGTGTCGCCCTTATCGGATGAGGAATCGCTAGTGGGGGCGATGCGTGATCTGGTGGACCTCACGTTTGTCTGACGCTGTTCCGGCGGGCCGTATAGCAATCGTCTCTGGGGTACCCAATCATGGCTGAAGCTGAAGACGTACTGACCGATGCGGCCCGCCATGCCACGGTATACGCCCAGTCCCTGTGGCGTCGATATCGCACGCCGCAGGATAGCGAGCCCACGACCCTCCTTGACGACGTTGCTGCTCGCCTGGACCTGCTGATTACCGCGATATTCGGTGAGAGCTGGTCCATCCGCATCGCCCAGCCCCCGGCCCATGCCACCATGCTGGCCATCTTCTTCCGCCACGACCGCAAGCCGCGTCAGCGAATCGCCGTACCGGCTACGGATGGCTTCTCAATCTGGCTGCCCCGGGACCTGGGCCTTGGTGACACCGGCCTGACGGTGCTGCTGTTCCGCACCATGGCCATGCAGCAGGTGGTCCGTGCGCGGCGGGGTAGTGCGACAGCAATTACGGAGAATCTCCGGCCCCTGGAAGCGGACCTCTACCTGTTGCTGGAAGCCTATGCAGCAGATTTTGAGCTGACGGAACTGCTGCCGGGTATGGCGCCCGGGGTGGATCAGCTTCGCCAGATCGCGTTGAAACAACGACCGCCATTGCAACAGTTCCCCCAATCCCGGCAACCGCTGGAAGCCCTGTACAGGTCTCTGCTTGAGCTGCCAGCAGGACAGCTTCACAGCACGGCGCCCCGTTCCGATTCCCCGGAAGAATCCCTGGCTCAGGCATCCGCGTTGATAGAGCAACTGGGCCTGGTGCCGGATGACAGTCGGGAAAAACTCCTGGGCCCCCGCCCGCTGATGAAAGACTGGTGGACCGGAGAATTCCGCACACCATCCGACGCCCGGACCCTGACAGAAGGCGTCGACGATCAGATCGGGGAGGACGACAGCGAAGAAGCTCCCCGTAGCGGGCGCCTGCCCCGACGGCCTCAGGAGCGTAAGCCCACGGAGGATGAAGAGCGGGAAGAAAAGAGCGACAGCGTCTGGATCATGCAGACAGAAGATTCCCACCCCCACGCGGAAGACCCCATGGGCATGCAGCGGCCCGTGGACCGGGATGAGGACACCAGCGCGGACGAATACGGCGATATGGTCTCGGAACTGTCTGAGGCCCGGCTGGTGTCCACTCCTGGCCGTCCTAAGGAAGTGTTGTTGTCGGATGATCCGCCGGATGCTAAGGCGTGGCAGGAACTCAAGGCCGCCATTGCCGAGGGCGAAGGTTTCACCTATCCGGAATGGGATTACCGTAACCAGTGCTACCGGGACCCGGGGGCGACGGTGCGCCTGCTGTCCTGCGGGCAGGGTTCCAGCGAGTGGGTGGAGAAAACCCTGGCCGGGTACGGGGCCGCACGTACTGAGATCCGCCGTCGTTTCGAGCTCCTGCAGGCGCGGCGGGTACAGCACCGTCGACAGACCGAAGGGGATGATATCGACCTGGAAGCCTACACCGAGAGCTACGCGGATTTTCGTGCTGGCCTGCCCATGTCCGAGGGTCTTTATCAGACCAATCGTTCCAGCGACCGGAACATGGCGATTATGCTGTTGATTGATATCAGCGGATCGACCGATAGCTGGGTCTCCGCGGATAAGCGCATCATTGATGTGGAGCGGGAAGCCCTGCTACTGGTCTGCGAAGCGTTGGAAGCGCTGGGCGAGCCCTACGCCGTGCAGGCATTCTCCGGCGAGGGACCGAATGCGGTAACCGTGCGGCAGGTGAAGGACTTCAACGAGCGTTACAGCCGGGAGGTTGCCTTGCGAATCAGCGCCCTGGAACCCCAGCACTACACCCGGGGCGGCACTGCGATCCGCCACGCAACGGCCGGGCTGATGCAACAGCAGGCCGCTCATCGACTGCTACTGGTGCTGTCCGACGGCAAACCCAACGACAAGGATGACTACGAGGGCCGGTATGGGGTAGAGGATATGCGCCAGGCTGTTACTGAAGCCAGCTTGCAGGGGGTCTATCCGTTCTGTCTGACCATTGACCGGCAGGCGGCAGCGTATTTGCCGCGGATTTTCGGTGCCCACCAGTACTGTTTACTGCCGCGCCCCGAACTGCTTTCTACGGCTCTGCTCGACTGGATGAAGCGTTTGGTGGCCATGAGGGCCTAGTATTCCGCGGTGTCGGGACCATGGCCTACTGGTCCTTGGACTCCTTGTGGCTCTGCGCAACCCTGACTTCCAGTGGCCGGCGGTCGTCGTCGGCGAACATGGGCTGGTTGTCGTGTCTCATGGCCCAGATCGCGCTCACAGTCGCCACTGCAATACCCTGCTCATCCAGCTCAGGCAGTACTCGCTCCAGATAGTCCACCGTTACTCTGTGGGGATGTCCAATAGCAATGGCCGTGCCGTCCTGGCGGGCCTTGTGGATCAGTTGCTGGAATTGCTGGTGAACAAACTCTTCCGTTTGCTCATGGTCCAGAAACACGTCCCGGGTGACGGTGGGTACCTGCTTCTCCGCTGCAGTCTGGCCCGCCACCGTGTTAGCAATGGTGCGGCTGTCCACAAAGTAGAGCGGGTAGTTGGCCAGCTCGTCCATTACCCAGCCCATGGGCTCGCTAAGCTGGGTCAGCAGGCTACCCATATGGTTGTTAACCCCCTGCACGTGGGGCACCGAATGCAGGGCCTGACGCAAGATCCCGGTCAGTGTCGCCTGGTCCATATCGGCTGTCAGCCCACCCGGGCCCAGTCCGATACGACGGGTATTTTCCATGGGCGCGTGGAGCATCACTTCCTTCTGCTGCTGGTGGGCCAGAGTTGCCAGTTCGGTGGTATGGCGGCGCCAGGGTAAAAACGCCAG
>CAZHAY010000118.1:0-7257 GCA_964530545.1 uncultured Marinobacter sp.
GGTGGTGTAGCGGATGCGGTCGATGCCGTCGATGGTGGCGATGACTTCTATGAGCTCGGCCATGTCCATAATGTCGCCGTCGTGGGTTTCGCCCCGGTAGGCGTTGACGTTCTGGCCCAGCAGGTTCACTTCCCGTACGCCCTGGCTGGCCAGGTGGGCGATTTCGACGATGACGTCGTCCACCGGGCGGCTGACTTCTTCGCCGCGGGTGTAGGGCACGACGCAGAAGGTGCAGTATTTGCTGCAGCCTTCCATGATGGAGACGAAGGCAGAGGGGCCGTCGGCACCGGGAGCGGGCAGGTTGTCGAACTTTTCGATTTCAGGGAAGCTCACGTCCACCACGCCGACACCGTTACCCTTGGTTCTGATCTCGGTGATCATGTCGGGCAGGCGGTGCAGGGTCTGGGGGCCGAATACCATGTCGACGTAGGGTGCGCGGTCGAGGATGGCCTGGCCTTCCTGGCTGGCAACGCAACCGCCTACGCCAATGATCAGCTCCGGCTTGTTCTTTTTCAGACCCTTCCAGCGGCCGAGCTGATGGAAGACCTTTTCCTGGGCTTTTTCCCGGATGGAACAGGTGTTCAGCAGCAGGATGTCGGCCTCTTCCGGCTTGTCAGTCATTTCGACCGCTTCGCCGGTTTTGAGCAGGTCTGCCATGCGGGCAGAGTCGTACTCATTCATCTGGCAGCCGTGGGTCTTGATAAAAAGCTTTTTGGCCATGGGTCTCACTACATTGGTGAATTCAGTCTGCGCGGGGACAGTCAGAGCAGCGGAAAGAAAATGGACCGCGTATTATAACGGGCTGGCTAGTTATCAACCAGCCTGGTTTTACGTTGGCACGGACGCCGCTCCGGCTTACTCCGTCTCCCGTCCTTCCAAATACTGCTGCAACTGTTCCCGCAAGGCCTTGGGCAGGCGGGTGATGGTGAGGGCGTCCTTGTCGCGGTCGTAGTAGACCGCCTGGTTGACCAGGTCCGATGAGAACGACAGGCTCATGCCGCCGCCGGACCCGGCGATGCGGACCAGTTTTTTTACCTTGCGGTGGTCCGGGTGCAGGACACCGCTGGGCGGGAGTTCCGTGGCCTGGGCGGCGAATTCCTGAAACCGCTCAGGCTGGTTTTCATCCAGGAAGCCAGAAAGCGCGCTGATTTCCACCGGCTCTCCCAGGGCGTGTTGCTCCTTACAGAACTCGTAGGCTTTTGCCCGCACCTCGCCGGCTTTTTCCGGGGCTGAGGTCTTGGCGAAAGCTTCCACCGCATCCAGGAAGGTAACGGTTTCCTTTTCCACGTCGATCTGGTTGGTGAAGCCGGAAAGGCGAATGAACAGGTCGCCCCCTTCGCCGGTGCCGCGGCCATGGACCAGGGTAAGGTAGTTGTCACTTCCGCTGTCACCGAGCCAGTCCTCCAGCTCAATCCGCAGCGCCAGGTTCAGGCGGGACAGGCTCAGTACGTCGGTGGCATCCAGGGTTTGGCTATTGTCGAACCGCATGGCGCTGTCGGTTTCCAGAACCAGCAGGTAGGCGACTTCGCCGTTGGCGAGGGATTCGTGGACCAGCATCAGGTGGCCGGAGAACTCTTCCTGGGCACTGTCCAGCATGTCCCTGAAGTGCCCGTAGAGTCGCTCCGTAAGGGAGCCAAAGGACTGCTTCTCTTCCAGATAGTCCTTCAGCCAGGCGCTGAACGGGTGCTCACCAATATCTTCGGAGAAACGGCCGTATTTCTTGCCCGGCTTGCTGTTGAACAATCGCTTCATCTGCTTATGGAGCATCTCGTAATCACCGCCGGGCTCCTGCAGCGGCTCGCCAATCTGAAGCCGGGCTGGCTGCCCGGGCTGGTATTGGCTGGCAAAGGCGGTTCTCAGGTGCTTGATGGCCATGGTACGGAATTTCCTGCTGATGGTTCCGGAAAAGATCAGGGGCGGATTCTGCACGAATGCGCCGGTGAAAGACAGGTTGCTCAGGTCGTGACGCCGTGCTGGGCCAGCGCCCACCGGACATGTTCCCGGACCAGCTCGGAGGGGTAGTCGGCACGGAATTTCAGT
Source organism: uncultured Marinobacter sp. (assembly GCA_964530545.1). GTDB lineage: Bacteria > Pseudomonadota > Gammaproteobacteria > Pseudomonadales > Oleiphilaceae > Marinobacter. Next base: position 2,041 of record CAZHAY010000118.1, read on the forward strand.
GCCTCAATCACCGGAATAGTGGTCGGTGCATTGCCCAGCCCCACGGCCAAGTTACGAAGCCAGCCCTCGTAGCCGGTACGGCGAATGGCCGAGCCCTCGGTGCGTTGCAGAAACTCCGGTTCGGTCCAGCGGAACAATTCTGCCAGGGTACTGTTATCCAGGTTGTGGCGAGGGTGAAAATCGGTTTCCCGGGTCGGATTGCTGAACCGGTTCCAGGGGCAGACAAGTTGGCAGTCATCACAACCAAATACCCGGTTGCCCATCAACGGCCGCAGTTCTTCGGGAATGGCGCCTTTCAGTTCGATGGTCAGGTAGCTGATGCAGCGGCGCGCGTCGAGTATATAAGGACCTACAAAGGCGTTGGTCGGACAGATTTCCAGGCAGGCGCTGCAACTGCCGCAGTGATTTTTCTCGAACGAAGGCGTTTCCGGCAGCGGTGCGGAGGTAAAAATTTCGCCAAGGAAAAACCAGGAGCCGGCCTTTGGGGTGAGCACCAGCGTGTTCTTGCCGATCCAGCCGAGGCCAGCGTGCTGGGCCAGGGCTTTTTCCATTACCGGCGCACTGTCGGTAAAGGCCCGGTAGTCGTAACCGTCCAGTGCCTCATCGATGCGTTTTGCCAGGTGAGTCAGCCGTTTGCGGATCAGCTTGTGGTAATCCCGTCCTACGGCATATCGGCTGACGTAGGCCTTTTCCCGATCGCCCAATACCTGCTGGGGGCTGTCCGGTGCATGGCGATAGTCCATGCGGACAGAGATAACCCGTTCAGTGCCCGGGACCAGGGACGTGGGGGTGTAGCGCTTGTCACCGTGGTGCTTCATCCATTCCATTTCACCATGGAGCCCCTGGGCCAGCCATTGTTGAAGGCGCTGGGCATGAACTCCGGTCTCCGGCCGGGTAATGCCAACGTCGCTGAAGCCCAGCTCCAGGGCCCATTGGCGAATGCGCTCGGGAAAATCTTCAAGTGCAGAGCTCATGGATCAGGGTTACTATTGGTTAAAGTGTGGTCTATGCCCGGCTTTTGCTACGCTTTACAGCACGCTGGGTAAAACAGTTAAACTGAATTCTCAATACCTGACAGGTTCTGGCCGCTATGCCGACAAGCCACAGCTTAACAGAATCCCTCTTTACTGCAGATGGTGTTCAGGCCCTTGATCGGTTTCTTATCGAAGATCAGGGGGTTGATGGCTATGGGCTGATGCAGAAGGCGGCACGGGCGGCATTCCGGCAGTTATTACGGCATTGGCCGGCCCCTTCTTCCGTGCTGGTGCTGTGCGGCGCTGGTAAGAACGGCGGCGATGGTTATCTGGTCGCGGCGAACGGACAGCGTCAGGGGCTGGCGGTTGAGTGCATTGCCGTCTCTGACCCTGAAAAGCTGTCCGGGGATGCACGCCGGGCCTGGCGGGACGCCACCGAGGCGGGGGTTCTCATCAGGCGTTGGGTCCAGCTGACCGCAGACGAACAGGCGGGGCTCTTTACCCATAAGCCGGTGGTGGTGGATGCAATGCTGGGCACCGGCGCCCGGGGAGCCCTGAGATCTCCTTTTGATCAGATCGCCCGCCTACTGGAAACCAGCGGCGCGCCGGTGCTGGCGGTGGATGTCCCTTCGGGGCTGGACGCCAGCCTGGGCGTAGCGGAGGGTGAGGCCGTACGCGCCGACGTCACCGTTACCTTTATCGGACAAAAGGTAGGTCTTCTGACGGGGCAGGGGCCCCATTATGCGGGCCGGGTGGTTTACGACACCCTGGGCGCCGACGCCATGCTCGATTCGCTGCCGGTGGCGCCGGTTGCCACCATTACCGGATGGCAGCAGTGCCAGACTTACCTGCCGCGCCTGTCGCCGGCGGCCCATAAAGGGAGCTTTGGCCATCTGCTGATCGTAGCCGGTGACCGGGGTTACGGCGGGGCAGGGCTGCTAGCGGCAGAGGCCGCCGCCCGCAGTGGTGCCGGGCTGGTCACACTGGCGACGCGCGGCGAGCATGTGACGGCCGCTTTGTCCCGCTGCCCGTCACTGATGGTTCGTGGCGTCGTGCATGGAAACGAGCTGGCTCCGCTGCTGGAGAAAGCCGATGCGGTGGTGTGCGGGCCAGGGCTGGGGCAGTCCGCCTGGGGTCAGCAGATGCTGCAACAGGTGCTGGCGTCCGGTAAGCCGCGGCTGCTTGATGCGGATGCGCTCAATCTGCTGGCGAGTCAGCCCGTGGTGCCGTTTGGCTGGCAGGTCATCACCCCACACCCCGGGGAGGCCGCCCGGTTGCTGGACTGTTCAGTCGCCGATATCGAGGCCGACCGACTGGCGGCGGTTGGTTTGTTGAGCGAGCGCTTTGGCGGCGTCGCGCTGCTGAAAGGGGCTGGCACGTTGATTTCGATGGCCGGGAAAATACCCGCGCTGGTGCCCGGGGCGAATCCCGGCATGGCGACGGGGGGCATGGGCGACGTGCTCTCTGGTATTGTCGGTGCGTTCATGGCGCAGGCGGTCCGCGCCTCGGCCATTGGCCTCTGTGAGGGCGTGTTGCTCGGCGCTGCGCTCCATCTTGAGGCGGCGGCACTGGCGTCACAACGCAAGGGTTATCGGGGGTTATTGCCGATGGATGTGATCGAAGCGCTGCCGGTTGCCCTGGCGGCCGTGGAGCCCCGGTTCGGGGAGCCCGACACCATCCGTCAGCACACGCATTGTGGGGACATTCAGCCCGGAGGACATGGTGATGAATGAACAGACGCTCTGGCTGGAACACGAGGCCGCCACCGTCGCGGTCGGTAAAAGTCTTGCAAATGCGGTGAAATCGGTAGCGCCGGGTGGGGGGATTGTTATATTCCTTCATGGCACCCTGGGCGCTGGCAAGACGACCCTCAGTCGCGGGTTTATCCAGGGGCTGGGCCATCAGGGCGCAGTTAAAAGTCCGACCTATACCCTGGTGGAGCCCTATGATCAGTTGCAGCCGGCGACCTGGCATTTTGATCTTTACCGGCTGGGAGATCCGGAAGAGCTGGAATTCATGGGCATCCGGGACTATCTGGCCCCCGGCAATGTGTGTCTGGTGGAGTGGCCGGAACGGGGCGAGGGTGTTCTGCCAAAGCCGGATCTGGAGTTGACTCTGACGCCAGACCGGGGCGGTCGTACCCTGCAATTGCAGGCGCACAGCGAAGCGGGTCGAACACTGCTGGACCAGCTGGCAGCCCAAAAAGGTTTCGCCCGGGAGACGGGGCGGTTGTAAACAGAGACGGACCGGAATCGAGGGGCCGCATATGACAATAACAGGAACACTGATTCGTCAGGGGCTGGGGCTTATCGCAGCCCTGCTGGCCATCGTGGTAACGCTGCCGTCTGCCGCAGCCACAATCGTGGACGGCGCCCGGATCTGGCCTGCGCCGGACCACACGCGGCTGGTATTCGACACCCGCTCGTCGGTAGAACACACCATTTTCCGTCTGGAGAACCCGGACCGGCTGGTGATCGATATGAAAGGCACCCGCCTGCAGGCCCGCCTGGACCAGCTGGACCTGAGCGGCAGCCCCGTCCGGCAGATTCGCAGCGCGGCCCGCAATGGTAATGACCTGCGGGTGGTGCTGGACCTCAGCAAGGATATCAAGCCCCGCAGTTTCCAGCTGGAGCCGAACCAGCAGTATGGTCACCGGCTGGTCATCGACCTGATCGAGGAAGACCGGGTCTCCCTCAGTGATATGACCCGTCCGATTGTGCGGGAGGATACCGGCGGCAAGCGGGATATTATCGTTGTGATCGACGCTGGCCACGGCGGTGAAGACCCTGGTGCCATCGGACCGGGCGGTACCCGGGAAAAAGACGTCGTGCTGACCCTGGCGCGGCGTCTGGAAAAGCTGATCAACAGCAAGCCGGGCTACAAAGCCCAGCTGACCCGCACCGGAGATTATTACATTGACCTGCGTCGGCGTACGCTGCTGGCCCGCAAGTACAAGGCTGATCTGTTCGTATCCGTCCATGCGGATGCGTTTCACAGCCCCCAGCCCCGGGGGGCATCGGTGTTCGCCCTGTCCCAGCGGGGTGCCACCAGTGAAACGGCCCGCTGGCTGGCCCGTAGTGAGAACCGTTCTGACCTGATTGGTGGCGAAGGTGGCGTTACCCTGGGCGACAAGGACGATGTGCTTGCCGGCGTGCTGCTGGATCTATCCATGACAGCCAGTATCAACGCCAGCGTCGGGGTGGGCGATTTTATTCTGAAGAAGCTCGGCCAGGTCACGCGCCTGCACAAACCTGGCGTGGAACAGGCTGCCTTTGCGGTACTCAAGTCGCCGGATATCCCGTCCATCCTGGTTGAGGCCGGGTTTATTTCCAACCCACAGGAAGAGCGGAACCTGCTCAGTTCGGCCCATCAGGACAAGGTGGCCCGGGCGGTATTTGATGGTATTGACGAGTATTTTAACGCCCTGCCGCCGCCGGGCACGCTGCTGGCCTGGCAGAAGCGTCAGAAGGGTGGTGGCGTCACGGTCAGTGAATATCGGATACAGCGGGGCGATACCCTGTCGGCGGTCGCCCGTCGCAACCAGGTGAGCGTCGAAGCCCTGAAACGGATCAATGGCCTGACGGACGACATGTTAGTCGTCGGCCAGACCCTGCAGATACCAAACTCCTGAGCTGGTATCCGGTTCGCCGAAGCCGGGGCGGCTGACGCCCCGGTTAATCTGTTATTATCAGCAATCGGTCGCCATTCATTGATTGCTGGAGATTTACTCCCCGATGTCTTCCATCAAACTGCTGTCCCCCCGGCTGGCCAACCAGATTGCTGCCGGGGAGGTGGTTGAACGTCCCGCCTCGGTTCTCAAGGAACTGATTGAAAACTCCCTCGATGCCGGCGCTCGTCGCATCGAAGTCGACGTGGACCAGGGTGGCGTTCGCCTGATACGGGTGCGGGACGACGGCACCGGCGTACCGGAAGCCGAGCTGCCCCTGGCGCTGAGCCGGCACGCCACCAGTAAGATCACTACCCTGGATGACCTGGAGGCAGTGGCCTCGCTGGGTTTCCGCGGCGAAGCGCTCGCCAGTATCAGTTCGGTGTCACGGCTGACGCTGACCTCGCGTACGGCAGAACAGGAAGCCGCCAGCCGGGTAGAGGTCGAAGGTCGCGATATGGAAGCGCGGATTTCCCCGGCGGCTCACCCGGTAGGTACGACGGTTGAAGTACGGGATCTGTTCTTCAATACGCCCGCGCGGCGCAAGTTCCTGCGAACGGAAAAGACCGAGTTTGG
>CAZHAY010000119.1:0-7137 GCA_964530545.1 uncultured Marinobacter sp.
TTCCAGCCTGCGGACAGCGCCCTGGTTTGTGTCAGAGTGAGAGAAAATATGAGCGGTTTGCCCGAGTGCCCCAAATGCCAGTCCGAGTTTACCTATGAAGACGGCGAGTTTCTGGTTTGCCCCGAGTGTGGTCATGAATGGCAGCCTGGCGCCGAAGGTGCGGAGGCGTCCGATGGCCCGGAGATCAGGGATGCCAATGGCAACGTGCTTTCCGATGGCGACACCGTAACCGTGATCAAGGACCTGAAAATCAAAGGGTCATCCCAGGTCGTCAAGGTAGGCACCAAGGTCAAGAATATTCGCCTGGTGGGCGGCGACCACGATATCGACTGCAAGATTGACGGTATCGGCGCCATGAAGCTGAAATCAGAGTTCGTCAGAAAGGTCTGAGACGCCGCCAGTCGGCGCGACTGGCGGCTGTACAGCTAACCTTTTCGCAACTGCTCAACTTCCTGCCGATAGCTTTTGCCGAGTGAGGTTTGTTGTTCCTCGGTAAGCGCTCTTCCGGCCAGGGGGAAAACCTCCTCTTCTTCTTCATCAAGGTGATGAATTACCAGCTCCTTCAGATCCCGGAGCTTCGGTAACCACTGGGGGCTGCCGAATTCGATAGACTCCAGCTCCTCCACCTTTTCGTCAATCTCATGGTGCTCAGCCACGCTGTGGCGTGTCTTTTCCTGGGTAAGATCAATGGTCATCAGTTCGGAGTAAAAGTGTTTCTCTTCCGCTGTCTCATGATTTAATAGCTCGTTCTTGAGTTTTTCAAAGCCCTCACGCCGTGCTGTTTCATCTCCCTGGGTCTTTTCCAGCCGTTCAAACAGGTCCCGCTGGACTTCATGGTCGTCGCGCAGTTCTGCGAAAATTGTGTCGTTGCTACCGTTCGAATTCGACATCGTCTCGTCCCTCTCTCATCTGACTATCAAATCACTTTTTGATCACTGTAGTAGATAACGGTAGTAGATAACGGTAGTTACTCTCATGAAATTCCTGCAAACCATGGGGCTCAGATGCCCGGTTCTTCCTTCAGGCGCCCAAAGTAGAAGAGCCCCACGCTGATGCTCAGAACCACCAGCCCAAGCATCACGCCGAATAGCGGCCAAGGGCCAAAGTGGTAAATGATTGGCAGAGATATACCTGTTACCAGACCGCCGCCAAAAAATGGTTCGAACGCCATCTGCTTGTAGCCGAATGCCTCATAGGCAGGGGTTTTATTGTCAGGGTCGGCAATCTTCATCAGCACCAGCCCCGTCGCTGTCACCCCCATGGACTGGCCAAAGTCACCGATCCCGCGCTCCAGCCAGTACTTCGGGATGATTCTCGGTGCCAGCCAGAGCAGCATGGCAACGTTCCAGGCGATGCCTGCAATTCCCAGGATCACGAAGGGTGCAAGATTTGAGGCGATCACAGCAAGCGACAGGCTGGCGATGGCGGAGGCGATCAGCAAGTCCAGGGCCAGCCCCTGGATGCGTATCAGCGTTTCACGGTCCATCAGGTCATCCCTGTCGAAACGACCGATCAGTTGCTGGACGATCAGGCCGCCAATCATCGCCAGCGGGAATAGCGGAACGGCGCTGAGCAATTCAAGGGCATCCTCGCCCTGACCCCAGGTTTTTGACTCGATCCATACCAGCCCTTCAAGAATGCCCATACCCACGAGGATCGCCAGTGCAATAAAAGCGAGATGAAGGGATAGAGGTTCAATGGAGTCTGCGCGGACGGTCATGTTGCCGGTCGACGTCGGGCGATGTTCTTTGGCAACGAGACCCCGTTGATGACTTTGTGGCAGGGCACGGACGTTCTTATCCAACACAGCACTGTGACCCCGGCGAACGCCCCAGTTAATGATAATAATGCCGCCAACGATGCCGCCGATAATGCCAACGGTCGCCATCCCCACCGCCAGATCTGCGCCTTCCTCGAACCCGAGCTCAGCGAAGGTATCCCGCAAGCCGGCAGCCGTCCCATGGCCGCCTTCGAAGCCGATTTCGATCAGTGCCCCTGCCATCATGGGTATGCCGAACATGGGGGCCAGGATAAGTGCAGTAATCAGAATGCCGACCACATACTGGCCGGCTCCGAGGCTCATGCCGAACGCAAGCTGGGGCCCCGCCAGGTTCCAGACACGACGCCAGTGGGGGAGGGGTACACCCATCAACAGAGTTGCAAATACCACGTTGATCAGAAGGCCGGGCAGGGCGCTCCATACCGACAACATCCACTCGGGAATTGCGCCCTGGGCGAGCGCATGGTCCGGACCTGCCAGAAGGCGGACAAGGGCGCCGAGTATCCCAGGCCCAAAGAGCAGACCGATGGCACCAGCGAGAATGGACGCCGGCAGAAATAACTTCTGGGCCGGGCGCCAATGCATGCGTACCCACTTGCCAACCCCCAGCAACACGGCCAGTACCAACAGCGAAAACCCGATTTGATCTGCAGACATTCAGCACCTTTCATATGAACGGAAGAGCGTTCTGTTGAGTCTAGTTCAATGTCTGCTGTTAGTATGGGAAATGGCAGTAATACAAGGGGTTAAGCAAAGGTAATCAAGGGATAAGTCTGAGGAAGAGCACCCCGCTGACGCTGATGGGATAATCCATCAACGTCAGCGGGGCCTTAAAAAAAACCGCTAAACTAACCCTCTCTCGAGTCGCTCGGATTCACGACGGGTGGGTTTGTGGCGGGATGGTTCGGTGCCGCGGTTGGGTTGGCTGCCGGTGTCCCGCGCTCATGTTGCCGTGATTTCTCATGGGTTGAACTGGTTGAACTGGTTGAACTGGTCGGGCTGGTAGAGCTTGGCGAGTGATTCGAATGCCCGGCGCGGGTAGCGTCCGTCGATGGGGACGAACTGCTCTGTGACTGATGTTGTTGCCCGTCCTGTACTTTTTCGCTGACTTTGGCCTCGGCCTGCTCTTTCAGACTTTCAGCGCGGTGCTTGATGGCAGCCTTCTGCTCATCACTGGTTTCGCCCATCGCCCGGTCTTCCTGCTCGGTTCGGGGCAACAAAGCACCCAATGCCGCACCTGCGGCAATCGCTAGCATACCGAGCACCAGAGGCTGTTCCTGAAGCATGTGCTCATACTGACTGCGAGCCGTATGCGCTCCACTTCGGGCACTGTCCATGAGGTGGTGGCTGCTTTCACTCACGCGGTGCTTCATGTCGCTAGCGCTGCGGGCAAGGTGCTGCTGTTTGTCTTTGACGCCGTCCACCATATGTTGGCCGGAGTTTCGGGTATGTGCCGCGGCCGATGAAAGCTTATCCTTGCCCGCACCCATTACCCCAGAGTGGGTGTCGTTCGATGAGGTCTGGACCGGCGCCCGTTTGGACGCAGTCATTAACCACGCCAGGCTGACCCCGGCCAGAAGCGCTGGTATCGGATTATTCTGGATCTGGGTTGACAGATTGTGGGCAAATGCGGTGCCGCTGCCGTTCTGAAGTTTTTTGAAGGTCTGATTGATCAACTCACCTGGAGAAAACTGGTTCGCCAGTTGATCGACGGTCTGCTCCATATCCCGGCGCACCTCGTCCGCTTCGCGCTGAAGCTCGTCCGGGCTTTTTTCCATGTCTGACCGAATCTGTTCTTTTGCGGTGTTCATGATGTTACCCCCTTGACGGAATCACGGTCTTTGCGAAGCTCTTCCATGGTCCGGTCAGGTCGCAGGTTGGATGGCTCAAGTTTCTTCTTGCCCGCCTGTACCATGATCAGGCCAATAACGGTGACGACCACGCCGACAATAAGGGCCGCGAGCCACGGCTGCATCACTTCTGCCAGTCCCAGGGTTGCTGCGGCCAGCAGGAAAATAAAGCCGGAGTTAAGTACCACTGCGCCACTGACCAGTCCGGTTATGCCCTTCTTTGTACCTTTTACCGCGTGGTTAACCTCAGACGCGGCTAGCGCAAGTTCCTTGCGCAGCAAGGTCGCCAGATCATCGAAGAGATGTTTGGCAAGGCCAAAGACCTTCGTTGAGTCCTGGCCATTGCCGGACGTTGCTGCGGTAGTGTTCGTGGGCTGGTCGGGGGTCGGGCGGGGCCCTGTGTATTCGTTTGACGCTGGATTAGCCATGGTGCCTCCTCACGTTTCGGGGCAGGCGTTGCTGCCGGTAACGGTTGTGCTCATTAATGGCTCGGGTCGGAATTACTGGCCGACGCTTTCAGAAAGCGACTCAGTAACAGGCCAGCGCCTACACCACCCAGAATGAACAGAGTCGGATTCTGGCGTGCAAAGCGCGAAACCTCCTGCACCAGGTCATCGGTGTCACTCTGCTCCAGCCGCTGCGCGACGCTGGACAGGCCAGAGGCCAGGGATGACGTAGTGCGAGACAGTGAAGGCTGCCCGCTGTCATCCAGAGACTCCGCCGCTTTCTCCAGGGCTCGGGCGCTGTCACTTATGGCCTGCGCCGCAGTACCTCGCTGGCGCTCCGCTTCCGAAAACATGCGCTCTTTCGCTGCGTTTCGAGTGTCATCGATAATGTCGCTGGTGGGTTGCGTGCGATTGGAATTTCCGGCCGATCCGTTGCCGGTATATTCGGGATCCAGTATTGCCATGAAGACCTCCTTTGCCTCGCTATTGGCCGAGGGCGAGCGTTCGAGGGTGTAGCATGGCTGAAGCACGATCCGTACCAGCAAGACGAAAGACTGGCTTCCGGCGCTGCCGGCACAGTCCCGGGCGGGGTGTTTACAGGAACGTCATGGCAGGTAAAAAAACCGGTAAAATTTTCACGTTGCTGGGAAATCTTGCATAAAAAACCCCGCCGTAGCGGGGTTTTTAGTCAATCTGATCCAATCAGGCCTTAAGCGCCTTGATCTTGGTGCTCAGACGGCTCTTATGGCGAGCAACCTTGTTTTTCGGGAAGATACCCTTGTTGACCATGCTGTCCATGACCGGCTGGGCTTCCTGGAAGGCCTTCTGGGCTTCTTCGTAGTTGCCCGCGTCAATTTTGGCCTGAACCTTCTTCATATAGGTACGCGCCATGGACCGCAGGCTGGCGTTATGTTTACGGTTCTTCTCATTCTGACGAGCGCGCTTCTTGGATTGCGGGGTATTTGCCACCGTGTAACTCCTGAAAAATCTGTGTGAAATCTGGATTCGCTAAGAGCGCCTTCGCGGAAGCCGCCCCGACAATGTAACCGCGCCCACTGCATTCGACGCGTCAAAATAAATGACGCGGAATCATGCCCTCACACGCCGCTGATGTCAAGGGGTGAACCTGTCTCCCAGCGCGCGGAATCCCTGTGATAAACTCCGGCCACCATCACGTCAGGAAACGGTCTGAATGAGTCAGTCGGCGCCTCCGGAAGTCTCGCAACATCCTCCCAAAGCACCGGGCCTGCTGCGCTCCTCCGGGGTGGTAGGAATCATGACCATGGTATCCCGGGTGCTCGGGCTGGTGCGGGACATGGTGATCGCCAGGTACTTCGGGGCTGGTGCGGGGGCTGATGCGTTCTTTGTCGCCTTCAAGATTCCCAACTTCCTGCGTCGGCTGTTTGCCGAGGGCGCGTTCTCCCAGGCGTTCGTACCGGTTCTGTCGTCCTATCGCCAGCAGAGCGAAATCACCGAGGTTCGGCGACTGGTCAACGCGGTGGCGGGATCACTGGGGCTGGTGCTACTGGCAATCACATTGATTGCCATGGCCGGCTCCCCGGTGCTGACGGCGGTGTTTGCGCCGGGGTTTACCGACGATCCCGTCAAGTTCGGCCTTGCCAGCGATATGCTGCGCATCACCTTTCCGTATCTGTTGCTGATTTCTCTGACGGCGTTCGCCGGGGCAATCCTCAATAGCTACGATCGCTTTGCGGTGCCGGCGTTTACTCCCGTGCTGCTCAACCTGGCGATGATTGGCGCGGCGATCTTCCTCGCGCCATTGATGTCAGAGCCGGTGATGGCACTGGCCTGGGGTGTATTTATCGCGGGTGCCCTGCAACTGTTTTTCCAACTGCCTTTCCTGATGCGGCTGGGGCTTATGCCCAGGCCGAAGATCGATTACCGGCACGAAGGCGTACGACGCATTCTCAGGCTGATGGCGCCCGCGATCTTTGGGGTTTCAGTCAGCCAGATCAACCTGCTGCTGGATACGGTGCTAGCGTCCTTTCTGGAAACCGGCAGCGTGTCGTGGCTCTATTATTCAGATCGCTTGTCGGAGCTGCCGCTGGGCGTGTTTGCCATTGCCATTGGTACCGTCATCCTCCCCAACCTGTCCCGCAAGCACGCTGCCCAGTCCCGGGATGAGTTTGCAGCTACCATCGACTGGGCATTGCGGTGCATTCTGCTGATCGGGCTCCCGGCTGCCGTGGCGCTGGTGCTATTGGCGGAGCCGATGATTGCCACGCTGTTCCACTATGGCGAAGTGACCGATCGGGATGTCATGATGTCGGCCCAGAGCCTGCGCGCCTATTCCCTGGGTCTGCTGGCGTTCATGCTGATCAAGGTGCTCGCCCCCGGTTTTTTCGCCCGGGAGGATATGCGAACTCCGGTCCGGATCGGGGTCATTGCGATGGTGGCCAACATGGTGCTCAACCTGGCCCTGATAGTACCCATGGCTCATGCGGGCCTTGCGCTGGCGACATCGCTGTCAGCATGGCTGAACGCGTTTCTGCTCTGGCGGGGTCTGGCGAAGGACGGTGCCTGGAAGGCGCAGGCTGGCGCAATCAGGTTTCTGGTCCAGCTGGCCATTGCCAACGGCGTGCTCGCAACGGTGATCCTGGTGTTGAACAAGCCGGTGCCCGTGTGGCTTGCCGATGGGGGGCTGGACCGGACGGTGACCATGGCTGTGCTGGTGACCGCCGGAGTCCTTGCTTACTTTGCCACGCTGTTCGTGGTGGGGGTGAGGATAAGACATTTCCGCCGTCGATAGGGTATAATCGCGCGTTTTCTCACCAGCGCAACCGAGTCGCTGGCAGACATTCAACTGAGGGTTTGCAGTACGCATGCGTCTGATCCGGGGGCTGACCAATCTCAAGCTGTTGTCACACCAGGACAGTACCTTTCTGGCCCGGGGTTGTGTGGCAACGGTCGGCAACTTTGACGGTGTCCATCTGGGCCATCAGACCATTCTGGATCAGGTCAAGGCCAAGGCCTCGGCGCTGGGTGTTCCGTCCGTCGTCATGGTATTTGAACCTCAGCCCCGGGAGTTTTTCCAGGGTGA
>CAZHAY010000120.1:0-7092 GCA_964530545.1 uncultured Marinobacter sp.
CCAGAAAGCGCTGCTGGAGTTTCTGATTCTGGGCCGGCTGGAGCCCTGACCGGCCGCTGGCGGAGTACGCATTTATGGCACCACCTGAGCTGAATACCGATACCTGGCTGCTGGACGTCAAGGAACTCGGCTGTGGATACGGCAACGGCAACGTGGTGTCGGACGTCGGCTTTGCGCTCAGCCACGGCGATATCGGCTGCCTGCTAGGCCCCAGCGGTTGCGGGAAGAGTACGATACTGCGTGCACTTGCCGGCTTCCTGCCCATCAACGAAGGGGAAATTCACCTAGATGGACAGCTAATCAGCCTGCCGGGGCGAACAACGCCGCCAGAGAAGCGACGTATTGGCATGGTGTTTCAGGACTATGCCCTTTTCCCCCACCTGACCATCGCGGAAAACATCGGATTTGGTCTGAAAGACCTGCGGCGGGACGAAAAGCGGGCCCGGGTGATAAGCCTGTTACAGCTCGTGCATCTGCAGGACCTGGCGGATCAATACCCCCATGAGCTTTCCGGCGGGCAACAACAGCGGGTTGCCCTGGCCCGGGCCCTGGCGCCGCAACCCACCCTGATCCTGCTGGACGAGCCGTTCTCCAACCTGGATGCCGACCTGCGCCGGCGCCTCAGCCTTGACGTCAGGGATATCCTGAAGGAACTTGGCATCAGCGCGCTGCTCGTCACCCATGATCAGCAGGAAGCCTTCGCCATGTGCGATCAGGTGGCCGTACTGAAAGATGGCCGGGTACAACAATGGGATGTGCCGTACAACCTGTACCACGAACCTACCAATCGTTTTGTCGCCGGGTTTGTGGGTCAGGGGGCATTTATTCCCGGTCGTGCAGGCGCCCCCGATACCATTGAATCGGAGCTTGGCCTTCTGGTAGGCAACCGGGCCTATCGCTGGTCGCCCGGCACCTTGCTGGATGTACTGATCCGCCCGGATGATATTGTTTACGATGAAGCGTCAGAACTCAGGCCCAGAGTGATTGAAAAGACCTTCGCCGGCACCTCCACCCTGTACCGGTTCCGCATGTCTGAGGACACCGAATTCGAAGCACTGTTCCGCAGCCATCTCGATTTCCGGCTGGGTGAGCAGGTTCCGGTCCGGGTGGAAGCTGATCACCTGATCGCGTTCGAGCGCTGAGGTCTTACTGCCGGCGAGGCCAGACCAGACTGAAGCGGGCGCCCCCCAGTGCCTCGCTGCGCCCGACAAATGACTGGCCGCCGTGCCAGAACAGAATCCGTCGTACAATGGACAGGCCCAGCCCGTAGCCGCCAGAGTTGCGGGTACGGCTGTCGTCCAGCCGGGCGAAAGCACTGAATACTTTTTCCCACTCCTGCTCGGGGATCCCCGGGCCGTCGTCTTCCACATCAATCCGGCAGTTTTCGTCATCCAGGGTGCAGCTTACCCGCACCTGTCCCGCGGCGTAGCGACAGGCGTTCCCCACCAGGTTCTGGATAGCCCGGTGCATGTATCGGGGCTCGATATCGCTGTCGGCGTAGATTTCTGAACGCTCCGGGATCACCGGGTCGATGGTCACCGCCGGGTGCAGAACACTCTGCTCGCCGACCACCTGGCGCACGATATCGGGCACGTTGGTGGGCCGCAGACTGAATACCGGGCCGCCCTGCTCCAGCCGGGCATAGGTGAGGATCTCGTCGATCAGTTCATCCAGTTCCTGGATATCATTATCGATGCCATCCAGTTGTCGCTGAAGCGCCTGCTCATCCCTGGCGGTTTCAATCATCTCCACGCCGAACCGGATTCTGGCGACCGGCGTCCGCAGTTCATGGGAGACCGCATGGATCATCTCCCTCTGGACCGCCACCAGGCGCTGTATCTGATCCGCCATGCTGTTAAACGAGAGCGCCAGCCGCGACACCAGACTGCCTTGTCCGGGCTCTACCCGGGCTTCAAGGTCACCCCGGGCTATGCGGACCGCGACCGACTCGACCGACCGCAGGCTGCGCTCAAGATCCCTCATCAGTAATCGAACTGCGACCAGCAACATCAGGCCCGCCATTGCCAGAATCAACAACAGCACCGGCCATGTCAGAACCTGGAAGCCCGGGGGCATGTCCATGCGCATCAGAGTGCCATCGTCGAGTCGTACCAGCACGTGGCCCTGATCCGCGTCACCGTACCCCACCAAACTTTGCGCCCAGACCAGATCCAGTACCTCGGCTGCGGGTAACTGGCTGTCATGGGTAAGGGCCAGCAGCCCAACGCCCAGCGATTGAGCAAATGCTTCAACAGCCGCATCCCGTTCACCGTCGGGCATGCCATCAAGATGCCACAGCAGCACCAGTGCGGTGGCCTGTGCTACGTCCTGATAAAGATGGCGGGACCGGAGCGTCACTACTGCTCCATCGGCACGTGCCTTATAAAGACGCAGGCCGATCGGGCCCGATTTCACCAGCGTCTGACCATAACCCAGACGCTCCCGCGCCACAGCCCGCAGTTCCAACTCATCGGCGGTGGTGACGCGGAGATCACGGTGTTCGGTCAGCCAGCGGTAATGATGTTGTGGGGACGGGGATTCTGCCAGCCAGGTCATCAGTGGATGCCCTATACTGGTCTGCCAAGCCTGATGGCGCACCGCCGTCAGGCCCCAGGCCACCAGCGAACAGACCAGAGCGATCAACGCGGCAAGCCCGACAAGACGGATGAATAATTTGAAGGAGAAGGTCCTGGGCATGGGTCAGCCTGGCTGGGGCGGTGCCAGGTGCGGCACCGCCCGTTACGGGATCAGGCTTCCTTGACGAAGAGGTAGCCTTTGCTGCGTACCGTTTTAATACGTCGGGGATGCACGGGATCGTCGCCGATTTTGGGTCGTATCCGGGACACCCGGACGTCGATGGAGCGATCCTGTCCATCGTATTCGATACCCCGGAGGGCGGTAAAGATTTCTTCACGGCTGAGCACGCGACCGGCGCTGCGGGCCAGCAACCAGAGCAGATCAAACTCGGCGCTGGTCAGGTCGATACTTTCATCTTTAAGCCACGCCTCCCGCATGGAACGATCGACTACCAGATCATTGAACTGAAGCCGGACCGGCTCTTCGTCACCCGCTCCGTCCTCACCGTCTGCAGCATTGGACGCCCGGCGCAGCAGGGCACGGATTCGCGCCAGCAGTACCCGGGGTTTTACCGGCTTGCCGACATAATCGTCAGCGCCCATTTCCAGCCCCAACACCTGGTCCAGGTCATCGCTGCGGGCCGTCAGCATGATAATCGGACCATCATAGAATGGCCGGACCCGGCGGCAGATGGACAAACCATCTTCCCCCGGAAGCATCAGGTCCAGAACCACAAGGTCCGGGCGCTCAGCGCGGATACGCTCAACCGCACTACCCCCATGGCTTTCATGGCTAACTGTCAGACCATTACTCTCCAGGTATTCCCTGGTGAGGTCCGCCAGACGCTCGTCATCCTCAACGATCAGGATTCGCCAGCCTTCGTTAGTATGTTCCACGCCATCCATCTCTGCTTTAGTTGTTATGTTAGCGGGCGCCCATACGAACCGCCCTACGCAGTCATCTGCTCATCGGGCAGATATATCATCTGTAGCTCGGAAAGCGCCATTAGTAAAGTCAATCGCTTAGCCGAATCGTGTAACAACGATTATACATACTAAGGCACGAAATACATGACGCCACGCAATGTTACCTCCGGTCACAAAAAGATAGCAGGTCCGGTGCGCTCCGTCATACCGATGAACCATGGGGCAGGGATCTGACAGGTAACCCCGTCACAAAGCGGTCATCCGGCCGTCGTCAGGCTGATCCCGTTAGCGGCAAACTGACACCCATACGGCCAAAGACGGGCTGAAACTCAGCGTATTGCCCGCCATCGTCAGGACCGGTATCTTTCATCTGATGAAAATCGGGAGCGGCTCGTCGCAGACGGCCCTTCTGGTGTTACTGGACATCAGCATCTTGCCAATCTATAAGGCCGCCATTTCACGGGGCACCGGCAAGACGCTGAACAGCTCTGGATGGACGCGATAATGGCGCTGGTTCGCCTGCTGATCAGACTGACTTTTCTGTCTCTGGTACTGAGTATCACAACGGCGATAGCGCTGGCGCTGCTGCTTGCGGACCGGATCACCGGACGCAAGTACAACCGCTCACCGCTGGCGCGCAACTGTTTCCTGACCTGTTGCCGCTGCCTTGGCATTCGTGTCACTGAAGCCGGATCGCCCCCCGAAGGCCCGGCGCTGATGCTGAGCAACCATATCTCATGGACGGATATTCCCGTGCTGGGAGGGCTGACGGAGGTTCGTTTTCTTTCCAAGGCGGAGGTCGCCCGGTGGCCGGTTGTCGGCTGGCTGGCCCGGCAGGCGGGCACCCTGTTTATCCGGCGGGGCAGTGGTGAGGCGGCGCAGCGGCGGGATGAGATCGCCGATACCCTGAAAGCCGGCCAGTCTGTGCTGGTGTTTCCGGAAGGCACCACTTCGTCAGGGCTGACGGTGCTTCCGTTCTTTCCACGGTTGATTGGCGCAGCGGCCACCGCTGACGTGCCGGTAGTGCCAGTGTCCATCGCCTACCTGCGGGATGGCGAACCCTGCCATATTACGCCGTTTATCGGTGACGATGAGTTTCACTTCCACCTGCTCCGGTTGTTGGCCGCTCCCGCCCCGGAGGTACGGGTGACCTGGCACACAGCGATGGACCCACCCCCCGACATCAGCCCGCGGGAGCTTAGCGAACAGGTACGGGAAGTGATCGTCGAGGGCTTACGGCAGAGCCATCAGGCGTCCGGCAGCAGCGGTTCCCCGGCGGCGACCTCTTCGTCTGTTGCTTCGCGGACAGAGATGATCTCCAGATCAAAATAGAGAGTAAGCCCGGCCAGGGGGTGGTTGGCGTCGACGTGAATCAGGTTGCCATCGATCACCACCACCTGCACCACCTGGGCATCCTTACCCGTATTGGTCTGGAATTTCATGCCTACCTGGAGATTCTCAACATCATCAAAGGCGGACCGGGGCACCTTGCGTACCAGATCCGGGTTATGCCCGCCGTAGGCCATCTCAGGCGGCACGGTCACTTCCAGGCAATCACCGGGGCCGCGACCCTGCACGGCCTTCTGGATGCCTTCGATGACATGCAGGGCACCATCCATGAAAACCAGGGGTTCACCACCTTCGGACGTATCCACCAACTCACCCATACGGTTCTTGAGTCGGTAATGGACGGTATAAATCAACGGGCGTTGCATGGGCTGACAAGATCTCCGATTAAGCAGGCGCTGGTTCGCCCCGGGTCCGGCTCAGAGGCCTGTTGGGGACCAACGAAAAGTCAGCAGCTTATCACGGGAGGATGGTGGATCAGAACGTCCAGCGAAGGTTAAGGGCAGCGCCCTCATTGATCAGTGCAACCGAATGGTCCGGCTGGGCAACGTCAGAGGCATACTGGCGGGTGGCTTCGGAAGAGGCACTGATACGCCAGCTCAACAGGCGGGAGCCCAGATCAACCAGTGCGTCTTCGCTATCGTAAATAAAGTCGCCCGACATCCGGTGCTGGATCTCTGATGGTGGTCCGCTATGGATCTCCCTGGGCAGCACCTCCCTCTCTCCTGCCTCGGCACGGACCACGAACGCCACTGTATTGAGAATCAGAAGGGCTACAAAAAGCCGGACAATCATGGTCTGCCTGCCTGCAAGGAGTTTTAAAACGGGAGTTGTCAATTATGACGAAAGTCTAAAGCTTTACTATTGAAACTCTGTGACCGATAGCACGGCAGACCCAGGTTTTTGGCAACAGTTTGTCGCCTTATGTAACGAACTGTAACTGCACCCGTAGCCAGGCCAGACGGAACTGACTACGGAAGCAGAAAAACGTTAACGGCGGGTCATCAAAGGCGGGGGTCAGGGGCAGGGATAGGTAAACTCCCGGTGGAGTCCCTCAAGAGCCTCCAGCACATCCTCACTGAGCGTAACGCTGGCCGAGCCGATGTTTTCTTTCAGCTGCGCCATGGTCGTCGCACCGATGATATTGCTGGTGACGAAAGCCCGGCTGTTAACCCAGGCCAGAGCCAGATGAGCCGGTGACAGGTTGTGCTCCCGCGCCAGCTCGCAGTATGCCCGGATCGCCTTCTCCGCCCGTTCGCCCTTATAGCGGACAAACCGGGAAAACAACGTAATGCGGGCATTCTCCGGGCGCTGACCGTCGAGGTACTTCCCGGTCAGCATGCCGAAGGCCAGGGGCGAATAGGCCAATAGCCCCACACCCTCCCGGTGGGCGATTTCGGCGAGACCCTGCTCAAACGTCCGGTTCAACAGGTTATAGGGATTCTGGATGGATACCGGCCGGGGCCAGCCGTTCTTCTCCGCCAGCTGCAGGTACTTCATGGTGCCCCAGGGGGTTTCATTGGACAGGCCAATATGGCGGACTTTGCCTTCCTGCACCAGCTCGTGGAGCGCGCCCAGGGTCTCTTCAATGGGGGTGGACTCTTCATCGTCACGGTGACGGTAGCCCAGCCTGCCGAAAAAGTTGGTGCTGCGATCAGGCCAATGCACCTGGTATAGATCAAGGTAGTCCGTCTGCAACCGCCTGAGGCTGGCATCGCAGGCCTCGCGGATATGGTCCCGGGTCAGGCGCGGACCATTGCGCAGATAGGTCAGGCCATTGCCCGGTCCGGCGACTTTGGACGCAATCACCAGATCATCCCGGCGGCCGCGCCGGGCCAGCCAGTTGCCAAGATACTGCTCGGTAAGCCCCTGGGTTTCAGGCCGGGGCGGCACCGGGTACATTTCGGCGGCGTCGATAAAGTTAATGCCGGCGTCTACCGCGTAGTCCAGTTGCTCGAAGGCTTCCTGTTCGGTGTTCTGCTCACCCCAGGTCATGGTGCCCAGACAGATCTGGCTGACGTCCAGATCGGTACGGCCCAGTTTGCGCTTTTCCATCCTCTCTCCTGCTGTCTGTTGGGTTCCGTCTGCCGGTACAGATCAGTGCTGGCACGGATTTCAAGGGAATGTCACAGTACTGAAGTCTGATGTCATATTGCATTTCCATAGTAGATACATGGAAACCCAGACCGTTGTACCCCTGACCAGCCAAGAGGTTAACCGCAACCGCCCGAATCATCCAGTG
>CAZHAY010000121.1:0-7042 GCA_964530545.1 uncultured Marinobacter sp.
GCCGGTTAAGTAAGACTGCAGACGAACCCCGGCTCACCGGGGTTCGTTGCTTTTGGGGGACAGGTCAACGGTTGCGGACAACGCGCTGCAATCAGTTTTTGACCTTGAACTCATGGGCCAGGTCCTGGAGGGTACGGGCCAGGCGGGCCTGCTCGGTAGTAACCTCCGTAATCTCCTGGGAACCGGTCAGGGTCAAAATGGCTGATTCGCTGACCCGCTCCATGTTGCCCGCCAGCTCCCGCGTCACAGACACCTGCTCTTCCGACGCCGTGGCAATCTGGGTTGCCATCTCAGAAATGCTGTTCACGTCCCGCAGAATGTCGCCGAGAGCCTGTTCCATACCCGCGGTTTCTGTGCTGGTCTTTTCTGCCAGACGGTGACTGGTAACAATCGAACGGCTGGCGCTGTCGGTTATTTCTTTAAACCCGTTGATGATGTCTTCAATCTGGGTGGTGGATTCATGGGTCTGCTGTGCCAGCGTGCGAACCTCATCTGCGACCACCGCAAAGCCGCGGCCATGCTCGCCCGCCCGGGCGGCTTCGATCGCCGCATTCAACGCGAGCAGGTTGGTCTGATCGGCCACCTTGCGAATCACGTCGACCACTTCACTGATGGTGCCGCTGCGATTCTCCAGCTCTTCGATGACCTGATTCACTTCCTGAACCGACGCGGCCAGTTCACGGATCTGCTGGACGCTGGCGTGCAACACCTGCTCACCGGCATGGCTCTTCTCCATGGCGCTGTCAGAGGCATCCGCCACCTGCTGGGTATTGCGGGAAATCTCTTCGGAGGTGGCGGACATTTCTTCGGTTGCCGCAGCCACCTGCTCAATCTGCTGTTGCTGGTCCTTGATCTGGGTCGAATTCTGGCTCGCGGTGGAGCTGGTTTCCTCGGTTGCGGTCGCCAGTTGGACGCTGGCCTTGTCAATCTGGGCCAGGGCTTCTCCAAAGCGACTGAACAGGGAGTTGACCGCCTCGGCGATAGCCCCGGTCTCATCCCTGCTGGATACCGGAATGGGCCTGGTCAGATCTTTCTGGTCCATTGCATATTGTACGCCGTCCAGCAGTTCACGTACCTGCCGGCTGATAGCGTTCATGATGAGACTGACCAGTACGATGACGAAGACAATGGCGGCACCGGTAATAACAGACGTGGTAATAAGCTGGTTCCGGGCACCGGCAACCTCATCGGCCGCCATGCGGTCCGCTTCATTTAACAGACTGGCGCGCACCGTATTCAGGCCGGTGATTGCGTCAGTGGTAATGTCGAACCACTTCTCTGCACTCAGCGAGTGGATGCCGGAGGTGCTGCTGAGCAGGGTTTCCCGCTGTGCCCGCATGGCTAGTACCGCCGGACTGGCCAGATAGGCATTCAGTTGCTGACGCATATCGGAATTCTGTCCCAGCATTTCAGTAGCGCTCTCAAACCAGGCGTTCTGCTCGCCGCTCAGGCGGGTCACCTGGCCTACTAAGGGCAGGTCGAAATCTTCAGACGCGACGATAGCGGCGCCCGATGCCCGTTCATGGCTACTTGTTTCTGTTACCTGGGCCAGCGCGTAGTACGCATTGATTTCTCTCGTCATCTCAGCATCCGTGGCGCGTCGGATCAGCAGCGGGATCCGGTCAATGATCTCTGACGTCAGTGCGGCATAGCGTCCGGTAGCCTCAGCGACACTCAGGTTCTGACGATCAACGTCCTGTCGAAGGGCGCTCACTCCGTTCAACGCGGTTTCCAGACGGTTTATGCTCTCGATGACTACCCGATCAAAACTGCTATTGGTGAGTAGCGCCTGAATCCGGGAGCGATACTCGGCCATGACACTGCTGGTCTGCTGGCGCTGGCTCTCCAATAGCGCTTTGGCCCGTTGGTGGGGACCAGAGCCGGGCTCAGTGGCGAGCAGGAGAGCCGTGCGGCCGTGCTCGCGCTGAAAGCTTTCAACGAGAGGGTCGCCAATCTGGACCAGATCCACCCGCGCCTGCAGCTGACTCATATCCTGGTATTCGGCAATACTCCTGAGAATGCTGCCGGCGGCAAAGAAAAGAATAACGAGAAGGGCAGGCAAGACCAACATGATCAGCTTGCCGCGCATGGAGAGGTTGTTGATAAGTTTCATGGGGTGCTGTCTCTTACGGGAATTCAATGGTGTCATTGTGGAGAATGATGCCGGAGATGCATATCCTCGCCTCGGGGTAGAAAAATGAGTAGTTAACTAGTGAAACTTCCTGTAAGGGCGTGTTATGTGCCTGATGATTGAGCAATTTTTAATCGTCAGAAAAAGTACTGATGTTACCTCTTTCAGGGTAGGCAGGGAGATCTCGCTGCTCTGATAACCGTCAAGGCATCTCCTGCACGGGGCAGGTAGGGTCATCCGACCATTTCCTACCGGAGACCGCCATGGAACTTGTCTGCCCCGCTGGCAGCCTGCCTGCCCTGAAAACAGCCGTGGACAATGGCGCTGATGCCGTTTATCTCGGCTTTCGCGACAGCACCAATGCCCGCCAGTTTGCCGGGCTCAACTTCAACGACAAGCGTGCTGCAGAAGGGATTGCCTACGCCCATGACCGGGGCGTACGGGTATTCTGCGCCATAAACACCTACCCCCAACCCACCGGCTGGCAGCAGTGGACCGGGGCGGTGGATCGGGCCGCCGCGCTGGGGGTCGATGCCCTGATCCTCGCCGATATGGGGCTGCTGGATTACGCCACACGTCATTACCCGGATCTGCCCAGGCACCTGTCCGTACAGGGCTCGGCGACCAGCCATGAGGCATTAAAGTTCTACAAGGACGCCTTCGACATCCGCCGGGCAGTGCTGCCCCGGGTACTCTCCCTCGACCAGGTCCGGGGCGTGGCGACGGGCAGTCCGGTAGAGCTGGAAGTCTTTGCCTTCGGCAGCCTGTGCATCATGGCTGAAGGGCGCTGCTACCTGTCTTCTTACCTTACCGATGAGTCCCCCAACAGCCGGGGTGCCTGTTCGCCAGCCAAAGCGGTTCGCTGGCAGGAAACCGCTGACGGCGGGCTGGAGTCCCGTCTGAATAACGTGCTGATTGACCGCTATGCCCGTGGCGAACCTGCTGGCTATCCCACGCTGTGCAAAGGTCGTTTTCAGGTAGAAGGTGAGACCTATCACGCCATCGAAGAACCGGTCAGCCTGAACACCATGGATCTGTTACCTGAGCTGAAAGCCATGGGCATCAGGGCCATCAAGATTGAGGGTCGCCAGCGCAGCCCAGCGTATATCGCCGATGTGACCCGAACCTGGCGTAAGGCGCTTGAAAGACTCGGACAGGAGCCGGACTTCGCGGTTGACCCGGCGTGGCAGACCACCCTCGCCGGTTTGTCTGAAGGGGGCCTTACCACGCTGGGCGCCTACCATCGCAAATGGAAATAAGGTGCTGAGATCATGATGAAGTTGTCATTGGGGCCGATTCTCTGGTTCTGGACCAGACAGAGTGTGCTGGAGTTCTATGCCCAGGCAGCGGAATGGCCGGTCGATACCCTCTATCTGGGCGAGGTGGTCTGTTCCCGCCGCCGTGAGTTAAGGCCTGATGACTGGCTAGGTCTGGCCCGGGACCTGAAAGCCTGCGGCAAGGAGGTGGTGCTGTCCACGCTCACGCTTGTCGAGTCAGAGGCGGATCTGCGTCGCTTGCGCCGGTTCTGTGAGCAGGAAGAGTTTCTGGTGGAGGTCAATGACCAGAGCGCCCTGCAGGTGGCGATCCGCCACGGCATTCCCTTTGTCACCGGTCCATCCATGAATATCTACAATACTGCCACGCTGAAAGTGCTGGCGGCCCGGGGACTGAAGGCCTGGAACCTGCCGGTGGAGCTGGGCCGGGATACGCTCAAACAGCTCATTCAGGAACTTGAAGCCGCAGGGCTGGATCTGCCGGCGGAGGTGTTCGCCTGGGGCTTTCTGCCGCTGGCCTGGTCTTCCCGCTGTTTTACGGCGCGCCATTACAACCTGCCCAAGGATAACTGCGGGTTCCGCTGCCTGGAGCATCCGGATGGCATGGAACTGCGAACCCGTGAAAGCCAGGAGTTGTTCCGTATTAACGGAACCTCGACCCTCTCGGGCGCCCGTTACGATTTACTGAGGGAGTTGCCGGATATGGCGAGAATGGGGGTGGGGACGGTGCGTCTGAGTCCGGAATACCAGGGTATGGAAGCGGTGGTTCGCCGGTTTGATCAGGTCCGGCGGGGGCAGGTGCCGGTAGCTGACCCGTTGCGACTGGTGGAGGCGCCGCCCTGCAACGGGTACTGGTATGGCAAGCCGGGGATGGATCAGATCACCGGCTGACGCTGACCACTTTCAGGTGCAGAGGCTTGCGACCTTTTAACGGCCACTCGATGGTATCGCCGATGCTCAGGCCGATCATGGCTGCGCCCGCCGGGGCCAGGATCGAAATCTTGTCGGCGCTGCCATCCGCCTCATGGGGGTAGACCAGTTGCAGGCGGCGCTCTTTGCCGTTGTCCTGGTCTTCAAACACGATCACCGAGTTCATTACCACCACCGACTCGGGGACTTCTGCACGCGGTCTGAGATCGGCCCGGCTAAGTTCGTCCTCCAGGCCCTCAGCAACGCCGGTGGGGTCATCGGTCTTTTCCAGCAGGGCGGACAGACGGTTGTAATCTTCTTCTGCAACAGTAATAGCGGGTAAGTCAGACATGAGTGTCTCCGGTAAACGATACGTGAATTTTTGTATGGACGCTGAGCCAGGGGCGTGCGCGGGCCCAGCGTCAGGTATGTAACGCTGTAAAGAGGCCGGACTTGTCAGGGATGGTGGTCCGGGAAAGGGTCAGGACGATCTTGCGTTGCACAATAGTTCTGATATTGATGGCGATTAGAGATGAATCTAACCCGGGACTGGCAAAAGCGCAAATGGATTTAGCAGACATGCCGTCTTGTGCCGGTTTGTCCCTACCCAAAGCCTCTGTCAGCCCGTCGCACGTCAGATTTCTTCCCGGAAAAGCATCGCCTTGATCCTGCCGATCGCTTTCATGGGGTTCAGTCCTTTCGGGCAGTAGGCTGTGCAATTGCCGATGCCGCGACACCGAAAAACGCTGAACGGGTCTTCCAGCTTCCGTAGCCGCTCGGTGGTCGCCGTGTCACGGGAGTCCTGCAGGAATCGATAGGCCTGCAGCAGCCCGGAAGGCCCGATGTATTTCTCGGGGTTCCACCACCAGGACGGGCAGGCAGAGGTGCAGCAGGCGCAGAGAATGCACTCATAAAGGCCGTCGAGCCTGGCCCGGTCCTCGGGGCTTTGCAGGCGTTCCCGTGCGGGCGCCGGCCGGTCGTTGATGACCCAGGGCATGACCCGCCTGTACTGCTCGAAGAACAGGGTCTGATCCACAACCAGATCCCGGATCACTGGCATGCCGGGAAGTGGCCGGATTTCCAACAGCTTCTTTTTGCCCAGAATGTCGCCGACCCGGGTTATACAGCCCAGATTATTGCGACCGTTGATGTTCAGGCCGTCCGAACCGCAGACCCCTTCGCGACAGGAGCGGCGAAAGGTCAGGGTTGTGTCCCGGGTTTTCAGGTATTCCAGTACGTCCAGCACCATACGGTTACGGAAACTGCCGTCTACCTCAACATCCTGACTCCAGGGTTTCTCATCCTGTTCCGGGTGATATCGAAACAGCCTTACGGTGATCGGTTCCATGGCTCCCTCTTGGCAGTACGCCTCTGTCATACGCCCGATTGCCAGAGTCTAGCAGCAGGCCCGGCAGTCAGACATGTCTTGCATCAAAAAGCGCATAGCCAAATGCCAAGATGATGGTTTGCGCATATGCCGTCTGACCCCGTCTTCTCGTTATAAACGCGTACAGTGCGACGCCATAACAGGTATATAATATGACTCAAATGAATGATGTGGAGCACTATTATGGGCTTGTGGCCGTCCGCGAGGCGCGCGGAAGCGCTTGATGCGGAGCTGTCGGCACTGAAGGATGCGTTTGCGGAGCTTGCCCGGGAAAACCGGCAACTGCAGGCTCGTCTCGAGGAAGAGCGACAGGCAAAGGAGCAGAGTGACTCCGAACTTGAGATCAGCCGGCGGCTTATGGCCGGGCTGGGGCAATTCGGTTCATCCCTGACAGAGCTCAAGGGGTCATTCAGTGAGCTGTCCGGGCTGCTGGGTTCGCGCCGGGAAGAAGCGCTTCGAACCCGGGACGAATCGGGGCAGGTCCGGGATGATATGGTGTCACTCATTCAACAGATGGGCAATGCCAGGCAGCGGGTGGTCAGCTCCGCCGCCCAGATGGAAGCACTGGAAGCCGAAACCGGCGGCATTACGTCGTTGGTGGATGTGATTGACGGTGTTTCTGATCAGACCTCGCTGTTGGCCCTGAATGCCAGCATTGAAGCAGCCCGGGCCGGTGAGCATGGTCGGGGATTCAGTGTTGTGGCCACGGAAGTACGCAACCTGGCCGCCCGGGCAGGCGATGCCACCCGGGAGATTGAAGAGGCCATCAGCCGGATCCGCGACCAGACTCTCGCTGTCTCCGGCGCCAGCAAAGCCAGCAGCGAGGAAATGGTCAGGCTTGCAGAAGAAGCGGAAACCGCCAGGGACCGGCTTATGTCTCTCATTGACCTCGCCGACAACTCTTCCTCCGCCCTGGGTAATGCAGCCCTGCTGGCGGAAATCGAACTGGCGAATCTGGAAGAGCTGGAAATCAAACTCACGGTTTATCAGATCCTGTCTGGCCTGTCGGACCGCACCGCGGACACGCTGCCATCTGAAACCGAATGCCGCCTCGGCCAGTGGTATTACCAGGGGGAGGGTCAGCAGCACTACGCCGGACGACTGGACTTCAGGGCGATCGAAGAGCCCCATCGCCTGGTCCATGTTTACGCGATCGAAGCGGTCCAGGCTTACCACGACGGTCGTCCTGAGGATGCCCTGAACGCGCTGGCAGCGATGGAAGCCAACAACCTTGATGTCATGAGTCGTCTGCGCCGGCTGGTCGTAGTGGAGTAATAGATGCGGAGTTTGCCCTACGGAGGCCGGCAAGTCGTCTGAATCCGGCCTGAAAGACCCCAGCAT
>CAZHAY010000122.1:0-6873 GCA_964530545.1 uncultured Marinobacter sp.
TGGTCGTTCACCGGCGGGCACGTCGGCTGCACGATAAAGACATCGTTGCCGCGCACGTTTTCCATGATCTCGACGTTGATCTCGCCGTCGCTGAAGCGCCCGACCGAGATCCGGCCGACCGGCAGCTGCAGGTGGTAGGCGATGTCACGCGTCAGGGTGGGGTGAGCGTTGCCGGAGAAGATTGTCGCGGTCGCAGGGTCCACCATGGGACCTCCCAGCGGCCCGGCCGAATCGGCAAGCGGCGCGATGACGGGTTTCGGGGCGCGCGGCATGTGCACAAAGGCTCCTGTTACGCGAGTCGTACGGTGTGGGCGGACCGGGCAGGCCGGATGGCTGGGGTGGCAGGATTCGAACCTGCGCATGACGGGATCAAAACCCGTTGCCTTACCACTTGGCGACACCCCAGTATCGTGCTGCTCTTTCGGCATCAGTTCAGCTCAGTCAGCTTTATATGAAGCGGTGAATGGTTCACCCCTCTAGCTACGAACCCCACGATGCCGGTGGGTTTTTGTGCCCAGACTTTCAGGGCTTCTGCTTCTGTACGGAAACGTCCAAACATGCAAGCCCCGGTTCCGGTTAATCTTGCGGGTCCGAATTTGCTTAGCCACTTCAGGCTGCTTTTTACCTCTGGATACAGTTGCTTAACTACATCCTCGCAATCGTTTCGGTACCCTGAGGCGTCTCCCTCAAAAGCGGGCGCTATTGTGGTTCGGGGGCTGTTCCTTGTCAAGCCCGGATCTGAAAATATTTTCGCAGTGCTGATTTCAACGGGCGGAATTATAACAATAAACCAGTCTTCCGGCGGGTTTGCTGGCGTCAGTTTCTCACCCACGCCTTCACCCACTGCCGCATGTCCTCTTACGAACACCGGCACATCGGCGCCCAGGGTCAGGCCAAGACTGGCCAGCTCATCGACGCTCAGGCCCGTTTGCCATAGATGGTTAAGGGCCATCAGAGTCGTGGCCGCATTGGAGCTGCCGCCGCCCAGGCCGCCGCCCATGGGCAGCTTCTTGGACAGCTCAATATCAGCACCAAGGGACGTGCCGGTCCGGTCCTGGAGTTGTCGTGCCGCTTGTACGATCAGATTCTGTTCCGGCGGTACCCCGGGCAGGTCAGGGCCAAGGGTGATTACGCCATCGTTTCTCGAGCGAAAGGTGAGCGTATCGCCATAGTCCAGAAACTGAAACAGGGTTTGCAGTTCATGGTAGCCGTCCGGACGGCGGCCAAGAATGTGCAGGAACAGATTGAGCTTGGCCGGTGCGGGCAGGATCAGCACAGGACTGGAGGAGGTAGGGCTCCTCATTCGTTCCCCCGCGCCTGCCAAGAAGAAACCACCAGCCGAACCAGTTTGTCGTCCTTACGGGCCGTCAGTCGGGCAGGCAGGGCCGGTCGGTCGTCCATAAACGCACGCCAGCGCTCATAGCGAATGGTCCAGCCTCGCTGCTCTATCTGGGCCAGTTGCCCATCCTTTTCGAAAGCCAGCCGGAAATCCCCGTCCGGGGCTGGCAGGCCGCGTACCCACCACACCAGGGCGTCTATGGGCAGCTCCCAGCCGGTGGCGGCGTGGATCAGCCCCTGAGGGTCCGAGGAGGCATAGGTTTCCCCATCGGACAACTCCAGTTCGATAAACCCCGGGCTGCCTGTCAGGCGCGTACTGCCCAGGCCCAGGAAGCTGGACGACAGGGCCAGCTCATAATGTTCCTGGGTCTGCGTCCATCGGTTTATCACGGCGGAACCGCTGTCACCGGGCTGGCGTACCGCGAGTTTTCCGGTGAGCTCCCAATGACTGAAGGATTGCAGAGCCTGCTGCCGGTCGGCCCAGTCGGCCGGTGGCTGATCGGTCAGGCCGGCTGGCAGGGGTTCTTGCTGAATGGTGGCGCAGGCGCTCAGCGCGAGGGTAACTGCCAGGATGGCAAGCGTTCGGGTAACAGTGTCGGAAAGAAATCTCACAGGTCGTCTATGCCCAGTCGTTGAAGGGTTTCCTGAAGCACTTTATGGTCGGGGTCGTCCTTCTCTGCTCTGGACCAGATCACCCGGGCCTGAGCCCGTTCTCCCAGAGTCCACAGCACTTCGCCGTAATGGGCGGCGATTTCCGGGTCCGGGTAGATATCGTAAGCCTGTTGCAGGTACTGCAGTGCGCCGTCGCGGTTGCCCTGCTGGAACAGTACCCAGCCCATACTGTCGAGAATGGCCGGGTTGCCCGGGTCCATGGCAAGCGCCTGCTCAATATAGTCCTGGGCTTCCACCAGCTGATCGGTATGGATGGTCATCACGTACCCGAGCGCGTTCAGGGCCGTCGGGTTGTCTGGTTCGAGTTCAATCATGGTGCGCAGGTCGGCCAGGGATTCATCGATGTCTCCTGACTGTTCAAGAACCATGGAGCGGGTGTACAGCAGGCTCTGATCGTCGGGATGGTCCTGCAGGGCGGTGTCCGCGGTCGCCCGGGCCTGCTCCAGCCGGTCAAGGCTCTGCAGCAGGTTAATCTCGATCAGCCACAGGTTGGCTGCCGCCTGAGGGTTGGCTTCCCGCACGTCTCTCAGTTGCTCAAGGGCTGAGTCCAGGTCGCCGGCTTCCGCCCGCAACTCGGCGGAACGGCTGAGCGCCGGGAAATAGTGGCTGCCCTGGGTTACCTGTTCATACCAGGTGATGGCCTGGTCAGGTTTGTTTTGCTTTTCCGCGATCTGTCCCAGGTAATAGAGGGACTGATTGGTCTGCTGGCCAATACTGATCAGGTGGTTAAGATCCTTGCGGGCCAGATCCAGCTCATTATTCTCGATGGCCACCAAGGCCCGGGATAGTCGCAGGCCATGTTCCTCAGGGAACTGGTCTACCAGACGACTGAACTCGTCCTGGGCCGCTCGCATCTCGTTCTCGCTGACCAGGACGCGGGCATACAGGGTGCCAAGCTGACGGTTATCGGGGTAACGGCGGGAGTGAGTCTGCAGGTGGCGGAGGGCTTCCCGGGGGCGGTCCGTCTCATAGAGAAGCTCGCCCTGAAGCACCAACGCAGGCTGGAATTCCTGCCGTTGATCCGCCAGCAGAGGTGCGAGGGTTTCCAGCGCCTGTTCCGGGTCGCCAGTCAGGTGCTGCAGCAGCGCGGTGCTGTAGCGGATCTCGGCGTTGTCCGGATGGCGCTGCTGAAGCTCACCAAACAGTTGCTTCAGTTCCAGTTGCTGGTCAGGACGAAGCCGGGGTGTCATGGCAGCGAGCCCGTCAAAATCGGCGTCACCGCCCATCTGAAGTATTTCCTCCAGATGTTCAAGGGTATCGCTCAGATTGCCATCCCGCAGGGACTGGATAGCGCCGGCGCGCCTGGCCTCCTCGCTGCCCGGTGCCACGTCAATCCAGGTCTGGGTGAGCAGCCGGGAGGCTTCCTGACTGTTCAGCGATTCTGAGATCAGCAAGGCCCGCCGGATCACTCCCGTATCGCCAGACTGTCGTGCAGCTTCCACATAGTTGGCGAGAGTGATGTCATAACGCCCTCGCTGGGCTGCAATTTCGCCGGTCAGGAGAAGGTAGAGTTCTTCGGGGCGGAATTCACGTTCGGCCACCGGTGCTTCTTCGCTGGTTGTTTCAGAGAGGTCAGGCTTGTCTGGTACGGGTGCAGGGTCACGTGAATCCAGGCTGGCGCAGCCGGAAAACGCCAACAGACTGATGGCAAGGTACAGGGATTTTCTGGGCATTGGGCTTCCTGAAGTCAAGGGCAGGCCGTTGACTGGCTATGATGGCACAAGCCCGGGTCCGGCCCAAGTCGCTTGTTCACAGGATGTTTATGCCTCGGGATTACCCGTATAAATCGGTGTTTTCCATGGCCTGTTGACCTTGTCGGCTGGCGAATAAGCGTCCGCGCCGGTAAAATAGTCGTCATCTATGTCAAGTTCACTCTCATCTGCGGGACCGGCCTCGGAGTCTTCTCGTTCACTATGGCTTTAATCACACTGGGTATTAACCATCGCACGGCGCCGTTGGAAATCCGTGAGCGGGTGGCGTTTACGCCGGAGCGCATGCCGGCTGCGTTTCGTGAGCTGCAGGTGGCGACGGGTGCCAGTGAGGCAGCCATTCTGTCGACCTGTAACCGTACCGAGCTGTATCTCGCCGGCGATGATGACTGCGCTCCGACGTTGCTGCGGTGGCTGGCGGGTTTCCACGGCGTGGCACCTGCAGACCTGGAAAACTCCATCTATGTCTACCGGGACAGCGAAGCGGTTCGGCATATGATGCGTGTGGCGGCCGGGCTGGACTCCATGGTGCTTGGCGAGCCGCAGATTTTCGGACAGTTAAAGGACGCTTACGCCCTGGCGCGGGAGCACGGCGCCAGCGGTTCATTCCTGTCCCGCCTGTTTGAGCACACCTTTTCCGTGGCCAAGCGGGTCCGCACCGAGACCGCCATCGGCGAAAACCCGGTCTCCGTCGCTTACGCGGCGGTGAGTATGGCCCGCCATATCTTTTCCGACCTTTCCCGCAACCGGGCGCTGCTGATTGGCGCCGGCCAGACCACCGAGCTGGTCGCCCGTCACCTGTCGGAAGCCGGTGTGACGGATTTCATCATTGCCAACCGTACCATTGAACGGGGGCAGAAACTGGCTGAGGTCCACGGTGGCCGGGGTATTGTACTTTCGGATATCCCGGATCATCTTGCGGATGTGGATATCATTATTTCGTCCACCGCAAGCCCGCTGCCCATTCTGGGCAAGGGTGCCGTGGAGCGGGCCCTGAAGAAGCGTAAGCATCGCCCTTACTTTATGGTCGATATTGCTGTCCCCCGGGATATCGAGCCGGAAGTCGGCCGGTTGAACGATGTCTATCTCTATACCGTGGACGACCTGCGGCAGGTGATTGAAGAGAACCTGCGCTCGCGAGAAGGCGCAGCGCGGGAGGCTGAAAACCTGATTGTTTCGGGTACTCAGGAATTCCTGAGCCAGATCCGGGCGCTGGACGCGGTCTCAACCCTCAAGCAATACCGAGAGCGGGCAGAAACCCTGCGGGATCTGGAAGTGGCCAAGGCGGTACGTGCCCTGAACAACGGGCAGGATCCGGAGACCGTGCTGCGCAGCATGGCCCGCGGGCTCACCAACAAACTGCTGCATAAGCCCTCGGTGCAGGTTCGTAAAGCATCGGCCGAAGGTCGTCCGGAAGTGGCTGAGTGGTTACGGGAACTGCATCAGCTGGAAGCTCTGGACCCCCACGACGCGCCCATCACTCTGGAAAAATCATGAAGCCATCCATTCGGGGCCGCCTGGAACAGCTTGTCGACCGTTTTGAAGAAGTCAGTGCCCTGTTGGGGGATGCGACCGTTATCAATGACCAGAAGCGGTTTCGTGAACTGTCCCGGGAATTTGCGGAAATCGAACCTGTCGTCCAGTGCTTTCAGGCCTGGCGCCGGAATCTGGATGACCTGGAAACCGCCGAAGAGCTGGCCCGGGAAGGGGACGCAGAAATGCGCGAGATGGCGGAAGAGGAAATTACCACCGCCCGCCGCCGCCGCGATGAGCTGCATGAAGAGCTGCAACGGCTGATGCTGCCCAAGGACCCGGACGACGGCAAAAACGTTTTCCTGGAGATCCGCGCAGGCACCGGTGGCGACGAGGCAGCCCTGTTCGCCGGTGATCTGTTCCGCATGTACAGCCGTTATGCCGAAACCCGCCGCTGGAAGGTGGAAGTCATCAGCACCAGCGGTGGCGAACACGGCGGTTACAAGGAAATCATCAGTCGCCTCAGCGGTGACGGCGTCTATGGCGCGCTTAAGTTTGAATCCGGCGCCCACCGGGTGCAGCGGGTACCGGAAACCGAATCCCAGGGGCGAATCCACACCTCTGCCTGTACCGTTGCTGTCATGCCGGAAGCGGACGAAGCCGAAGCCATCGAGATCAACAAGGCCGATTTGCGGGTTGACACTTTCCGAGCGTCTGGCGCCGGTGGACAGCACGTCAACAAGACCGACTCGGCCATCCGTATTACCCACCTTCCCACCGGCATCGTGGTGGAGTGTCAGGAAGAGCGCTCCCAGCATAAAAACCGGGCGCGGGCCATGAGCTTTCTACAATCCCGGCTCAAGAACATGGAAGCCGAAAAAGCAGCCCAGACCCAGGCGGCCGCGCGCAAGAGCCTAGTGGGCAGCGGCGACCGCTCCGAACGTATCCGCACCTACAACTTCCCGCAGGGCCGGGTGACCGATCACCGCATCAACCTGACCCTGTACAAGCTGGATGAAGTCATGGCTGGTGATCTACGCCCGGTAATCACCCCGCTGCAACAGGAACACCAGGCCGACCTTCTGGCCAGCCTTGCGGATGAGTAAGCCGGGACTGACCTGTGAACAGGCGCTGGCCCTGGCCAGCGGGCGCATCGCCGGGGAGTCGCCCCGAACGGACGCTGAACTGTTGCTGGCTGAAGTCACTGGCTGGTCCCGCACCCGCTTTCGGGCCTTCCCTGAGACCGAGCTGACCGACCTGCAGACAAGCCATTTTTTCAGCCTGGTCGAGCGGCGGATCAGCGGCGAACCCATCGCCCACATCCTCGGTCACCAGGGCTTCTGGTCACTGGAGCTGGAAGTCACCACCGATACGCTTATTCCCCGCCCCGACACTGAATGCCTGGTCGAGGCGGCGTTATCGCTGCCTCTGCCGGCGCAGGCGAAGGTGATTGACCTGGGCACCGGCACCGGTGCCATTGCACTGGCGCTGCTCAGTGAGCGACCGCAATGGCAGGTGCAGGCAACGGATGTGGTCCCGGCGGCTGTCGACCTGGCCAAACGTAACGCCGAGCGCTGCCGGCTTCCACTCCTGGTTAAACAAAGCCACTGGTTTGATCAGTTGGCACCGCAGCGCTTTGATCTGATCGTGTCCAATCCACCGTATATTGAAGAAGGTGACG
>CAZHAY010000123.1:0-6848 GCA_964530545.1 uncultured Marinobacter sp.
AGTGGCGCCATATCGAGTTATGGCAACGACAGCTGGAACAGTGCGGACTGCGGCCGGGTTAGATTCGTGGTATAACCACCCCCGCCGAAAAACCGGTGACCGCGAAAGTGCAATCTCCGGCCCTGCAGAAGACTATACAAAGGAATGTAAGAGTGTCTTATCTGATTGACCGTCTTGTTCAGAGGCTCATAGTAGAGCAGTCCTGGGATATCGTACTCGATACCGACGAAGTGCCGCCGCTCCCCGGGGAAGATATCTTACTCGAGCGCCTTGAAGCTGAAACGGATGAAGACGCCAGCGACAGGTTGCTGTTGCAGTACTTCGAAACGTTGGCACGCCACGTTAACTCCGCACCGTTGATCGGGGGACCATTACCGGACTTTACGGATGTTTCAGAGGTGGAGGGCAGTCCTGTCAATATCGCGGTCGTGCTGCCGGCGCTCCGTACGCTGAAGCCTTATTGCAGGCGCATAGTGACCAAGTTGAGTGGTTTGAATATTCGGGTCTGTCTGTTTATTGACGGCTCTGTCGCGCCCGAACTGACCCGTGAGAAGCTGGTCAGTGTTGGAAAGGTGTTCCGGGACGACATGGCTAAGGCTGCCGCGGCAGAGGAGAGCGCAAGCCTGCCTGAGAACACGGACAAGGCTACGTCGAAATCCAGACGTAAAAAAGAACAACCCATCTCGATTACCTTTGAGCTGATTCAGGTTGGGGATCGTATCGACACCCGGTCGGCTCGGGAGGCTCTTCGCCAACGAAGATGTACCTTTAACCGAAAAGACCGGATTTTTATCCATGGCACGCTAATCGATAGCGCAACTAATCAGGTCTGGAGCACCAGTGGGTTGGGTGGATACCAGCGACGGCGTAATCTGAGATACGCATTGACGCACAGTGATCAGAGCCCCGCGGACATTAGGGAGGCGCTGAAGAACCGCCGCTTCAACTGGCAAGTGGTGTTGGTGGCTGTGATTGTGGCGCTGGCCGGGACGTCGCTTAGTTATTATCTGCAGTTGCAGGGAAGCCCAAAGCCTTTGGTGATGTTTGCCAGCGACATCCTCATTCCCCTGGTGGTCATTCTAACCGCGGTGTCTTTTAATCGGGTGCATGACCAGACTGCCCGCCAGACCAAGTGGTTTTTGATCGGATACTTCAGTGTTTACCTGGCAGTATGGTGCTGGCTGGTGTGGCCGGTATCGTTCAGCTTTATTATGTACTTGGCCAAAGTGACGTTTCTGGTCTGGATTACCAGCATGTTCGCCAGCCTGTTGATGGAGTTGGAATAAGGCCTTCGCGTCCAGCTAGCGCTGACTCTCCGGTGTAACCCGCAGCACTTCCTCAATCGTGGTCAGCCCCGAGGCAACTTTCTGGGCGCCGCTCAGGCGCAGGGATTTCATGCCATCCCGGTAAGCATCCAGCCTCAGCTGTTCCAGCTCGCAGCGGTCGTTGATCTGGCCGGCGATGGTGCGGGACAGGCCGAGTATTTCGTATACGCCGGCCCGGCCCAGATAGCCCGTATCCCGGCACTCCAGGCAGCCTACCGGCTGATAGACCTGTCTGGGCATTGGCGCCTTCCAGGGGCGGGTCAGGCTGCCCCAGGCGTCGGCTTCCACGTCCGTTGGTTTTTTGCAGTGAGGGCAGAGCAGGCGCACCAGGCGTTGCGCCATGGCACCGATGACCGTGGCCCGAATCAGGTAGGGCGGAATGCCCAGTTCCAGCAGGCGGGTAAAGGCGCTGGGGGCGTCGTTGGTGTGCAGGGTAGACAGCACCAGGTGGCCGGTAAGGGCTGCCTGCACGGCCATCTCGGCGGTTTCAAGATCGCGGATCTCGCCGATCATGATAATGTCCGGGTCCTGCCGCAGCAGGGCCCTCACGCCCGAGGCAAAGGTCAGGTCGATGTTGTGCTGTACCTGCATCTGGTTGAACGCCGGCTCGACCATCTCGATGGGGTCTTCAATAGTGCAGATATTCAGGTCCGGTGAGGCCAGGTTTTTCAGGGTGGAGTAGAGCGTCGTGGTCTTGCCGGAACCGGTGGGTCCGGTCACCAGCACGATGCCATGGGGGCGATGGGTCATGTCGTGCCAGCGGTCCTGATCCTCGACGGAGAAGCCCAGTTGCTGAAAGGTTTTCAGCAGCACTTCCGGATCAAATATCCGCAACACCATCTTCTCGCCAAACGCGGTGGGCATGGTGGCCAGGCGCAGTTCCACTTCGCTGTTGTCCGGTTTACGGGTTTTGATGCGTCCGTCCTGGGGTCGGCGCTTTTCGGCCACATTCAGCCGGCCAAGAATTTTCAGACGGCTGGTGACCGCGACGCCAACTTGCTCGGGAAACTCATAAACACTGTGTAACACGCCATCGATGCGGAACCGCACCCGGGTGATTTCCCGCCGTGGCTCAATATGAATATCGCTGGCCCGCTGATCGAATGCGTACTGCAGAAGCCAGTCAACGATTTTCACCACATGCTGGTCATTGGCGTCGTGGCTGGTGACCTTGCCCAGATCCAGCAGTTGTTCAAAATTGTGCAGACTGCCGCCTGCCCGGGCTTGCTGGCCGCCGGCCTGGCGCACCGAACTGGCGAGCTGGTAAAACTCCACGGTGAAGCGGCGAATGGCTTCCGGGTTGGCGACTACCCGTTTTAAGGGCCGCTGCAGCACATGGCGAAGGTTGGGCTCCCAGTCGGTCTTGAAAGGCTCGGCGCTGGCGATAACCGCTTCCTGATCGGTGAGCTCTACCGCGAGAATATGATGCCGCTGGGCGAAGGCGAACGACATGGCATGGGCGATGGCGGGTGCGTCAATCTTGAGGGGGTCAATATGATAATAAGGCTGTCCCGACCACTCGGCCAGCCACCGGGTCAGGCGCTCCAGGTCCAGGGTCCGTTGATCCCGAAGACTGGTGAGCCCGGCAATGGCAATGACTTCCAGCGGGTGCCGGCTGCGGGACTCTGCCCCCAGATTCGCCGCCAGTACCCGTTCGGCATCCTCTCGGCTGATTTCGCCCGTATCGGCCAGGGCGTTACTCAGCTCCCGCAGAGTCAGCGTGTGGTCAGGACGACTATTAGTGGCGTCCATGGCGTTCTCCTAGCCCTCAGCGGCGGTTGGCTTTCAGGTGAAACATGGCCGTGGTGAACAGCGCGAAGGTCAGTATCGACATAAACACCGGCATCGGCGCGCCCTCGCTGAGCCAGGCGGAAACCACCGCCTGGGTGAAGTAGAAAATCAGGACAAAGCTCATCCAGATATAACCGCGGTTATGACCCCGAAAAACCACCCAGGCAAACGGCACCACGGGCACCAGCTTTACCGCGAGCATCAGCGTGATCGAAACGCCCTGAACCGGCGCCGGCCAGAAGGTGGTAACGACGAGCATCACCAGCAGCAGGGAGTAAAGCGCAGCGGTCAGGGCGCGGGTGATTTTGGCTTTTTCACTGTACAGCATGGACGTTCCTGAGAGAGTCACAATGAATCGGTTCCGGTATTCAGTCTGCCAGCCGCAGCGCCAGATGAGCGAGACGGGCGCCGAAGGTCTGGCAGATGGCTTTTTCGTGGTCGCTGATCCGTCCGCCCGTGTCGCTTTCTCCCCAGTGGGATGGCCCATAGGGTGTGCCGCCGGTGCGGGTTTCAGACAGAGCTTTCTCCGTGTAAGGCACGCCGCAGAGCACCATGCCATGGTGCAGCAGGGGCATCATCATGGTCAGCAGGGTGGATTCCTGGCCGCCGTGAAGGCTGCCAGTGGAGGTGAAGGCGCCGGCAGGTTTGCCCGACAGGGTGCCGCTGAGCCACAGGTCACCCGTGGTGTCGAGGAAATACTTGAGCGGCGCGGCCATGTTACCGAAGCGGGTCGGGCTGCCAATGGCCAGACCTGCGCAGCCAGCCAGATCCTCCTTCGTCGCCCAGGGCGCGCCCTCGTCGGGAACCGCGGGTAGAGACGCTTCGGTATCCGGAGACACCGGCGGCACTGCACGAAGTCGGGCGGTAATGCCGTCAACCCGGGCGACACCCCGGGCGATGTGGCTGGCCAGCGTTGCGGTATGGCCGGTCCGGCTGTAATAAAGGATCAGAATGTAGGGCGTTTGCTCAGGGTTGGAGTCAGACATGGGTGCAGCCATTTATCGTTTGATTGGTGAGCGAACAGAAGCACGACAGTTTACAGAATGTCGAGTACGTTCTCCGGCGGCC
This sequence comes from uncultured Marinobacter sp., assembly GCA_964530545.1. GTDB lineage: Bacteria > Pseudomonadota > Gammaproteobacteria > Pseudomonadales > Oleiphilaceae > Marinobacter. Next base: position 4,185 of record CAZHAY010000123.1, read on the forward strand.
GGCCCATTGCGGCCTTGCCGTTGTGGGTCACAATGGGACGTTCGATCAGCTTTGGATGGTCGCTCAGCGCCTGCAGCAGGGCCGTGTCATCCAGCTCCGGATTGTCGAGTCCCAGTTCCTTGTATTCGCTTTCCTTAACCCGGATGATGTCCCGCACGGAACCACCCAGAGCCGCTACCAGCGTGGCCAGCTCGTCAGCGGTCGGCGGGGTTTCCAGGTATTTGATGATCTGCGGCTGCAACCCGCGCTCTTCCAGTAACGCCAGGGTTTCACGGGATTTGGAACAGCGGGGGTTATGGTAGATGCGGGTCGGTTGATCGGCCATATCAGTCTCGGATCCATTCAGAAGTTTGCAGTCTCTGGTGTTACGGCCCGGCAGGCGGGCATGACAAGTCTATCAGGAGGTGCCATGGGTAAGTACCCTGTAATGGCGGCAGTGATACTGACCGCTCTGCTGGCGGGCTGCAGTGACTCGGGTGACAGCAGTGATCCGGAGTCTGCCAGTGCCAGGTCACCCGAATTCAGCACCGCCTCTGGCACAGCCTTGCCCTGGGATGCCCTGCGGGGTCAATGGGTGCTGGTGAACTACTGGGCGGAATGGTGCAAACCCTGTCTCGAAGAAATCCCCGAGCTCAATACCATCGACGGCCTGGAGTCGGTAACCGTGCTGGGCGTCAACTATGACGGTATCAGTGGCGACGCGCTGGTGGAATTGGGGGAGCGCATGGGTATCGGCTTTACCATGCTGGCGGAAGACCCGGCCGGTGACCTGGGCTGGGAAGTGCCCGCTGGCCTGCCGGCCACCTTCGTGATAACACCGGACGGCGCCCTGAGTGATACTCTGATGGGCGCCCAGACCGAGGCGGACCTCAAGGCAGCCATCGGGCAGGACTGACCTGCCTGTTTCGGGTAGAATCCGCAGTCCAGAATTGATCAGCATCAGTGGGAACCTGACATCCATGAGCACCAGTTTCGTTCACCTTCGCGTCCATTCCGAGTATTCCATGGTGGATGGCCTTATCCGGGTGAAGCCGCTGATCAACCGGGTAAAAGAGTTGGGCATGCCGGCGGTGGGCCTTACAGAACAGTCCAACATGTGCTCCCTGGTCCGTTTCTACAAGGCTGCCATGGCGGCCGGAGTCAAACCGATTCCCGGCGCTGACCTGTGGCTGGAAAATCCGGACGAGCCCGATAACCCTTTCCGCCTGACCTTGCTGGCCCGGGATCAGCAAGGCTACCTGAACCTCACTGAAATCATTTCTCTGGGATACACCGAAGGCCAGCGCTATGGCAAGCCGATTATCACCCGGGCCTGGCTGGAATCCCGTCCGGAAGGGCTTATTGCCCTATCGGGGGCGAAAATAGGCGATGTTGGCAGGGCGATTCTGGCGGGCAAGCCGGAACTGGCCCTGGAGCGCCTGCGCTACTGGATGAGCCTGTACCCCGGCAACTACTACCTGGAACTGCAGCGCACCGGCCGCACCGGAGATGAAGACTGCGTGCACGGCAGCGTGGAGCTGGCCATCAACACCGGCTGCCCGGTAGTGGCCACCAACGACGTGCACTTCCTGGACCAGGACGATTTTGAGGCCCACGAGGCCCGGGTGTGTATCGGTGAGAGCCGGACCCTGGCGGACCCCCGCCGCGACCGACGCTTCAGCGATCAGCAGTACCTGCGCAGCGCTGAGGAAATGGCTGAGCTGTTCAGCGATATTCCTGAAGCGCTGGAAAATACCGTTGAGATTGCCCGTCGCTGCAGTGTGCCGGTGCGCATGGGCGAATACTTCCTGCCCAACTACCCCGTGCCCGATGGCATGACCATGGATGATTACTTCCGCAAAGCGTCGGAAGAAGGGCTGGATGAACGCCTGAAATCCATTCTGAATCCCCAGGACCCTGAATACGATCAGAAGCGGGGCGCGTATTTTGACCGCTTGAAGTTTGAGTTGGATATCATCATCCAGATGGGATTCTCCGGCTACTTCCTGATCGTCATGGACTTCATCAAGTGGGCGAAGAACAACGGCGTCCCGGTGGGTCCTGGCCGGGGTTCCGGCGCCGGCTCACTGGTCGCCTACGCGTTGTTGATCACCGATCTGGACCCGCTGCAGTATGACCTGCTGTTTGAGCGCTTCCTGAACCCGGAGCGGGTATCGATGCCCGACTTCGACGTTGACTTCTGCATGGAAGGCCGCGACCGGGTGATCGATTACGTGGCCGAGAAATACGGCCGTGAGGCAGTCTCGCAGATCATTACCTTCGGTACCATGGCGGCCAAGGCGGTCGTGCGGGACGTGGCCCGGGTTCAGGGCAAGTCCTATGGGCTGGCAGACCGGCTCTCCAAAATGATCCCGTTCGAAGTGGGCATGACCCTGGAAAAGGCCATCGCCCAGGAAGAACAGCTGCGTGAGTTCCTTGAGCAGGATGAGGAGGCCCAGGAAATCTGGGAAATGGCCCTGAAGCTCGAGGGAATCTGCCGTAACGCCGGTAGACATGCTGGCGGTGTAGTGATTGCGCCGACCAAAATCACCGACTTCTCGCCGCTGTATTGTGATGACGAGGGCGGCAGCATGGTCACCCAGTTCGACAAGGGAGACGTGGAAGATGCCGGGCTGGTGAAGTTCGACTTCCTCGGGCTGCGTACCCTGACCATCATCGACTGGG
>CAZHAY010000124.1:0-2359 GCA_964530545.1 uncultured Marinobacter sp.
GACCCGGTAAACCTGGGTGATATCCCTCTGGTTGACTTCATCAACCCGCAGGGCCTGCAGGCTATGGGTGGCAACCTGTTCCGTGAAACGGCCGCCAGTGGTGACCCGCAGGAAGGCGAAGCCGGCATTGGCGGTTTTGGTTCCATCCAGCAGGGAATGACAGAGGCGTCCAACGTTGAGGTGGTGGAAGAGCTGGTCAATATGATCACCACCCAGCGCGCCTATGAAATGAATTCCAAGGTGGTGTCAACGTCTGACCAGATGTTGCAGTTCATCACCAACAATATCGGTTAATGGTTAACGAGTGACGATCATGACAGTCCTTACCCTTAAATCTGCGAGCCGCACCGCCAGGGGAACCTGGGGAGTGCCACTGGTTCTGGCACTCGCCCTGTTACAGGGATGTCAGACCATGACCCGTGAGCGCCCTATGCCCAACGACCCGGCCTACGCACCGGTTCGTGCCGAGGTTATGGTGCAGCAGCAACCCCACACCGGCAGCATTTATCAGAACTCCCGTAACTACAGCCTGTACGGTGATAGCACGGCGCTGAACATCGGCGATATCCTGACGGTGACCCTGCAGGAATCCACCAGGGCCAGCAAGAGCGCAGAAAGCAGCATTACCAAGGACTCTGAAATCGGGATGGGCTCGCCGACGTTCTTTGGCCGCACCTTTGACCGCCTGGGGGGCAGCGTAAAAAGCGAGCGCGACTTTGAAGGCCAGGCGGAGGCCGACCAGAGCAACAGCCTGGCGGGCAGCATCACCGTGACGGTGACCGAAGTGCTGCCCAACGGCGTGTTGCACATCCGGGGTGAGAAGTGGCTGTCACTGACCAATGGCGACGAATACATCCGGCTGTCCGGACTGGTTCGCCCCCAGGATATTTCTCCGACCAATACCGTATCGTCCCAGCGTATTGCAGACGCCCGGATCGCCTATGGCGGAACCGGCGACTTTGACCAGGCCAACCAGCCTGGCTGGCTGACACGGTTCTTCAATAGCGAGTGGTGGCCCCTGTGAGACTTTCAAAACTGATCGCATCCATACTGGTACTGGCGCTGGTTTCCGGCCCTGTACTGGCAGACCGTCTCAAGGACCTGACCCGGGTGAAAGGTGTGCGTGACAACCAGCTGGTGGGTTACGGCCTGGTGGTGGGACTGGATGGCTCCGGTGATTCTGCGCCGTTCACCAGTCAGACCTTCCGTAACATGATGAACCGTTTCGGTATCACCATCCCCGAAGGCGTCAACCCGCGCACCGATAACATCGCGGCGGTAAGCGTACACGCCACGCTGCCTCCGTTTGCCAAAAACGGGCAAAAGCTGGACATCACCGTGTCATCTCTGGGGAACGCCAAGAGCCTGCGGGGCGGTACGCTGCTGATGACCCCGCTCAAGGGTGTGGACGATCAGGTTTACGCCATGGCTCAGGGCAGTCTGGTGGTGGGTGGCTTTGGCGCCCAGGGGCAGGATGGCTCCCGTATCACGGTGAACGTGCCCAGCGTGGGCCGCATTCCCAATGGCGCTACCATTGAGCAGGAAGTGACCAGCCCCTTTACCGAAGGCGACACTATCACCTTCAACCTGCTGCGGGCGGACTTCACTACCGCCCGGCGGGTCGTCGAAACCATCAACGGCTTCCTCGGCGATGGCATGGCCTACGCCCATGACGCGACTTCCATTTCCGTTAAAGCACCGCGGGATCCGTCCCAGCGGGTGAGCTTCCTCTCCATCCTGGAAAACCTGGAAGTGGACCCGGCAGAAGAGGCCGCCAAGGTGGTGATCAACAGCCGGACCGGAACCATCGTGGTGGGCCAGAACGTGCAGGTCAGCCCGGCGGCGGTTACCCACGGCAACCTGACCGTGACCATCCAGGAGAACCTGGAAGTCAGCCAGCCCAACCCTTTTGCTGGTGGTGATACTGCGGTAACGCCAAACAGCCAGATTTTCATTACCGAAGACCCGGCCCGCATGTTCCAGTTCGGTCCGGCCACCACCCTTAACGAAATTGTGCAGGCGGTAAACCAGGTGGGCGCAGCCCCGGGTGATGTGATGGCCGTGCTTGAGGCCCTCAAACAGGCGGGCGCGCTTCGCGCAGAATTGATCGTTATATAGGTGATCTGATGCAGCAGTCCGGAATCCAGCAGGCTCAGTTCTATACCGAGTTCAGCGGTCTGAATGCCCTCAAGACCCAGGCGCGCACCGATCGCAAGGCGGCCCTGGAAGAGGTGGCACGTCAGTTCGAGGGCCTGTTCCTGTCGCAAATGCTCAAGAGCATGCGGGCGGCCAGTGATGTGCTGGCGGAAGGCAATTACCTGCACAGTAACGAATCCGGTTTCTATCAGGACATGTTTGA
>CAZHAY010000124.1:2459-6840 GCA_964530545.1 uncultured Marinobacter sp.
ACCCTGTTGCCACTGGCCCGGGAAGTGGCCGAGGAATCTGGCATTGATCCCCGGCTTATGGTAGCTCAGGCCGCGCTGGAAACCGGCTGGGGCAAGCACATGATTCGTGGCAACGATGGCTCCCACAGTTACAACCTGTTTGGCATCAAGGCCGACCGTCGCTGGTCCGGTGAGGCTGTGAATATAGCAACCACGGAGTTCCGCGAAGGGGTGGCCATGAAAGAGCGCTGGGATTTCCGCCGCTATCCGGACTATCAGGAAAGCTTCCGGGATTACGTCAGATTCCTGCAGGACAACCCCCGTTACCGGGATGTGTGGGAAGTGGCCGATCAGCCTGGTCTGTTCGCCGAGCGCCTGCAGGAAGCTGGCTATGCCACCGATCCGGCCTACGGCCGTAAGATCCGCAGCATTATGCAGGGTGCGCCCTTTGAGGCTGCACTGAATGATCTCACAACACTTTCGATGGCTGAGGAGTAAGTGCCATGGCAGGTTTGATAGGTATCGGCCTGAGTGGGGTTCTGGGGCATCAGTCCGCCCTTAACACCACGGGCAACAACATTGTCAATGCCAACACGCCGGGTTACAGCCGTCAGGAAGTGCAGTTCGACTCCAGCCCCAGCCGCTACACGGCCAATGGCTCAGTGGGTATGGGCGTGGACGTGGCCAATATCCGTCGGCTGGCAGATCAGTATCTGGTGGATCAGGTGCGCTCGGACACCTCGCTCTATAGCGAACAGAACGCTCTGCGCAACGAGCTGTCCCGGCTGGATGACCTGCTTGGCAGCACGGACACGGGTCTGTCGCGGACGCTGAACAATTTCTTTGCGGCCATGCAGAACGCGGCAGAAGACCCGGGCTCGCTGCCCCAGCGCCAACTGGTGCTGAGTGAGGCCCAGAGTGTGGTTAACCGCTTTCAGGCCCTGCATACAGAACTCGTCCAGCAACGGGAGCTGGTCAAGACCCAGCAGACCGAGAATATCGCGGACGCCAACACCCTGCTCAAAAACATTGCGGCCCTGAACCTGGCGATTTCAGAATCCCCGGGGGTCGCCCAGGGACGCCTTCCCAATGACCTACTGGATCAGCGGGATGAAGCCATTCGCAAGCTGTCCGAAATCGTCCACGTACGGGTAAGCCCCGGCGGTGGTGGCCAGGTCAACGTATCCCTTGCCAACGGCCAGGCGCTGGTGGTGGGTGCCGATGCGTCACGCTTTGGTACGCAGCGAAGTGCGGATGACCCGACCCGGCTGGAGTTTACCCTGACGGATGGCAACCGCACACAGGTCATTGATGGCCAGATAAGCGGGGGCAAGCTGGGCGGACTCCGTCGGTTTGAAACCGAAGCCCTGGCTCCGGCTTTTCACGAGCTTGGCCGGGTGGCTATTGCGCTGCAGGAGACGGTCAACCATCAGCACCAGATCGGCATGGATTTGGAAGGCGACCTGGGCGGGCTCTTCTTCAGTGAAGTCAATGGCCGGGATAAGCAGCTGGCGCGGGTGGTGGCGAGTACCGGTAATCAGCCACCGGCGAACGCCGTCGTGGGCGTCGATATCACCGACGCGTCACGGCTGCCGGCGGGTTCCTGGATGCTTCAGTTTACGGAAGAAAACGGCCGCAGTTACGAGCTGATCGATGAGAAAACCGGCAAGGTCGTCAACCAGGGCCGCCTGCCTGACGAGCTGCCCGCGGAAATCACCATGCCGGGCTTCAATATCTTTGTCGAAGCCGGCTCCTTCAGTAAAGGTGACCGATTCCAGATTCAGCCTACCCGGATGGAAGCCGCCAACATTGAGCTGATGGTCAAGCGTGAGGAAGACCTGGCGTTCGCCAGCCCGGTACGCGCCGAAGCCGACAGCGGTAACACCGGTAATGGCAAGATTAATCAGGGCGTGATGCTGGATGTCCGCAACCCGCTGACCAACGCGCCGCTGTCGGGATTCAGCGCCAAGGGGCAGTTGTCGCCGGAGCTGGAAGTCTACTTCACCAGCGACACCCAGTATGAAATCCGTGACGCGGCCAATCCCGGCACGGTACTGCAGACCGGCAACTACCAGCCGGGCATCAGTAACAAGCTGTTTACGGAAGATCCGGCGGACCCCGGTTATCGTGGCTTCCAGTTTGAAATCGGCGGCAACCCGAAGGCCGGCGACAGCTTTACGATTGGTTATAACAGCAACGGCACGGCCGATAACCGCAACGCGGAGCTGCTGGCGGGCCTTGCCACCCGGAACACCATGAACAACGGCAGCCAGAGTTTTACCGAAGGCTATGCAGGACTGGTGGAGCGGGTCGGCGTGCAAACCCGGCAGGCCAAGATGGACAGTGACTCGGGGCGGATCCTGCTGGAGCAGTCGACCAATCAGCGGGAGAGCGTATCCGGGGTTAACCTGGACGAGGAAGCCGGCAAACTGATTCAGTATCAGGCCGCCTACAATGCTTCGGCCCGGGTAATGGGCGTTGCCCAGGAATTGTTTGACACGCTGCTCAGCACGTTTCGATAGGTCAGGTTGAGGTGATGCATCATGATTAGAATTTCATCCCAGCAGATTTTCAGCGGTGGTATCAACCGCCTGCAGGATCTGAACGTTAACCTGAATCAGACCCAGGAACAGCTCTCTACCGGCAAGCGGGTCAACCGGCCCTCTGATGACCCGGTTGCGGCTGCCCGTATCCTTAAACTGGATCAGGAAGTAGGGCGCATCGAAACCTACCAGCGCAACGTGGGGCTGGCGGAGAACCGGCTGCAACTGGAAGAAAGCACGCTGTCCAGCATGATCGACATTGTGCAGCGGGTGCGGGAGCTGACGGTGCAGGCCGGGAATGGCTCCCTGACCGCCAACGACCGGCAGTCCATCTCTGCTGAACTGAAGCAGCGGTTACAGCAACTGGCAGCTCAGGGCAATGCCCAGGATAGCGCCGGTTCCTACATTTTCAGCGGCTTCCAGGGCGAAAGCCCTGCGTTTGCCCAGAATATTAACGGCGACTGGGTTTACCAGGGCGACGAAGGTCAGCGGTTCCTGGAGATCGATGATGGCGTGAACGTGGCCATCAGCGATCACGGCAAGGGCCTGTTTGTGAATGTGCCCGCGGGCGGGCCGACCTTCTTCACGGAAGTGGCCCCTGGGGTAACGTCGGGCGCGCGCATCAGCACGGGTCTGGTGCTGGACCCCGATGCGGTCGCTGCCGTATCGCCCACCGATTACCTGGTCACTATCGAGCAGGACACCACCCAGCCCTCCGGCCTGCGTTACGATATCCGCGACCGTAATAGCCCGACTGGACCCGTGCTGAGCACCGGTGAGTATGTCAGCGGCGCCAGTATCAGTTACGGCGGAATGCAGTTTGAGGTATCCGGAGCGACGGATGGCGACGAGTTTCGCGTTAACACCAGCGAGAAACAGTCCATTTTCCGCACCATCGAAAAACTGATCTACGGCCTGGACACCCTGCCCAAAGAGCCGGAAGCCGGCGCTATCACCACCTTTGCACCCGACCCGGGGGATGTTTTGCAGATTAATGGCGCCTCCTTTACCTTGACTGGCGACGAAGATCTGACAGACCTGGCCGCACTGATCAATCAGTCCACGGACGACTCCCTGGCTGGCATTGAGGCGAGGGTAGAAAGTGGTGAGTTGAAGCTGATTTCTTCCGGGGCTGTGGTGCGTATTGACGCCAGTGGCGTAAACGGAATCCTGCAGACGTCCGGTGCCCGCTTCGGCGATATTGATACGACGACGGGGGTAACCCAGGCAAACTTTATCAGCACCCAGGCCACCTTTGATCAACTGATCGGTGACTCCCTGGCGAATCTCGATAATGCCCAGGAATCCATCCTGCGGACCCAGACCGAACTTGGCGGCCGGCTGAACCAGCTGGAATCTACCGGTCAGTTTCTGGACAACTCCTCGATGTATGCGAAAGATCTTCGCTCGCAGCTGCAGGACGTGGATTATGCCGAAGCCATCAGCAACCTGTCGTTCCAGAGCTTCGTGCTGCAGGCGGCCCAGCAGTCCTTTGCCATGACGTCCCAGTTGTCGCTGTTCGACCGGTTATAAGGTTACTGGCGACAGAATCGTTGGATTTTTACTGACGCATCAGTATAATCCGCCGTCTCGATAACCGGGCGTTCTGTGTGGCGGCGTGGTGAAATCGGTAGACACGACGGATTCAAAATCCGTTTCCCGCAAGGGAGTGGCGGTTCAAGTCCGCCCGCCGCTACCATTCCTCACAGGCCCGGTGTATTCAGCATTCCGGCCTTCCCGGGCCGGCCCCGGGTCGACCTGTCCATGAATGTCTCAGATTTCCATTTCAAACTGCCCGATGAGTTGATCGCCCGCTATCCCATGGCGGAGCGTAGTGCTTCCCGGATGCTCTGCCTTGA
>CAZHAY010000125.1:0-6691 GCA_964530545.1 uncultured Marinobacter sp.
AAGCCCGCCGGGTTGACCCGATCAATACCGCCTGCCTCCACGACCCTCCCTTCCTGATCCACTTTTACCAGCGATGACGCGGTGATTTCGTGGAACAGCAAGCCATAGGGGTTGATCAGGAAATGATGCTCAGGCCCCGGCACACGGGCCGACAGGTGGGTGAACACCAGATCTTCCCAGCCGTACAGGGCAACCAGACGGTAAGCGGCGGCCAGTTCGGTACGAACCTTCCATTCCGCCTTTTTCTGCTCCCGGGTTTCCATCTCGTCGGAGCCGGTGATATTGGATGCTTTCATACTGCTGATCCTTTTGTTGTTGGACTTCGGGAGCTTTGGCTCCCTGATCTGGGGGTGAACAGTGTACGCCAAAAAAAAGGCGGCCCTTGTGGGCCGCCCGAAACGCTCTCCGACTTCAGGAGAGACCCGACAGATTCTTCTGCTTTTGCCTGGGGCTTAGCTGGCCTGCAACAGGGACGCGTAACGCTCCAGGTGGAAGTCGTCGTCGCCCAGTTGGTGACCAATCATGACCAGCCGCTTGGCGTAGTGCGCAAAGCTGTATTCCCAGGTCATGCCGATACCGCCGTGGGACTGAATGCCCTGCTCGGAGATAAACTGACCAGCACGGTTGATGACGTTCTTGGCGGCAGCCAGGGTACGACGACGCTCGTCGCTCTGCTCTGCATCCGCGTAGCTGGCAGCGAGAATGGCCATGGAACGGGCCTGTTCCAGCTCAGACATCATGTCCACCATGCGGTGCTGTAGCACCTGGAACTTGCCGATGGGTACACCGAACTGCTTACGCTGCTTGAGGTACTCAAGGGTCAGCTCGTTGGCTTCTTCCATGCAGCCTACGGCTTCGGCACACAGGGCGGCGATGGCGCGGCCGGTCTGGTATTCGATTACGTCAGCGGCCTTGCCTTCTTCGCCCAGCAGGGCGTCGGCACCAACCTTGAGGTTGTTCAGAAAGACATCACAGCCTTTGAAACCGTCAGCGGTGGGGTAGGTGCGACGCTCAACACCTTCCGCATTCGGATCAATGGCGAACAGGCTGATGCCGTCGGCATCGCGAACATCACCGGAAGTACGGGCAGACACGATGATCACGTCGGCACAATGGCCACCAATAACCACGGCTTTGCGGCCGTTCAGGGTGTAGCCGTCACCGGATTTTTCGGCTTTGGTACTGACTTCGTTCTGGTTGTAGTAAGCCTGCGGCTCCTGCAGGCCGACAGCCACTATCAATTCGCCGGTGGCAACGCCCGTCAGGTACTTTTCCTGCTGCTCTGCATTGCCTGCCTGGCTCAGGAGACCGCCGCCCAGAATAACGGACTGCAGGTAGGGTTCCAGGCACAGGCCGCGACCCAGTTCGGTCATGACCGACTGGACTTCTACGCCGCCGCCACCAAAGCCGCCCAGCTCTTCAGAGAAGGGTACGGCCGTCAGGCCCAGCTCACCGAGCTGTTTCCAGAACGCTTCGCTGAAGCCCAGCTCGGTTTTGCTGAACTCCAGGCGCTTTTCAAAACTGTATTCACCGCGGACCAGACGCGCCACGGTATCCTGCAACATCTGTTGCTCTTCGCTAAGAGTGAAGTCCATGGTCGCCTCCTTATAGTCCCAGAATCATTTTGGATACGATGTTCTTCTGGATCTCGTTGGATCCGCCGAAAATCGACAGCTTGCGGTTGTTGAAGTACTGAGCTGCGAGCGGTGAGGCGTTCTCGTCAGACAGGAAGTCGCCTTCATAGTCGAGGCTCATTTCCTCTTCAACAAACGGGATGGCGTAGGGGCCAATGGCGCGACGGGCCAGGTCATTGATGGACTGGCGGATCTCCGTGCCCTTGACCTTCAGCATGGAGCTCTCGGCACCCGGTACACCACCGCCTTCAACGGCTGCGATAATACGCAGGTTGCTGATCGTTGCGGCCATCAGGTCGATTTCAACCTTGGCGATGCGCTGGCTGAAGGTGGGGTCTTCCAGCAGTGGCTTGCCGTTCTTCAGGCGGCGGCTGGCTAGCTGCTTGAGGTGGGTCAGCGCGGCTTTGGACAGGCCGATGCCAGCCAGGCCGGTGCGCTCGTAGGTCAGCAGGTACTTGGCGTAGGTCCAGCCTTTATCTTCTTCGCCAACCAGATTCTCAACAGGAACCTTCACGTCTTCAAAGAAGACTTCGTTGACCTCATGCTCACCTTCGATGGTAATGATCGGGCGAACGGTGATGCCTGGGGTGTCCATGTCGATCAGCAGGAACGAGATACCTTCCTGAGCCTTCACTTCAGTGTTGGTGCGCACCAGGCAGAAAATCATGTTGGCGTGCTGGCCCAGGGTGGTCCAGGTTTTCTGGCCGTTGACGATGTAGTGGTCGCCATCGCGGACTGCCCGGGTTTTCAGGGAAGCAAGGTCAGAGCCAGCGCCGGGCTCAGAGTAGCCCTGACACCACCAGTCTTCACCAGACAGGATGCGGGGCAGGTACTGTTGCTTCTGTTCTTCGTTGCCGAACTTGATGATGACCGGAGCCACCATGTTGACGCCGAAGGGAATGGTGCGGGGCACGCCGTAGGCGCAGGACTCTTCGTCCCAGATGTGCTTCTGAACCGGAGTCCATTCAACACCACCGTACGCTTCAGGCCAGTGGCTGGCATACCAGCCCTGAGCGCTGAGGATTTTTTGCCAGCGCTGATGGTCTTCCTTGCTCATCTTGCGGAAGCCTTTCACCTTCTCAGCAATGTCAGCAGGAAGCTTTTCGTCCAGAAAAGCCCGCACTTCGTCACGGAAGGCGAGCTCTTCAGCCGTGTAGTTCATGTTCATGAATCAACCTCTCGGTTCGTTCTAGCGAAAACATATACCGCATAGCAGAATTTACGTATGATGGAGGAACGCCTTTTTCCTGTCAATTACCGGACTTGTGCCCGGTCAGGACGTGCGTTAATCCGGAATTGCCTGACGGCCTGGTGAGGGTAAAATCGACTTGGTAAAGCCTCAGGCCCATGCACCCGGGCCTCTCAGGTCCGGACGGTTGATCATTATTATGGGTGTGGTCCGCCGGATGGAACGGCGTGACCGGAAAGAAAGACGGCAGAACTCATGCCGCAGCAGCTTTTATGTGATCAGGCCGTCTCATTCTAACGGACAGACGCCCAATTTGCTCGCCTGATCCTGCCGCGCCGCATAATGAAGGCTTCAGCATGAAAATAACAGGACCCGAAGGTCCTGTTATTCCATAACTGCGGTGCCCGGTGTTACGTCCGGCGACAGGCGCTTACTTGAACGCCTGCAGTCCGGTCTGGCCACGGCCCAGAATCAGCGCATGGACGTCGTGGGTGCCTTCATAGGTATTGACGGCCTCCAGGTTCATCACGTGACGAATAACGTGGTATTCATCAGAGATGCCGTTGCCACCGTGCATGTCCCGGGATACCCGGGCGATGTCCAGCGCCTTGCCGCAGTTGTTGCGCTTGAGCAGTGAAACGGAATCCGGTGTGGCTTCGCCGGCGTCCATCATGCGGCCCAGCTGCAGCACTGCCTGCAGGCCCAGGGTGATCTCTGTCTGCATGTCCACCAGTTTCTTCTGGATCAGCTGATTGGCGGCCAGTGGCTTGCCAAACTGCTTGCGCTCCATGGTGTAGTTGCGGGCAGCGTGCCAGCAGAACTCAGCGGCACCCAAGGAGCCCCAGCTGATGCCGTAGCGGGCCTTGGTCAGGCAACTCAGCGGGCCGCGCAGGCCTTCAACGTCCAGCTTGTTCTCTTCCGGTACGAAAACCTCGTCCATGAAGATGGAGCCGGTTTCAGAGGCGCGCAGGGAGAACTTGCCTTCGATCTTCGGTGTATCCAGGCCCTTGGCGCCTTCGCGCTCAATAATAAAGCCAGTGACCTTGCCATCCAGCTTGCCCCACACCACGCACACATCCGCAATGGGTGAGTTGGTGATCCAGGTTTTCGAGCCGCTCAGCAGGTAACCGCCATCCACTTTCTTGGCGCGGGTTTCCATGCCGCCTGGGTCAGAGCCGTGGTTCGGTTCGGTCAGACCGAAGCAGCCGACCCATTCGCCGGAAGCCAGCTTTGGCAGGATACGCTTCTTGGTCTCTTCCTTGGCGTAGGAGAAGATCGGGAACATGACCAGTGAGGACTGTACGCTCAGGGCGGAGCGATAGGCCGAGTCCACACGTTCCACTTCCCGGGCAATCAGGCCGTAGCAGACGTGGTTCAGGCCCGGTCCGCCGTACTCTTCCGGCAGGGTCGCGCCAAGCATGCCCAGTTCGCCCATCTGGTTGAAGATACTGCGGTCAAATTTCTCGTGGCGGTTCGCCTCGACAATGCCTGGCATCAGGCGCTGATCACAGAAACTGCGGATGCTGTCACGAACCTGACGCTCGGTCTCTTCAAGCTGCTTGTCGAACTGAAGCAGGTCGTCCCAGGGAGCGGAAGCCATAGTGTGTCTCCTGAAATACTTATGAGCGGTGCGGGAGTCCGGCGCCGCCCTGTTGGGGGTTATATGAGCGGCGGAACTCTGGCTCCGCCGCCTTATGGTTTACTTGTCAGTCATGATACCGCTCAATCACGGCGGCAATTCCCTGGCCGACGCCGATGCACATGCTGATCAGGGCGTAACGGCCTTCCATGCGCTCCAGCTGGCGGGTTGCGGTCAATGCAATTCGTGCGCCTGAGGCACCCAGCGGGTGGCCGACGGCAATGGCACCGCCGTTCGGGTTCAGTCGGGGGTCCGCCTGGTCAATGCCCAGTTTGGTGGTGCAGCCGATAACCTGGGCCGCAAACGCTTCGTTGATCTCGATAACGTCCATATCCTTGATCGACAGGCCAGCGCGGGCCAGCGCCTTTTCACTGGCGGGCACCGGGCCGTAACCCATCACCCGGGGCTCGACGCCGGCAATGGCCGACGACACGATGCGGGCGCGGGGCTTGATGCCTGCCTTTTGGCCTGCTTCCAGTGAGCCGATAATCAGCGCTGCAGCGCCATCGTTGACGCCAGAAGCGTTACCCGCAGTGACTACGCCGTCTTCAAACAGGGCGCGCAGGCCGGACAGCGCCGCCATGTCAGAGGTGGGACGGGGATGCTCGTCCTTGTCGATGGTCACGGGCGGTTTTTTGCGCCCCTGGGGTACTTCTATACCCAGGATTTCCTCATCGAAGAAACCCAGCTTGCGGGCAGCTTCGTAACGGGACTGACTCTGGGCGGCAAATTCATCGACCTGCTCACGGGTCAGGCCCAGGTCACGGGCGATGTTGTCAGCGGTCTGGGGCATGGTGTCGTTGCCGAACTCTGCCTCAACCCGGGGGTTGGGGAAGCGTGCGCCAATGGTGCTGTCAAACATGCGGAAGTCGCGGGAATACGGAGTTTCGCTCTTGGCCATGACGAAGGGCGCCCGGCTCATGCTTTCCGAGCCGCCGGCAATAAACAGCTCGCCTTCACCACAGCGTACGGCGCGGGCAGCATCAATAATGGCGGCCAGGCCAGAGCCGCACAAACGGTTCACTGTCAGGCCCCCGGTTTCCACCGGCAGACCGGCCATCAGGCCGGCATGGCGCGCGATATTACGGGCGTCTTCCCCGGCCTGGTTGGTACAGCCGGCGATCACGTCTTCGTAGGCGCTGCGGTCAAAGCCATTTCGCTCGATCACGGCCTTGATCACGCTGGCCAGCAGGTCGTCCGGACGTACTTTGGCCAGCCCGCCGCCATGGCGTCCGAAAGGGGTTCTCAGGCCGTCGTAGATATAGGCGCTCATGTTCTCTCCTGTGCTGAATATCCGCCGCGAAGGGTGAGCCTTTAGGCGGTGAGTTGTAAGGGATCTGTTGTCACCGCCCTATAATAACGGAAAATGCTCAGCGCTTGTCTTGGCAAAAATGATGATGTAGTTTCATCAAGCGAAACTGAATTTTATCCAAACTGCGGAGTGGCTAAAGATTAATCCGGCCCATGGTCAATTGCAAGCGGTCGTCGATGTCACAAAGTGCCACCTGATGCTCAGGGAACTCCACCTTTTATGAGTCGTTACCTGCTGTCGCTGGCCATCGTTATCGAACTGCTGGCGCTGATGACCTCTGCACGTGCCCTAAGTATAGCTGCCGGTTGTCTGCTCATTGGCTATTTCACGGTGTTTATGGGGCGCATCAGTTTTTACGCCCGCATTCTGCTGCTGATCACTCTTGCCATGGTTGCCGGGCTCGCCATTCTGGGACGGCTATCTTATACGGGGCTACTGGATGCGGCCTCATCGGCGGGGTTTTACGGCGCCTTTCTCGGCAGTCTTGGAATGATGCAATGCCTGGTGCGGCGATTTGAGGTACTGCGCCGTATTCATGATGTGCTGCTCGGTGGCCCCACATTTCTGCTGTATCCCAAATACGCCGTGACTACCCTTGGCATTGCGTCGGTACTGAACTTTGGCGTTATGAATCTGCTTTGCGGATCCCTGACCACCACCCTGGACGAGCGGAATATTCGTGGCGAGTCCCGGCTGAACTGGATTCGCAGTGTGCTCATCAGCGCCCTGCGGGGGTTTTCGCTGGTGCCTCTGGTGGCGCCCACCAGTGTTGCGGTGGCCCTTATTACCCGGGAAGTGCCTGACATCACCTGGTCGGGGCTGTTGCCCTACGGTATCGCGGCCGCAGCCTTGCTGATCCTGGTGGGCTGGGTGCTGGAGCAGGGCCGTTTTCGGACGATCAGTGAGCAGCGTGTAAA
>CAZHAY010000126.1:0-6629 GCA_964530545.1 uncultured Marinobacter sp.
GGCGAGCCAGGGCGACGGAAACCGGGGCGCTGTTATCGGCAATTTCCCGGGCCAGCTCGTAGGCGGCCGGCAGCAGGTCTTCCGGTTCGTGGATGGAACGCACCAGGCCGTGCTTGAGTGCTTCTTCGGCATCAAAAATCCGGCCGGTCATGGTCCACTCCATCGCAGTCTGCATACCTACCAGCCGCGGCAGGAACCAGGAAGAAGCGGCTTCGGGCGTGATACCGCGACGCACGAACACAAAGCCGAACCGGGCCTTGGTGGACGCCAGGCGGAAGTCCATGGGAAGTTGCATCGTGGCGCCGATCCCGACGGCGGCCCCGTTGATCGCGCCGATGACCGGCTTGAGGCTTTCGTAGATACGCAGGGTGTTGGTGCCGCCACCATCGCGATACACATCCCCTACCCGCAGTGCCTCGCGGATCGGATCGCCGGAATGGGCATTGCGGTCAAACGTGTCACCACCGGATGAAAGGTCAGCGCCAGCACAGAAGGCCCGGCCTGCGCCAGTGATGACTACCACGCGCACGTTGTCGTCGGCGTCAGTCTCATCAAACAGCGCAATCAGCTCTGAACGCATTTTGGCGTTGTAGGCGTTGAGCTTGTCAGGACGGTTCAGGGTAATCGTCGCGATGCCGTCCTTCACCTCATACTGGGTGGTTTCAAGTTCTGGTAAAGCCATGGTTAGTCTCCATTTTTTGTAGTAGGGATTCATCAAGGTTATGCATAGTGAGAGCAGGAAACAAATCAGTATTGCTTATGGAGGCCAATTCACAGGGAGAATCACTGTCCCGCCACGGCCCAGGAAAGTCCGTCTATAGTTGACTACTATCAATTAAAAGCATGATTGTCGGGAAAAACCGTCGCTTATACTGCACAGCAATATCAATATAACTGCTTTTACAACTGACCTCAGAGGGACACTGACCGTGAAAAGCCTGCCACTCACTCTACTGGCTATCGTCGCGGCCGCCCTGCCCGGCTGGGCTTCTGCCGCCACCCAGGGCGACCCTGAAAACGGCAAGGCAGCTGCCGCCGTATGTGTTGCCTGTCATCAGGCCGATGGCACGGGTAAGAACAATGCCGGCGGTGAGGCGTGGCCGCAGCTGGCCGGGCTCAACGCCGATTACATCGTCAAGCAGCTTGAGGACTATAAGTCCGGACAACGCGTAAACGCCAGTATGACGGCTTTTGCCCAGATGTTGTCAGAGCAGCAAGTCGCGGATGTGGCAGCCTATTACAGCCAGCTCCCCCCGGGCCCAGGGGAGGGTGGTGAAAACGCCGACGAAGCCACTCTGGCCCGTGGTGAGTCACTCGCTGGGCGTGGTGACTGGGGCAGTTACCTGGTTTCCTGCAAGAGCTGCCATGGGCCGGACAATCAGGGCGCTGGCACGGTGTTCCCAGGCATTGCCGGCCAACATGCAAGTTATATTGAGGCCCAGCTAAAAGCCTGGCAGGCGGGTACCCGCACCAACGATCCGCAGGATTTGATGGGTGCCGTCGCACGGCGCATGAGTGACAGTGATATCCGTGCTGTTGCCGCCTGGCTTTCCACCCAACCGGCCCAAACCAACTGAGAGGAGATGATGCCATGAGAAAGATTTTTGCCATTGCTACGCTGGCTGGCTCACTCCTGCTTGCCGGAGGTGTTGCCGCTGACGAGCGCACCGAAACCTATATCAAGACCCTCACTGAACTCGGGTTCCCCGCTCCGAAAGACAACGAGCTGGTACATATTCCGCCCACACTGGAAGACCTGGAAAACTCGAAGCTGCACCCGGAGTTAAAGCGGGTGATTCTTCGCGGTCATGACCTGTTCGTTAACACCCAACAGCTGCGCGGTGAGAACGTATTTAATGACATGAACTGTTCCAGCTGCCACCTGGGCGAGGGCCGTATGCCTTTCAGTTCACCGGTCTGGCCTGCGGCCGTGGTACTGCCCAATTACCGGCCGAAGAACGATCACGTTAATAACCTTGAAGAACGCATTGCCGGCTGCTTCACCTACTCCATGAACGGCAAGGCCCCGGAATACGGCAGCGATAATATGCTGGCCATGTCGGCTTACCATCAGTGGCTGGCCAGGGGTGTCGAAATGTACCCGGAAAAACCCATCTACGGACGTGGTTTTCCCGCCCCGGAGCGCCCCGAAACCCTGAGCTACGCGAATGGTGAAACGCTGTACCAGCAGCAATGTGCCATCTGCCACGGCGATGACGGCGAAGGCTTGCAAGTTAATGGCAACACCGTGTTCCCCCCACCCTGGGGCGATGGTTCAAACAACTGGGGCGCGGGTATTGTACGGCTGTTTACAGCGGCAGGCTTTATCAAGAACAACATGCCTCTTGGGCAGCCGTTGTCGCTGAGCGACCAGGAAGCCTGGGACATAGCCTACTTCATCAGCAGTCAGGAACGCCCCCAGGATCCCCGTTACACCGGCGATATAAAGGAGACTCTGGAGAAATACGGCCCGACGTTCCACAAGAACTCCCTCTATGGACAGGCCCGGGAAACCGATGGGAAAATCTTGGGCGATCACGCTAATACCGGAGAGAAGGATTTCCTGAAGCCGGATACCGTACGGCCAAGAACGTTCGAGTAATCCGAAATCCAAGGCCTCCATTATGGAGGCCTTTTTTATTCTGCTGGGGAAGGTCTGCGGAGATCAGCCTGGCCTTAAAGCAGATCCTTGCGCAGCTGCGCGGGCGTTTTAGGCGACAGCAGTCCTGGCGGTACGTCAAACACCGACCGTGCGCCGGTTTCACCGGCCTGTGCCATTTTATGAACCGCCCGGGTATAGGCGACCAGCACGCTGGCGGTGAATTCCGGGTTACTGCCCAGGGCCAGGGAGTACTCGATGGTCTGCCGGCTTCCGGCTCCGGTTTCGCCGCTGCGAATCACGAAACCGCCGTGGGGCATGGCGCTGTGTTCGGCGTTAAAGGTGGCTTCGTCGATAAAGTTGACGGTGGTGTCGAAGGGCTCGAAATAGTCCGGCATGGTGACGATGTCATTGCGCACGGTGTCGGCGTCGGCGCCCTCTTCCAGCACCACGAAGCATTCCCGCACGTGCTTCTCCCGGGTGGTCAGCTCTGGCTGCTCACCGGCGCGAACCCGGGCGATGGCTTCTTCTGACGGCAGCGTGTATTGCACGGCCTTTTTGACGCCCTTGACCCGGCGCACCGCGTCCGAATGCCCCTGGCTCAGGCCCTTGCCCCAGAAGGTGTAGGTTTCACCCTGGGCCAGAATCGTCTCACCAAACAGCCGGTTCAGGGAGAACAGGCCCGGGTCCCAGCCCACGGCCATCAGGGCCAGCTTGCCGGCTTTTCTTGCGGGCTCATCCAGTGCGGCGTGGTATTCGTTCACCTTGGCGTGGGTATCAAAGCTGTCGACGGTGTTGAAGAATTGCGCCAGATAAGGGCCCTGCTCCGGCAGGTCGGTCTTCGAGCCCCCGCAGAGTACCAGTACATCGACCTTATCCTGGTACTGCTCAATGTCCGCCATAGCATACACAGGCACATTCTTGTCCAGCAACGTCACACTGGCCGGGTCCCGGCGGCTGAATACGCCGACCAGCTGCATGTCCGGATTCTGCGCCAGCGCAGCTTCCACTCCCCGCCCGAGGTTGCCGTAACCGGCGATTGCGACCTTGATCTTCTCTGCCATGCGAATGTCCTGTTTCGTTTGCGGATTTCTGTATGCCTGCGGCCCTGGTCGGACCGACGGTTGACCGTGGGAATGGTGACCAGCGTGGCAGGTGGCGTCAAGGTTTCACCCTAGTAAAACCCCAATCCCCTGCTATTCTGACATTCAGATGCATGCTCAAAAACTGACCAATGCATGACGCATGATGAGGAGACTACCGCGATGGATATGAACCGCCGGGAGTTTTTTAAGGTGTGCGGTATCGGGCTGGGTGCCTCCAGTCTCGCCGCGCTCGGCATGACGCCGGAAGCATCGTTTGCTGAATCAATCCGCCATTTCAAGCTGACCGCCAGCAAGGAAACCCGAAACACCTGCCCGTACTGTTCCGTAGGCTGCGGCCTGATCATGTACAGCCGGGGCAGCGGCGGCCGGAACGTCTCGCAGGAAATCTTTCATATCGAAGGTGATGCCGACCATCCGGTGAACCGGGGCGCACTCTGCCCGAAAGGCGCCGGCCTGATCGACTTTATCCGTAGCCCGAACCGCCTGCTCTATCCGCAGGTGCGGGAGCCGGGGTCGAATGAATGGCAGCGGATCACCTGGGAAGATGCCCTGGACCGTATCGCCAGGCTGATGAAGGAAGACCGGGACGCTAACTTTGTTGAGCAGAACGAGGCCGGGCAGACGGTTAACCGCTGGCTGAGCACCGGTTTCCTGGCAGCGTCGGCAGCATCCAGTGAGACCGGTTACCTGACACACAAGGTGGTGCGTTCCACCGGCATTTTGGCGTTTGATAACCAGGCGCGCGTCTGACACGGCCCGACGGTGGCAGGTCTTGCCCCGACGTTTGGCCGTGGAGCCATGACAAACCACTGGAATGATATCCGCAACGCCAACCTGGTACTGGTCATGGGCGGTAATGCCGCCGAAGCACACCCGGTGGGTTTCCGCTGGGTAACCGAAGCCAAGTCCTACAACAAGGCCAAGCTGGTCGTTGTGGACCCACGTTACACCCGTACCGCATCGGTCGCAGATCTATACGCCCCGATACGTACCGGGAGCGATATCGCCTTCCTGGGCGGCCTGATCAACTATCTGCTGGAAACCGATCAGATCCAGCACGAGTACGTTCGTAACTACACAGATCTGGCGTTTATTGTACGGGAGGGCTTCGGCTTTGAGGATGGCTTGTACAACGGTTACGACCCGGAAACCCGGACCTACCCCGATCGCAGCGAATGGGACTACGAGCTGGACGAAAACGAATACGCCCGCGTCGATATGTCCCTGCAGCATCCGAGGTGCGTCTACCAGCTGATGAAGCGGCACTACAGTCGCTACACCCCTGAGCTGGTAAGCCAGATCTGCGGGACACCCCTGAACCGGATGAAGGAGGTGTGGGACCTCATCGCAGCGACCGCCGTGCCCGGTAAGACCATGACCATCCTGTACGCATTGGGCTGGACCCAGCACTCTGTTGGGTCGCAGATGATCCGTGCGGGGGCCATGGTGCAACTGCTGCTGGGCAACGTCGGCATGCCCGGCGGTGGCCTGAACGCGCTGCGGGGCCACTCCAACATCCAGGGCCTCACCGACCTGGGCCTGTTGTCCGACCTGTTGCCGGGTTATCTCACCCTGCCCCGGGAAGAGGAACAGGATTACGAGGGCTATCTCACCAAACGCACGAAGCTGCCCCTTCGCCCCGGGCAGATGTCGTACTGGCAGAGTTACCCCCGCTTCCACGTAAGCCTGATGAAGTCCTGGTTTGGCGACGTCGCCACGGAGGAAAACAACTGGTGCTACGACTGGCTGCCGAAGCTGGACGAGCCCATGTACGACGTGCTCAAGGTCTTCGACATGATGTACGAAGGCAAGATCAACGGGTACTTCTGCCAGGGCTTTAACCCGATCGGGGCGTTTCCCAACAAGGCCAAGGTGAGCGCCGGCCTGTCACGGCTGAAGTATCTGGTGGTGATGGACCCGCTGATCACGGAAACCTCCGAGTTCTGGCACAAGGTCGACAAGTATAACGATGTTGATACCGCCAGCATCCAGACCACCGTTTTCCGCCTGCCAACCACCTGCTTTGCGGAGGAAAACGGCTCCCTGGTGAACAGTAGCCGCTGGCTGCAGTGGCACTGGAAAGGCGGCGAGCCACCGGGCGAAGCCCGCCCGGACATCTACATCATGGGCGGCCTGTTCCACCGGCTGCGCCGGATGTACCTGGAAGAAGGCGGCGTATTCCCGGATCCGATTGTGAATCTGGACTGGCCCTACAAAGCGCCGCACGAACCCGCGGCGGAGGAAATCGCCCGGGAGTTCAGCGGCCAGGCGCTGGATGACATGCTGGACCCGGATACCGGTGAAGTGGTGATCCGGGCCGGCCAGCAACTGTCCGGGTTCAGTGAGCTGCGGGACGACGGCAGTACGGCCTGTGGCTGCTGGATCTACGCCGGCTGCTGGTCCGAGGAAGGCAACCTGATGGCTCGCCGGGATAACTCTGACCCCTACGATATCGGTCAGACCCTCGGCTGGGCCTGGGCGTGGCCCGCCAACCGGCGCATTCTGTACAACCGGGCGTCTGCGGACCCTTCAGGCAAGCCGTGGAATGCGGAGGAGAAAGGCCTGATCTGGTGGGACGGCGTTCGCTGGACCGGTGCCGACATTCCAGACTTCAACGTGTTCTCTCCACCCGAAGAGAACATGAATCCATTCATCATGAACCAGGAGGGCGTAGCCCGGTTCTTTGCCCGGGACGGCATGGCCGAAGGCCCCTTCCCGGAGCACTACGAACCGTTTGAAACTCCCATCGGCCGCAACCCGTTGCATCCGGACTCAGCCGGAGTCACCAGTAACCCGGCGGCGCGGGTGTTCCAGAACGATATGGAGCTGTTCGGCACCGCCGACGAGTTCCCCTACGCGGCGACCACCTATCGCCTGACCGAACACTTCCACTTCTGGACCAAGCACAACCGGCTCAATGCCAT
>CAZHAY010000127.1:0-6610 GCA_964530545.1 uncultured Marinobacter sp.
CACCAAACACCATGATCAGACCGTGCATGGTGGTCATCTGGTTAAAGAACTCCGGCTCGACCAGCTGGAGCCCGGGCTGGAACAGCTCCGCCCGGATCACCATGGCCATGGTGCCGCCGAGGAGGAACATGGTAAAACTGAAAATCAGGTACATGGACCCGATGTCTTTATGGTTAGTGGTCAGTAACCACCGGGTGATGCCCTTGGCGGGACCATGGTGGTGATCCTGGGCGTGGGTATCTGCGACCGCACTCATTTGAAACCCCCGTTGCCGCCTTTTTTATGGCTGCGTGTTTGTTATCTGGCGTACCTGACGGCGGAATAGCCCGCCACCGGGCTATTCCTTACTGATTCTTGTAGTCGAAGACTTCCTTGGGCGTCACCATCTCGCCGGTGTTGTTGCCCCAGGCGTTACGCTCATAGGTGATCACCGCCGCAAGGTCGGCTTCGCTGAGCTGGTTGCCGAATGCCTGCATCGCGGTACCGCTGACGCCATTGAGTACGATGTCCATATGGGCATCCATGTCTTCGGTGACCACCGGCGTACCCCTCAGGGTCGGGAAGGGACCACCACCAGAACCGTCGGCACCATGACAGGCCGCGCAATAGGAGGCATAAACGCCTTCGCCACGCTCCACCAGCTCTTCCAGGGTCCAGTCTTTTTCAGTCAGCTGACGCTCTGTCTCTGCGCTCTCGCGCCGGTCAGCCAGCCACTGGTCGTATTCCTCCTCGGGAACCGCCTCTACCACCACGGGCATAAAGCCGTGGTCCTTGCCACAGAGCTCGGTGCACTGCCCGCGATAGGTGCCGGGCTGCTCCACCTCGAACCAGACTTCGTTGATAAAACCGGGGATGGCGTCTTTCTTGATAGCGAACTCAGGCACCCACCAGGAATGAATCACATCATTAGCGGTCAGCAGCAGCCGGACCCGCTTGCCTACCGGGACCACCATGGGGTTATCCACCTCAAGCAGGTAGTTCTCGCTTTTGTCCATCCGGTTGTAGATCTCATCCCGGGACGTGGACATATTGGAGAAGAAGCCGAACTCCGGGGTGCCCTCAGCACCCGGCTGCTCGTAATACTCATAGCGCCAGCGCCACTGGTAACCGGTCACCTTGATGTCTACCTCGGCATTCGACGTGTCATACATGTCAACGAGCGTAGCGGTGGCGGGAATGGCCATGATCACCAGGATGGCAAAGGGTATAATGGTCCACAGCACTTCCACGACTGTGTTTTCATGAAAGTGGGCAGGCTCGTAGCCGCGGGATTTGCGGTGGTGGAGGATGGACCAGAACATGATCGCGAATACCACGATGCCAATGGCGACGCAGATCCACAAGATGGTCATATGAAGGTCAAAGACCTGGTTACTCGATTTGGTGACCCCGGGCGACATGTTGATCGTCCAGTCGGCCAGTGCCGGCGAGGACAATAATGCTCCCGTAAGAAGGGCACCTGCCCGCTTGACGTGCACGTGCATACCGCGTCTCCACAGAATGTTGTTCTTGTTCATGACAGACACGTTCGAGCCGTCTCTCGCGACTGCTGTCTGGTCATGTCTGGCGGATCTGCGTGACACTCCCATTGCCCATGGAAGTACGTCCCCCCGGGCGACTGAATACCCGGCTGCGCTCGCACACGCGGCCGACCATACCGGAAGGGCTATTCACGGATAACCAAAATCAGTATAGACAGAGAGTTAGATTTCGCTCAAAACCTGTACACATTTTGAATGAATTTGTTGCTATATGCATATTCTATTTTAATCTAAGTCGCTGCACCTTTGCCTGAGCAACCTCATGAACCCACTCATACGACGCCACCTGACCCGCTCTGACCGGCAGCTGTGGCGCCTCGCCTGGCCGCTGATGCTGACTAATCTGACGGTGCCCATGCTCGGCCTGGTGGATACTGCGGTACTCGGCCACCTGGAAAGCCCGGTGTATCTCGGTGCCGTCGCAGTCGGCGCCAACCTGTTCAGTATTCTCTACTGGTCGTTTGGTTTCATGCGCATGGGCACAACGGGGCTCGCGGCTCAGGCCTACGGACGACGTGATCCCACGGCCCAGACGGCCTTGCTGCTCCGGTCCCTGCTGCTGGCGCTGGCCATTGCCATGGTACTGATTGTGTTGCAGGCGCCGCTGATCCGGATCGGGCTGGCGTTGATGAATCCCGGACCGGAAATAACAGCGCTGGCGGCAGAGTACGCAGCCATTCGCATCTGGAGTGCCCCCGCGGTCCTGGCCCAATACACCCTGGTGGGCTGGCTGATCGGCTGCCAGCTGCCACGGGGACCCATGATCATGCTGATCGTTGCCAACGCCATCAACATCGTCCTGGATGTCACGTTCGTCACGGTGTTCGGCTGGAACAGCCGGGGTGTCGCGCTGGCGACGGTGATCGCGGAATACTCCGCCGCAGGGCTGGGCCTCTGGCTGGTCTGGCAACGCCTGCCGGACCACCGGGCGTCCTTCCGGACGCTACTTGGTCAGGTAAGCGACTATCTGGCGCTGGTCCAGGTGAACCGCTACCTGATGGTCAGGACCATTACACTGCTGCTGACGCTAGCATTCTTTACGGCACAGGGTGCCCAGCAAGGAGAAAAGATACTCGCGGCCAACGCGGTATTGCTGACCTTCCTGCTGGTCATCTCCAACGCACTCGATGGCTTTGCCAATGCCGCCGAGGCCATGGTGGGGCAAGCCGTCGGCGGCGGCTCACACCGTCGTTTTCTGGTCGCCTGCCGCACCGCGGCCCGATGGTCGCTGATCGGATCCCTGTTGCTCACGGTGGTCTTCGTGCTCGTTGGCCACTGGCTGATCGGGCTTTTGACGAGCATTGAGGACGTTCGTGCGACGGCTCGCCAGTTCCTGCCCTGGCTGTGGCTTCTGCCATTCACGGCGGTCTGGGGCTACCTGTTCGACGGCATTTTTATTGGCGCAACCCGTACGCGGGATATGCAGAACGCCATGCTGTTTTCAGCGCTGGCGGTATTTCTGCCGGCCTGGTGGCTCACTACCGGCTGGGGAAATCACGGCCTCTGGTTTGCCCTGATCATGCTGATGGTGGCCCGGGCGATCAGTATGGGGACGGTGTTCATGGTCAGAACCCGAAACCGGTCATGGTTCCGACATGAGTGATTATTAATCCCGACAGCAGGCCCATAAATCTCAACTACACTGCAAAACAAGGGGCATCCCCCACGGGATTCCCCGTGATTTCCAGCAAACCCGGCATTGTCTGACATGGCGCTAGAGGCAGTATTGAACATCATTGATCAGGCCCGTCGGCAGGAAGCCCATTCCGGTGAGTTTCTCCGCCAGATGCGCGAAAAGGCGAACTGCCTGCCCGCGCGAGTTGCCATCGAAGGCTACCAGCCGGCCATGTGTCTGTTTCAGTTTGCCATCGAGTACATCGAAATGGCCCCCCGGCTGATCGACTGTATCGATGACTGCGCCCGCAAGTCCGGCCGGCGCCGGTTATTCGATCCGTTTATCCAGACCGCCATCTGCTGCTTTACCCAGCCCGCGCTGATCTTTACCCATGCCAACAGCCTCGATGGCCTGCTGGTCAAGGCCTACCTCTGCCATCGTCTGATGGAAGAAATGTACGAGAACAACCTGTCCACCCGCCGCAGCAAGCTGGTGGATCTTGAGGTCACCCGTGCCAATCTGCTGGTACACCAGCTGATCGGCGAGCCCTTCGCCAACGAACTGGACGAATCCATTACCCTGACCGCGCTCAATCTGGCCGGTTCGCCGGACTATTACGAGCTGAATCTGGACCCCTTCGTAAGCGAGCTTCACAAGGCCGCCCATGAGTGGATGCGGGAGTACTGGGACAATCTGCTGACCCGCAATCACATCCAGTTTTCGCTGTTGCCCTGAACCACCAGCACCCTGGCAGCCAGCGACCGCCGGTCCGGTGGCGCGCATAACCAGCCCCGCTCCCCGTCGCCACCCTGCGGGCGATCCTTGGCGACAGCGACTGGCAGAGGTAAGCTTGCGGCATTCGCTGGCCCTGATTGCCAGCGGACTGAGCCTCAACCGTCATCTGTCATCATTGGAGTACCATATTCATGGATAATGCCGACCTCGGAAAGCTGATCCTTCGCCTGACCCTGGGTGGGCTGTTGCTGTTTCACGGCATCAGCAAGCTGCTTAATGGCACCGGCTTTATTGAAGGGTTGCTGACCAGTCATGGTATTCCGGCCTTTTTCGCCTATGGTGTTTTTATCGGCGAACTGCTGGCTCCACTGATGGTGATTCTGGGCTATCACACCCGTATCGGCGCGCTTCTGATCGTGTTCAACATGCTGGTGGCCTTCGCTCTGGCCCATACCCATCAACTGTTGAAGATCGGCGGCGGTGGCGGCTGGGCGCTGGAACTGCAGGGTTTCTTCCTATTTACCGCGCTGGCGCTGATCTTCCTCGGGCCCGGGCGGTACAAGCTGAAGAGCTGAGGCTACGATTATGGTCCGACACGTCAAACCCGGCCGCTACCGGCACTACAAGGGAAAGGATTACGAAGTCATCGGCACGGCCCGCCACAGTGAGACTGAGGACTGGCTGGTCGTCTACCGGTGCCTTTATGGGGACTACAGCCTGTGGGTCCGCCCATTGGAGATGTTCAGCGGATCGGTCGATGTGGCTGGCGAACAGGTGCCCCGTTTCACCCGGATCAGCGACGAATAGATGCCGCCTGCCCGGCCAGAATCCGGGCAATTTTTGACTCTGGCGCGACTTTCCTGCACATTAGCGGCCCTTCCAAACCTGTCTGTTTTGTCACCAAGCGCGCGGAGCCTCTGGCGCTTCGCCTGTTACGGAGTCCTGTCATGAACGCGGTTGTCGCGGCAGTTTTCGTCATGCTCGTATTGAGCCTGTTACGTATTCACGTTGTTGTCGCCCTTATTATCGGCGCAGTCGCTGGTGGTTTGCTCAGCGGCATGTCGTTGGAAGCCACCATCACCGCCTTTAATGGCGGCCTGGGCAATGGCGCGACGGTGGCGCTTTCCTACGCAACCCTAGGGGCATTTGCCGTCGCCATTGGCAAATCCGGCCTCGCCCATGCTCTGGCTGATCGCGCACTGGCCATGGTGGGCCGCCAGGACAGCAGCAGCTCCGATACGGCCAGCAAGGGGGTTCGTTACCTCATCATTGGCCTGCTGCTGGCGGTCGCTATCTCCTCCCAGAACCTCCTGCCGATCCACATTGCGTTTATTCCACTGTTAGTCCCGCCGCTGTTATATGTCATGGCCAGACTTAACCTGGACCGACGGCTGGTAGCCTGCGTGCTGACTTTCGGACTGATCACGCCATACATGTTCCTACCCGTGGGCTTCGGCGGTATCTACCTGAACGAGATTCTGCTCGCGAACGTCGGTGACAATGGGGTTATTACTGAAAATGTCAGCGTCATGAGGGCCATGGCCCTGCCAGCCCTTGGCATGGTGGTAGGCCTTGTGATCGCGGTTTTCTTCAGTTATCGCGGTGACCGCAAGTACGATCTCTCGAGAATTGAAAAAACCGAGCAGATCGACACCCACTACAACAGCTGGACCCTGTTTATGGCGCTGGTTGCCATTGCGGTGGCCTTCATCGTCCAGCTCTGGCTAAAATCAATGATCCTTGGGGCACTGGCGGGTTTCCTGCTGTTCAATCTGTCCGGTGTTGTGCGCTGGAAAGAGTCAGACGACCTGTTCACGGAAGGCATGAAGATGCTGGCGATGATCGGTTTCATCATGATCGCCGCCAATGGCTTCGCGGAGGTGATGCGTGCAACCGGCCAGATCGAGACGCTGGTTCTCGGCTCGGTTGAGGCAATTGGCAACAATAAGCCATTGGCGGCATTTCTGATGCTGGTGGTAGGCCTGCTGATCACCATGGGTATCGGGTCGTCGTTCTCGACCGTTCCGATCATTGCCGCCCTCTATGTGCCCCTGGCCCTGGAGTTGGGCTTCAGCCCTCTGGCCATCGTTTCCCTGGTGGGTACGGCGGGCGCTCTGGGGGACGCTGGCTCTCCTGCTTCAGATTCGACACTTGGTCCCACGGCCGGCCTTAATGTCGACGGGCAGCATAATCACATCTGGGATACGGTGGTGCCTACGTTCCTGCACTATAACCTGCCGTTGCTGGTGTTCGGGTGGGTGGCGGCTATGGTGCTCTGAGTTTCGGGTTTCCTGGGCACCGGATTTTTGGGATCCAGGGGTTCGGGGTTCGGATTCGGGTGGGGTGAGGAGTGGGGGTAGGGTTTCAAAACGAAAAACTGGCGTTTTTCTGACTGTTTTGAAACCCTACCCCCACTCCTCACGGCGACTTTCTCGATAACGCTTGAGAGAGCTACCACTTGGAATGCTTTGGAAGGGGTTTTTAAAAGAACCGTGTGATGACTAGGTTGATGGAAATCCGGATCGCTTCCAATCTGACGCCTGCCAGCCTTGCTCTCAATCAGTAAGCGCCGCGGATCAGGTCGATACCTGGTTTAAGCACTTCCCGCCAGTCCTGCTGCAGCTCGGGGGTCCATTCCGGATCGTGGGCGCGCACGGTTTTCAGCAGGGACTGTTCCCACAGGTCATACCATTCCGGTTTGATGTTGTAGTTGCTGCGG
>CAZHAY010000128.1:0-6592 GCA_964530545.1 uncultured Marinobacter sp.
TCGGCGGATTTCCGGCTTCAGGATCTCGACGTCTGGACCCGCTGGTATGGCATGCCCCATGAATCAGAGGACTGGGTAAAGCAGGCGGTTTACGGTCTGCCAGAGGTTGCCCGGGACGCCATCCGGGACGCCCGGCTGGTGGCCAACCCCGGCTGTTATCCGACAGCGGTTCAGCTTGGCTTCCTGCCACTTCTGGAGCAGGGCCTGATCCGTACCGGCCACCTGGTTGCCGATGCCAAATCCGGCGCCAGCGGTGCCGGCCGCCAGGGCAATATCGGTATGCTCCATGGTGAAGTGGGAGAGAGCTTCAAGGCCTACGGCGCATCCGGTCACCGGCACCTTCCGGAAATTCGTCAGGGGCTTGAGCAGGCCACCGGCGGGCGGGTCGGGGTCAGTTTTGTACCCCACCTTGTTCCAATGATCCGCGGCATTGAAGCGACCCTGTACGCCGAGCTGAACGATGTAGCGGACTTTGACAGGCTGCAGACTCTGTATGAAGAGCGCTATGCGGATGAACCTTTCGTCGACGTAATGCCCTTCGGCAGCCACCCCGAAACCCGCAGTGTACGTGGTGAGAACAGCTGCCGCATGGCCCTGCATCGCCAGGAAGACAGTCCGGTGGTGATCGTCACGTCGGTGATCGACAACCTGGTAAAAGGAGCCGCGGGCCAGGCCATCCAGAACATGAATATCATGTTCGGATTCGACGAACGCGCAGGCCTTCGGGCACCGGCCCTGCTGCCCTGATCACACGGGTACCGGTCTTTGAGCAAGTCTACAGAAGAGTTTGTCATTGTCCCCAGACGCCGACGGGTCAGACCCTATCGGGTGGTCGGGGTGTTTCTCCTGTGCGCGCTGTCGGGCATTGTCGGCTATGGGGTCAGCTGGTCCCAAAGCGGTCATCGCATTACCGACGTGGCCCAGACCCGGCCGTCCCTGGCCAAAGAGCTGGCAGCGGTGACGGAAGAGTACGACCAGGTTCGGCGCCGCATGGTGCAGCTTGAGCGCGCAACCGCCATTGATGAGCAGGCGATGAGAACCGCACGGAATACCATCGCCGACCTGGAGGGAAAGCTGGCCTCACTGGAAGCCGACCTGACCTTTTACCGCAATATCATGGCGCCTTCGGAGGTCAGCAAAGGGCTTCAGGTTGACCAGTTGCGCCTGAGCCGAACCCGTAATAACGACGAATTTGGCTTCAAGCTCGTGTTGACACAGGTTGGTGACAATAAAAGCTACATTTCGGGCCTCGTGGCAGTGAATATCATAGGAGAGCGTGAAGGCCAGCAGGAAGTGATTCCCCTGCGGGATCTGTCCAGCGACGTTGAAGAGCTGGGCGTACGTTTCCGTTTCCGGTACTTCCAGGATATTGAAGGGACGCTCTCTGTACCGGATGATTTTGAACCTTATGAAATTCAGGTAGTTGCCAAGGCAGAAGGTAGCAAGGCCTCCCAGGCCGAGCGAACCTTCCCCTGGGGGCAGCTCACGGGGAACTGACATGTTCAGCAAGAAAAAACAGAAAGGCAGCCGTCCTCAGGGCCGGTTTGATACGTTGATCTCGGCCAAAACCCGGGTCGAAGGCAGTATTCATTTCACTGGTGGCCTGCACGTCGAGGGTAGAGTTCAGGGAAGTATTGTTGCGGACACCGAGGCCGGGAGTGCTCTGATCCGGCTGTCAGAGAATGGTGAAGTTGAAGGCGATATCGTTGCACCCAATATTATTATCAACGGAACCGTCAAAGGGGACGTTTTTGCCCGGGAACATCTGGAACTGGCGCCGAAGGCCGCGATTACCGGGAACGTCTACTACAACCTGATCGAGATGGCGGCCGGCGCGTCTGTGAACGGGAACATGGTCCACCAGAAAGACCCGGATACCCTGCCGCTGCCCGAGCCGCGTCGCGGAGATAAGGTTGCGGAGCTGAAGAACCGTCTGCCCAGTGACCGTGCAGGCGAGTCCGACGCAAACACATCGGATGAAAAGCACTCATCCGGTCGGAAAGCTGGGGAATAGTTGATCACAGCGATCGGGAATACCATAATGACACCACACCCAGGTGTCAGGAGGCAGAATTGAGCGTAGTTCAGGAACAGATAGCTGTACCCCTGTTTTTCAGTGACAGCGCGGTAGCCAAGGTGAAGGAGCTGGTGGAGGAGGAAGATAACCCTGATCTCCGCCTGCGGGTATTTGTCACCGGCGGCGGATGTTCCGGCTTCCAGTACGGTTTCTCATTTGATGATGATCAGCAGGACGACGATACCGCGATTGAGCGCGACGGCGCGACGCTGCTGGTGGATCCAATGAGCTATCAGTATCTGATCGGCGCGACCGTCGACTATCAGGAGGGCCTGCAGGGCTCGCAGTTTGTCGTGCAGAACCCTAACGCGGCCTCAACCTGTGGTTGCGGCTCGTCCTTCTCCATCTGACTCTATCCGCCCTGTATCACCTTCCGCTGTAGGGCTGTCGCCGAACAGCGGAGGCTACATCAGGGCGGATAAATCGCACCAAGAATCCGTGGCCCGCTGGCCCCCGTCACCGCCGGCACATTTCCTGGCAGTCCTGCCAGCGCCTGACTGGCCAGCCAGGCAAATGCCGCAGCCTCTACCCACTGCGAATCAATACCCAGTTCGGACGTCGTGCTGACGGAAACCTCGTCGCGGGTCAACAGCTCCTGCAAGCGCGCCATCAGGGCCAGGTTTCTCGCACCACCGCCACAGACATAAACTGCCAGGGGCCGGATGGACGGCAGTTGTCGGATGATCGTCATCGCAGTCAATTCCAGTAAAGTGCGCTGAACATCAACAGGCTCTGCTCTGTTTATACCTGATCTTGCGTCCAGCCAGTCGCCGTTGAAGAGTTCCTTGCCCGTGCTTTTTGGAGACGGCAGACCAAAGTAGGGCTCCTCCAGCATCTGCTTCAGCAGGTCAGGTAACAGTTTGCCACTCGCGGCCCAGCTGCCGTTATGATCAAACGGTTTGCCCAGATGCCGTTGCGCCCAGTTGTCCATCAGACTATTGCCCGGCCCCGTGTCGAAGCCGCCGGCTGCTGCATTGCGGCCAGCGGGAAGCCAGCTGATATTGGCAATGCCCCCGATATTGATCAGTGCCCGATTCTGACTGTCTGAACCGAACATCGCGTGATGGAAAGCCGGCACCAATGGCGCGCCCTGGCCGCCGGCTGCCATATCCCGGCGCCGGAAGTCCGCCACCGTGGTAATTCCGGTTCGTTCAGCGATGAGATTGGGGTCGCCTAATTGCAGAGTGAAAGGGTGGGCACCAACGGGTTGATGTCGAATCGTCTGACCATGACTGCCAATCGCCAAAATCGTGCTGCCCGTTGGCCGTTTGGACGACACCGCAGCAGCGGCTTGTGCGAATAGCTCGCCCAGTTGCCGGTCACAGTGCCCGAGCTCATCCGGTGTTCCCCGGTTCTGGCTCAATCGGATAATCGTGGAGAGAAGAGAAGGCGGTATGGATTCGGTATGAGTTGCGATCAGCGAGGCCCCGCCGGCCTCCGTCAGGTCAACCAGCGCGGCATCAACGCCGTCCATGCTGGTACCTGACATCAGGCCGATATACAGGGCCATGGATTTACTGATCCCTTTCGGAAACGGCTTCCTCGGCCATGGCAATCTGACGGAAACCTTCACCCAGGGTGTTCAGCTGGGCAATGTGTTGCTGAGTCGCCGCCCTGAAGCTTGCGATTTCATTTTCAGATACCGGATTGGCTTCCGGCAGATCAACGGTACGCGAATTGCGAGCGACCCCGTTTACCCTGAATTCATAATGGAGGTGAGGGCCGGTCACCATGCCCGTAGAGCCAACGTATCCAATGGTCTGGCCCTGCTTGACCCGGGCGCCGTTCTTGATGCCCTTGCCCAGACCGCTCATATGGGCGTAAAGCGTCGTGATGTTGTCGCCATGGGCCAGCACCACGGTGCGTCCATACCCTCCTTTCCAGCCTGCGAACGAGACACGGCCATCACCCGCTGCCTTAATGGGTGTTCCGGGCGGCGCAGCGTAATCGGTACCTTCATGGGGCCGTACGACGTCAAGCACGGGGTGGCGGCGCTGAAGGTTAAAGGGTGACGATACCCGGGCGTTGATCGGTGTGCGCAGAAACGCCTTGCGCATGCTGTTGCCGTCGGGGGTATAGTAGTCGCTGTCGCCATTCGTGTCGGTGTAGTGCAGCGCGACAACTTCCCGTCCCCGGTTGACGAAGCGAGCCGCGAGAATCTTGCCGTTATCGATCTTCTCGTCGTCCAGGTAAAGTTCTTCATACACGATTTCAAAACGGTCACCCTTGCGGATGTCATAGACGAAATCGATATCCCAGCCAAAAATGCCGGCAAGCTCCATGGTGACACGGTCATCGAGCCCGGCTTTTTTACCGGCCAGGTACAGGGAGCCATCAATCACACCGGACGCAAACGCTGGCCGGGACACAGGCTCGGCGATAACCGTTTCGCCGTCAAAGCCACCTTCCGTACGGGTAATCAGGAGTGATTCAAGCCGGCTGCGATCCAGTCGGACCTGCATCAGCTCGCCTTCGTCATTGGTGGCGAACGCCAGGGTTTCGCCCACATAAAGGTGCTGGAGCTTCTCGGCTTCCCCGCCACCGTGGATGACAGACAGCATCAGCCGGTCGTTGAAGCCCGCCTTGCCAAACAGGGATGACAGGGTATCGCCCTGCCGGATGGTCAATTCGTTCCAGGTCAGTGCCGGCACTTCAGGCTCAGCGGCCGGCACCGGCTCTTCTGTCTCTGAAGAGGCTGAAAGATCCGTTGCTGCGGCACTTTCCCCTGTCTGCGGTGCAGACTGTGGGGTTAATGATGCCATCTGAACGGCGGGCTCACCCTGGGCGGCGGTAACGGCCGGTTTGTCGAGATCCAGGTTGATTGTCATGCGCTTGGCTTCGACATCGGCGCTGGGGCTGAAAACCAGGGCAGCACTCACCACAAGACCGATACCAGCGGCGGCAATAAGATGGGGTTTGGGGAACGTTTTAGTCACGTCGAAAACCTGTGTTTTTGTCGCTACGTCGGTAGCTTGTATGATCTGATTCAAGTCCGGACTCAAGTATAGAGCAAGCGGAATCGTATAAAAAGCGTTCAGCGTCACAGCGAAAGTACGGTGTAACGACGGAATTTCGGAATTCCACTGATATAATCCGCGACTCTTTTCCGTATCCGGGCAGCCGGAAAACAGGCTAAATGTATCAGGGTTTGTCGTTACGCTCAGCTTACTTTTGTTTGGGCTCTGTAACGGGGAGACCTTTTCATGACGGGGTTCGACATTTATGGCATCTATTGAGGAAGCGCTGGCAATCATCAAGCGTGGTGTAGAAGAACTGATTCCTGAAGAGGCGCTGATTGAAAAGCTGTCTCTCGGGCGGCCGCTGCGCGTCAAGGCCGGGTTTGACCCCACCGCACCAGACCTGCACCTTGGGCACACGGTCCTGATCAATAAGCTGCGGCAGTTTCAGGATCTGGGCCACGAAGTCATTTTCCTGATTGGCGACTTTACAGGAATGATCGGCGACCCCACCGGCAAAAGCGCGACCCGCCCCCCGCTTACCGAAGAGCAGGTACGTCAGAACGCGCTGACCTATAAAGAGCAGGTGTTCCACATTCTGGATCCGGACAAGACCACGGTTGTCTTTAACTCCGAGTGGATGAGCAAGATGACCGCCGCCGACATGATCCGGCTGGCGGGCCAGTATACCGTAGCGCGAATGCTGGAAAGGGATGACTTCGACAAGCGTTATCGGTCAGAGCAGCCCATCGCCATCCATGAGTTCCTGTATCCGCTGATCCAGGGTTATGACTCCGTGGCGCTGCAGGCTGATGTGGAGCTTGGCGGTACCGATCAGAAGTTTAACCTGCTGATGGGACGCATTCTGCAGAAGCATTACGGTCAGGAGCCCCAGGTGATTCTCACCACACCGTTACTGGAAGGGCTCGACGGCGTGCAGAAAATGTCGAAGTCGCTGGGCAACTATGTGGGTGTCAGTGATTCCCCAGGTGAGATGTACACCAAATTGCTGTCCATGCCCGATGAGCTGCTGTGGCGTTATTTCGAACTCCTGAGTTTTCGCCCCATGTCCGAGATTGAGGCGTACCGCAAAGCCGTCGATGCGGGTGAGAATCCTCAGGAATTTAAAAAGATTCTCGCGGAAGAAATTATTACACGCTTCCACGATGCCGAGGCCGCGGCCAGCGCCCATAAATCCGCGGGCAACCGAGTGGCCCTGGGTGCTATCCCTGAAAATGTGCCGGAAGTGGCAGTGTCCCTCGACGGTCAGAGCTCCCTGCCGATCTCGGCGGTACTGCGCCTGGCGGGTCTGGTTAAGAACGGAGCCGCGGCTCGGGACGTGCTTGGTCGGGGCGCCGTTTATATTGATGGCCAGCAACTGGAGGATTCGGGGCACCAGTTTACAAAGGGTGAAAACGTCGTCATTCAGGCTGGAAAGAAGAAGATTGCTCGCGTATTGATTACGGACTGAGCGATTTCAGATAAAAACAGGTTTTTTTCAAAAAGGCCGTTGACAGAAAACCGTGGGGCTGTAGAATGCGCCCCACTTCGACAGGGA
>CAZHAY010000129.1:0-6553 GCA_964530545.1 uncultured Marinobacter sp.
AACCATCGACCAATTGGTTAAAAGCCAACTGCTCTACCGACTGAGCTAACGACCCAAACGAGGCGCATATAGTACGGATTTTTTCAGGGGGATCAACCCCTTTTAACCCGCACCCAGGTATTTTTTTGCCAGATTCGCCGCCTGGCTGGTGCCATATTGATCAACTACCCGCTTCATGTACCGTTCGGCCTGATCTTTCTCACCCAGACGGTCATGCACTACCCCGAGCTTGTACAGGGCATCTGGCGCCTTGCGATGATCCTGGTAACGGGTCGCGACAATGGTGAAGGCCTGCTTCGCCTGCTCCAGCTGGGGCTTGACCAGATAGACCTCGCCGAGCCAATAGTAAGCGTTGACTGTCAGATCGCCTTCAGGATATTCGGAAACAAAATCGTAAAGTTCGCCAATGGCCTGGTCGTAGGCCTTCTGTTCCTGAATCAGGGTCAGTATGCGGTCGTAGGCCCGACGCTCTTCATCCGTGGGCGCCCGGTATTCCCGACTTACGGTCTGCGGCCGGCTTGACCGGTTTGCGCTGCCGGTTGCAGTGTTACGACTGGCGCTGCCAGCTGAGTTGGCCGCCGGCTGATCCCGGCGCTCCGACAGCTCCATCAGGCGCTGGTCCAGGTCAATGTAGCGCTCGCGGGACTGCCGAGTCAGACGGTCCAGCTGGTTTCGCTGCTCTTCCAGTTCGCCGCGCAGACTGCGCACTTCGCCCTGAAGTCGTTCAATCATGAAGAACAGCTCCGCGTTGCCCTGGTTGCCGGCGGACTGTCGCCGGGCCTCGGACTGGCTGTTCTGGTACGCCGGGGTGGACTGCGCCAGTACACTGGACGAAACCGCCAGCGCCACTGCCGCCACGAGAAGTTTTCTCATGGTACACCTATCCTTTATCCGGTTGATGCTGCCCCCGGCGACAAACTCGCCGGGGGCAGAACCCGTATGGCCGGTATTAACGGAAGATCAGCTCTACACGACGGTTCTGGGCCCAGGCGCTCTCACCGGAACCCACAGCGGTCGGCTTCTCTTCACCAAAGCTGACGGTCTCAATCTGGCTGCGATCGGCGCCATTGACGACCAGGAAGCGCTGTACTGAATTAGCACGACGCTCACCCAGAGCCATGTTGTATTCCTTGGTACCACGATCGTCCGTGTGACCTTCAAGACGAACTTTCACGTTCTGGTTGTTCGCCAGGTAGCGAGCGTGGGCTGCCAGCACATCGCGGGACTCCATTTTGATTTCCGAGGTGTCGAAATCAAAGTAGAACGTGGTGATACGGCGCAGGGATGCATCATCACCGCCCTCACCCCGGGCAGCGGCTTCACGACGCTCACGCTCGCGCAGCTCGTCGGAAGAAATTCCGCCTTCGCCACCGCTGCCGTAGACAGACGCACCGCCGTCCTGGTCAACCGCAGACATTTCGTCGTCGCTCATGGGCTGATCACCGGTGGTGCTACAGCCCGCTACCAGCCCCAGTGACAGAACCAGGGCAAATGCAGTCTTCTTCGTTATGTTGGTCATAGAACTTCCTTTTGGTTTGGTTTTCAGGTCCTGATGATCAAGCCGGTGGTCCCGCTTTCTATCGCAGAAGCGGGGACCACGCCGGCTCACGTACATCGCCCCGTGCCGCAGGCAACGTATAGGCCGCACCGCCGCTGGCAGAGACGACGGTGAGTACGCTCTCACCACCCTGATGGGTGGCGTAGATCAGCATACGGCCGTTGGGCGCGATACTGGGTGATTCGTCCATACCCGTACGGGTCAACACCTGCTCATTACCGGTTTCCAGCTCCATGCGAGCGATATGAAACGCTCCTTCCCGCTGATGAACGTAGTATAGATAGCGTCCGTCCGGGCTAAAACGCGGGCCGGCATTATAGCGGCCACTGAAGGTCACCCGGCGGGGCTCGGCATTGAGAGACTCTTTAATATAGATCTGTGGTCCGCCGGAGCGGTCGGATGTAAAGGCCAGGCCTTTGCCGTCCGGATGCCAGGTGCCCTCAGTATCAATGGCCCAATGGTCCGTCAGACGGGTCAGCGAACGGGAGTCTACGTCAAGGCGGTAGATTTCAGCGTTGCCGGACCGGGACAGAGTGGCCAGCAGCGAGCGGCCGTCCGGCGACCAGCTTGGAGCAGAGTTCAGTCCCGGGTATGACGCAACGGCCGTCCGTTTGCCGCTGGCAAGCTCGTGGATAAAGATCTGCGGCTTGCCGCTCTCGAAGGAAACATAGGCCAGGCTCCGGCCATCCGGTGACCAGGACGGTGACAGGATAGGTTCGCGGCTCTCAAGGCGAACGCTGGCCCGACGGCCGTCCACATCGCTCACCTGAAGGCGGTACCGGGGCTTACCGCCCTGCTCGTCCAGAGTCACATAAGCCAGCCTGGTGGAGAACACCCCCGGCTCACCGGTAAGGGCTTCATAAACCTTGTCGCTGATATGGTGCGCCAACGAACGGATATTGCCGACCGACGTACTGGACGACTCCCCCAGCAGGCGCCGCTCGCCGTTAACATCAAACAGTTCGTATCGCGCCCGGACCTTGTCGCCCTCCTGGCTGACATTACCCACCAACAGGTAACGCTGGCCCAGCATGCGCCAGTCCCGGAAGAATACGTCATCGCCATCGGTGGGCAGACTTAACATCCGCTCAGCCGGCAGCGGGTTGAACTCACCGGTCATTTCCAGGTTGTTGCGGATAATGGTACTGATACTGTCCTCGGCCGGAAGGTCACCGGACTGACCGAAGGGCACCACTGCGACCGGAACCGCTTCGCCGGCTCCCTTGGTTACCCGGATCATCAGTTCGGCATGGGCACTGGTGGCCAGCGCCACCATGATTACCAGTGCCACTGGTACGACGGCCAACCTGCGCCACGCCTGTCTGCTCTGTCTCATTCTGGCCTCACCATCCTGTCTGCGATTTCCATTGCGGCGGTCCTGTACATCAAAGTCCTCAGAAGAGGGCTCATAAGAGCCCTCAGACCTCCGGCTCAAAGCGAATTGTAAACTGCCTGAAGTAACGGTCGAACGTGTCCCGGCTATCCGGCAACGGATACCGGTTGATCGCCCGGGCAGCACTGATTGCCGAGTTATCAAACGCCGTGTTGCCACTGCTTTCGACGATTTCCACCGACTGAAGTTCACCGCTCGGCAACAACGTCAGCCTGAGCACCACGCCCATACCCTCGCGGGCTGAGGCGGGAGGATACCAGGCACCGTGCAGGGCATCCCGGATCAGGGATTCATAACGGGAACGCTCATTAAGCATCTGGGTCTCCCGGGCCCGCGCGGCGGCCGCCTGCTCCCGCTGGCGCTGCTCTGACACGCGGGCTTCTTCCGACTCGCGGGCCATCTGTTCCAGCTGCTGCTCGCGTTTGCGACGGTTTTCTTCCTGACGCTGACGCTCAGCTTCTTCCTGGCGACGACGCTCTTCTTCCACTTGTCGCTGCTGCTCCTGACGCTGGCGTTCGGCTTCGGCCTTGCGCTCGGCTTCCTCTTTGGCGCGACGTTCCTGCTCGGCTTTTCGTTCGGCCTCTTCCCGGGCCTTACGCTCCTGCTCTGCCTGCTGGCGAGCCCGCTCTTCGGCTTCTGCCCGGGCTTTCTCTTTGGCAGCTTCTTCCGCTTCCCGCGCTTTACGCTCCTGCTCCTGTGCCGCCGCGGCCTGCTGTTGCCGTTGCTGCTCCAGTCGCTGCTGTTCCTGGCGGCGAGCCTCTTCCTGCTGGCGCTGACGCTCCTGCTCGAGGCGCCGCTGCTCAGCTTCACGCTCCCGCTCCGCCTCGTCTTCCGGGGCCGGCTGTTGTGGTTCGGGCTCGGGTTGCGGTGGCGGCGATGTTGTTTCCAGTGGCGGTACCGCTTCTGGTGACACCAGGCGTGCTGAGATGCTCGGCTCCGGCGGCTCCTCCATGGGCGTGATCCAGTGCCAGCTCATCAGGGTGACCACCACAAGTGCCCCATGCAACAGCAGGGACAGGATAACCGGCGATGTCCAGGCCGGACGACTTTCCTTACGATCTTCGGAGCGTGGATCCGTCACTGATTAACCACCCGTCCTGTCTGTCTCTTCAGCTTCCGTGATAAGGCCGACATTGCTCGCGCCGGCCTGCTGTAATGCGGACATTAGACGCACTACGTTCCCGTATTGCACATTCTGGTCGCCGCGCACCAACACTTCCCGGTTGGTCCGCTCCGCCATGATTTTAGCCACCTGCTCCTGCAGCCGGGCCAGCGGCATGGGGTCACTGCCCTCGTCCCCTACCTGCAGGTAATAGGCGCCGTTGGCGTCCACGGACACGACGACTGACTCGGTATCCTTCTCGGCCTGAATCGGGTCCGATGTGGTCTGCGGCAGGTCGACCTTCACACCCTGGGTGAGCATCGGCGCGGTAACCATGAAGATCACCAGCAGTACCAGCATCACGTCAATGTAGGGCACCACGTTAATCTCGGACATGGGCTTGCGGCGCACGGTCTGCATCATTCCGCCTTTCATGTCATACCCTCCTGTTGACCGGGCCTTCAGCCCTGGGCACCGCCGCCGTTGCCATGCACCCGGCGGTGAAGAATGCTGGAGAACTCTTCCGCAAAGGTTTCATAGTTCTTGAGCAGGGCGTCCGACATGGCCGAGAAACGGTTATAGGCGATGACCGCCGGAATTGCCGCAAACAGGCCCATGGCCGTTGCAATCAGAGCCTCGGAAATACCCGGTGCGACCGTTGCCAGCGTTGCCTGCTGCACTGTCGCCAGGCCCCGGAAGGAGTTCATGATGCCCCATACCGTGCCGAACAGGCCCACGTAGGGACTGGTGGACCCGACCGTAGCCAGAAATGGCAGATGGGTTTCCAACCGCTCCTGCTCCCGGGAGAAAGCCACTCGCATGGCCCGCTGGGCGCCTTCCATAACCGCATCCGCGTCATGACTTTGCTGGCGCAGGCGAGAGAATTCCCGAAAACCGGCGCGAAAGACCGATTCCATGCCTGAGTACGGCGTCGGATTGGCGTTTACCTCCCGGTAAAGCTGTCCCAGGTCCATGCCGGACCAGAACTGTTCCTCAAAGGCCAGTTGCGAGCGTTTCGCCTTGCGAAATACCTGAACCCGCTGAAAGATAAGCGCCCATGAAATGACTGAGGCCAGTACCAGCAACAGCATGACCAGCTGCACCAACAGGCCTGCCTGGGCAATGAGGTACCATACAGAGAGCTCTGATTCCACCGTTCACTCCTGATGTTGTTTCGATGATTGCTTTGACGCCAGGTGCTGGTTCAGCAGCTGGCTCAGGTCTTCCGGCAGTCGGCGTGGCCGGCCACTGTCCAGGGCAATGCAGGCCACACGTACCGTCCCACGGGCCAGTACCTGATCCGCGCCCTTGCGGCGCACGATCTGATCAAATTCCATCCACACGCGCCCGGCGGCGGTCAGGTCAGCCGTCACTTCCAGCTCATCATCCAGGTATGCCGGTGCAGCATAGTGGATGGCCAGCTTCTGTACCACATAGCTGATGTTGTCACTGAGCCCTGCCCGTAACCCCACGCCACGGTGGCGAACCCATTCGGTACGGGCCCGCTCCATGTAATGCAGGTATTTGGCATGAAAGACAATTCCACCAGCGTCCGTATCTTCGATATAGACCCGGACCGGCAGCGAGTAGGCTTCCATGGTCCCGTTTGTCGTGTTACTGCTGACCGTCAAGAAGATCCTCCTGGCCCGGGGTGACCGGCTTTACGCCGAAATGGAGATAGGCGTGACTGGTGACCATCCGCCCCCGCGGCGTACGCACCATAAAACCCTGCTGGATCAGAAACGGCTCGAGCACATCTTCAATCGTACCCCGCTCTTCACCAATGGCCGCCGCCAGGCTATCGACCCCAACCGGGCCGCCGTCGAACTTCTCGATCATGGCCAGTAACAGACGCCGGTCCATATGATCAAAACCTTCGTTATCCACCTTCAGCATGTCCAGCGCCTGATCGGCGATCGTCGCGCTGATGGTGCCGTCCCCTTTCACTTCGGCATAGTCCCGCACCCGTCGCAACAGGCGGTTGGCAATACGTGGCGTACCCCTGGAGCGCCTGGCGATTTCCCACGCCCCGGCGTCATCCAGCGTAACCCCCGACAGCGCCGCCGACCGGACCACAATCGAGGCCAGATCGGGGGTACTGTAGAACTCCAGCCGCTGCACGATGCCGAAGCGATCCCGCAGGGGCGATGTCAGCAGCCCCGCCCGGGTGGTAGCGCCGACCAGGGTGAACGGTGGCAGATCCAGCTTGATGGACCGGGCCGCCGGCCCTTCTCCGATCATGATATCCAACTGGTAGTCTTCCATCGCCGGATAAAGAACCTCTTCCACGGCGGCGTTAAGACGGTGAATCTCATCGATAAACAGTACATCACCCTGCTCCAGGTTCGTGAGCAGGGCTGCCAGATCGCCGGCCCTTTCGAGGACGGGTCCGGACGTGGTCTTGATCGCCACGCCCATTTCGTTGGCAATGATGTTGGCGAGGGTGGTCTTGCCCAGCCCGGGCGGACCAAAGATCAGGGTGTGGTCAAGCGCTTCATCC
>CAZHAY010000130.1:0-6411 GCA_964530545.1 uncultured Marinobacter sp.
GTTTCCTCCGCATCTTCATCAGACGTCAGATATGTAAAACAGACATCGGCCCCTTCCCGGGCATAAGCCAGCGCTATCGCCCGGCCAATGCCCGAATCACCGCCAGTAACCAGCGCCACCAGTCCCCTGAGCTGATCCCTGCCGGTGTAGGTGTCCTCACCGTGGTCGGCGGCTGGCTCCATTTTCTGTTCGCTTCCCGGTAGGTCCTGGCCCTGCTTCGGGTACGGTGGCCGGGGATATAAATGACGGGGATCCGACAGCTTCACCTTTTGCGATTCCATAAGCCCTCCGATATGAATCATGACGAGTACTCCGATGTGGAGCCATGCCCGAGCTGAGCAGCAGGATTCACACCAGATTTCTACGGTGCCGTTTTCGCTCTGGCACTAGTAGATCGGTAAACGGTTCCGCCCGACGTCAGGTAAATTTTTCAAACCCCGGGTAAGCATTACTTACAACTTCTGACCGATCGCCATTAAGCAACGGTCGCAACGTCGTAACCGGATCTGGCTCATCTTTTGCTGGACAGTTTATTGAAGGTTTACTGGAAAAGTTCGACAGGAAGGAGCGGTCCTGATGGGTGGCATACTTATATTATTCGGATCTCTACTGATTTTAATTGCATTACTTGATGTGATTAAAACCACCCTGACCACAAAAGGCGAAGGTCCCATAACGCAGTGGGTAAACGACCGATATAAAATATTTCTGTCCCATCATACCAACGGGTTTATCTCAAGTTATTCAGGCGCCGGAGCATTAATTTTAATCGGTGTTGTATGGCTGGTGTTAACCGTGATTGGCTGGACGCTTATTTTCGAGGGTCTGTCCTATCCCCTACAACCGGTGGACACAGCGAATGAAATCTCTCTCGGCGAGACCACGTATTACGTCGGCTTTACGCTGTCGACGCTTGGAATCGGGGACCCGGTTCCGGTTAGCCCTGCCGCAAAAATGTTGACAGTGCTGGCGTCCCTTAACGGCATGCTGATCATTACACTGATAGTCACCTATGCGCTCTCCGTGGTCGGCGCCGTTATCGCGCAGCGGGCGCTGGCCTACCGGATCTACCTGGTCGGTGGTCAGGAAGGAGAATTCCGTAATCGTTTTGGTGATATTGGTGCCTATCGCTCATGGCTCGGCCAGATCACGGTCAAGCTTATTCCACTGACTGAGCAGCGCCTTGCCTACCCGATACTGGACAGCTATGTGGGACAGGACCGGCGTTTTTCGGTACGTGCTCAACTGGGAAGCCTGGGGCTGGCACTAAGTCGTGAATGCCATTTACGGGAACTGGACAGTCAGGAGGATCGGGAAATCATTGAATTGCTCAATGTACTAAAACGTTATACCTGTATTTCAGGCCTGGCAGATCCGGATCTGGAAGTCCGGTTTCAGGCATTAAAAGCGCGCCGGGGTGCATTGGCATAAACCCCGAGGGCGCAATATCGGTAACAATGGCGATCCGGAATCAGTGGGTAGATCCTTCCTGATCGTATTTTCTTAACCGGTTATACAGAGTTTTCATGCTCAGCCCGAGAATGTTTGCGGCCTTTTCCTTACGACCCTTGCAGTGCTCCAGGGTGGCGAAGATCAGACTGCGCTCGACCTCCGCTACGGAAGTGCCTACGTCCACGGTCAGCGTACCGCCTTTCTGACGAACAGATCCGGTGCGCTGTTCTGCCCGGGCCACTTCATCCGGCAAATCCCGCTCAGTAATCCTTTCGTCGGCCATGATATAGGCCCGTTGCACCACGTTTTTCAGCTCCCGGATATTGCCCGGCCAGGCATAGTTTTCCAGCAGAGGAATCACACTTGGTGAAAACGTCTTGCTGATGTTATCAGCCGCATTCAGGTTATCCAGGAAATGCTGGGCCAGACCGAGGATGTCTTCCCGGCGCTCACGGAGGGCTGGCAGATCAATGGGAAAAACGCGTAACCGGTACATCAGATCGCAGCGAAGTGTACCGGCCTCGACTTCTTCCTCTGGGCACCGGTTGGTGGCCGCCACGATCCGGACATCACTGGTCTGTTGTCGATCGCTGCCTACCCGAACGAAAGTGCGGGTTTCCAGTACCCGCAGCAGCTTTACCTGAAGCTCGAGGGGCATCTCGGTCACTTCATCA
Source organism: uncultured Marinobacter sp. (assembly GCA_964530545.1). Classification (GTDB taxonomy): domain Bacteria; phylum Pseudomonadota; class Gammaproteobacteria; order Pseudomonadales; family Oleiphilaceae; genus Marinobacter. Next base: position 2,127 of record CAZHAY010000130.1, read on the forward strand.
AGAAACAGAGTGCCGCCGTCGGCCTGCTCAAACACGCCCCGGTGCGCCCGAACGGCCCCTGTGAAACTGCCTTTCTCATGTCCGAATAATTCGCTTTCAATCAGCGTCGGCGAGATCGCACCACAGTTTACGGCGATGAATGGACGGTCGCGTCGTTCACTGTAGTCGTGAATGGCCTGCGCCGTGACCTCTTTGCCGGTACCGCTTTCGCCTGTTATCAGGACGGTTGCCGCTGTCGGTGCGACCCGGCGGATCTGGTCAGATACAGTCTGGATCGCCGCAGAGCTTCCAAGCATGAACTCCAGCGCACTGTCTTGCCTGGCTGATTCGTGGGATTTACCTCCGGTATGCGGAACCTGTGGCGAGCGCGGGTGCCGTTCCGTCCGCTCAAAGAAACTATCTGTTGAGTACACATGTTCGGCCAGTGACATTGCCTTTCTCCCGATGACCTTCAATCCATTAAACTATCGTGTAGAAACCAACAAAACGGCTCACATGCTTCACTATCTCAGCCTTGTGGCTAATGCTTGTCCGGCGAATAACTTCCTCACATTAAGACGACACATCATCTGAATATATATATCCGACAGATCTAGATCGTGCTTTGTCATAACACCTCGATCATTGATTATGCGGACCAGTTCACAGAATTCAACCGACATTACGCATCGTAAACAAACTCAGCCATATAACCCATGTTAATACCGCGTTTAAATCAAGGCGCTATCGATAGTTTCTGACTGATCCTGTGCCGATACCCGGCACACGCCTTACCAATTATTTAGATTCATAGTAATGGTGAGTCTGGGCCTGCTTGTTGCTTCCTCACTGTGTGTCTATAAGTGATGTAAAGATCCCGATGAGCGGACCGGTCTTGAGAGAGCAATGTTGTGTAGCGTTAACACTCAGAATTTTTAAATGCTAAGGGAGAATATATATGAAGCGTCTTACAACCTGGCTTGCAGGCATCAGCATCCCCCTGGCCGGTCTCGCAGTGCCCCTTGTGGGATACGCGGACGACGCTGTTGAGGTCACCATGCACAAGGTTAGCAGTGACGGAAGGAGCGACGCCATCGGTAATGTCACTCTGCAGGACAGCGACCATGGCCTGGTCATTGAGCTGGACCTTGAGCAGCTTCCCCCCGGGCTGCACGGTTTCCATGTGCACGAAAACCCCGACTGCAGCCCTGCGGAAAAAGATGGAAAAATGACAGCAGCCGCGGCTGCGGGTGGCCACTACGACCCGGAGAAAACGGGCGCGCACCTCGGCCCTTATAACCCCGACGGACACCTCGGAGATTTGCCATCCCTGTACGTGAACAAGGACGGTGAAAGCGCCCACAAGCTCCTGGCACCACGGTTGGAAGTGGACGACCTGACCGGCCGGGCGTTAATGGTCCATGAGGGCGGCGATAACTACTCCGATCAACCGGAGCCCCTGGGCGGCGGTAAGTCCCGTATTGCCTGTGGCGTGATTCCGGAACAGTAATCGCCAGACTTACGGCCTGACTGATGGAACTCCGGCAGTCCGGAACCGTTCGGGCTGCCGGTCAACCGCAGGAATTATGACCGATAAACTGAAGAAATATTGGGAGAAGCGGGACTTTTCCCAGACCAGGGAGCCGGAAGGCAAGACCAAAGCCGGCTCCGGCGGCACGCGCTATGTCATGCATATGCACGCGGCCAGCCACCACCACTTTGATCTCCGGCTGGAGGAAGATGGCGTGCTCAGAAGCTGGGCGTTGCCGAAGGGTCCCAGTCTCAAACCCGGCGAAAAACGCCTTGCGGTTCAGGTGGAGGATCATCCCCTGGACTACGGGGGTTTCGAAGGGGTTATTCCTGAGGGCGAATACGGTGGTGGCACCGTCATGCTTTGGGACCACGGCGAGTGGGAACCCCGGAGCAAGCCCCGGAAGGACCGCATCGATTTTGAGTTGCATGGCGAGAAGCTAAAGGGCCACTGGACCCTCGTACGGATACACGACAAGAAAGCCAGTGGCCGGGCAACGGACAGGACCTGGCTGTTGATCAAACGATCAGAGGGAGATCCCGGGCAGCCCGATGACCGCAGCGTCATCACTGGCCGGACCATGGCCCAGATAGCCGCGGAAGAGTCGCCGCAGGAAAGCGAGAGCCCGCCCTTTCCTGCCCCTGAAGAACTCAAGAAGGCCCGCAACAAACCCTTGCCGGAGAACAATCTCAAGGTTCAGCTCGCCACCCTGGTGGAAGCCGCGCCGGAGAGTGATGAATGGTTGCATGAACTCAAGTTTGACGGTTACCGCCTGATTGCCCGGATCGATAAGGGCAAAGTCACGCTGTACACCCGTAACGGCAAGGACTGGACCCGCCGTTTTCCTGCCATTGCCCGATCCCTGAAACGGTTGCCCCTGTCCAGCGCCATTCTCGACGGCGAAGCCGTGATTCCTGAAGCCGACGGCTCTACCAGCTTTCGCAAGCTGCAGGAGTATCTTTCCACCAGATCAGGAAAAGGCGCGGTAGCCCCTGTCTTCCAGATATTCGACCTTCTCTACCTCGAAGGCTATGACCTGACCGAGGTTCCTCTGCTGGAACGGAAACAGACACTGGAGCAGATGCTGGCGGCGGTGGAACATGACGACGCGCTCCGCTACTCCGATCACGTACAGGGTCACGGTCACGATTTTTACGAACAGGTTTGCGAAATGGGACTGGAAGGCATGGTCTCGAAAAAGACCAGCAGCACCTACCGGGGCGGCCGCCAGCCTTCCTGGCAGAAAACCAAATGCACGCAGCAGGATGAGTTTGTGGTAGGAGGTCTCACTAGGCCCTCGGGTGCCCGCAAAGGGTTCGGCTCCCTGTTGCTGGGCGCCTGGTCCGGCAATGAGCTGATCTATACCGGACGGGTGGGCTCGGGTTTTAACCAGCGACTGTTAACCGACCTGTCCCGTCGCCTGAAACCCCTGCACCGGAAAACGTCGCCCTTTGCTGGTGAGGTCCCGGATCAGGCGGGGGTCCAATGGATACGCCCGGAACTGGTGGTGGACGTGGAATTCACCGAACGAACCGCAAGTGGTGTTCTGCGTCACCCGGTGTTCCGGGGTGTAAGGGACGACAAATCGGCTAAGGAGGTGCAGATGACTGAGAACAGCAACGAGCCCGACAAGTCCGGCGCCAGCAAGACCGGAGCAGGTAAAAAGAAGAGCGCGGCCCGGTCCGGGGGCACCACCGTAGCCGGTGTTGAGATCACCCACCCCGACCGGATTCTCTTCCCCGACCAGGGGATCACCAAGCTCGACGTAGCCCGTTACTACGACGATCAGGCACCGGCAATTCTCGCCCATCTCGCCAACCGGCCCCTGTCTCTGCTGCGATGTCCGGAGGGGCTGGAGGGCGAGTGCTTCTTTCAGAAACATCCCGAGAAAAACTTTGCGCCCACAGTCCCCCGCACCCGGATTGCGGAAAAGCAGGGGCAAAAAGCCACTTACCTCTATGTCACCAGTGCCGGGGACCTGGTCAGCCTGGTGCAGTTTGGCGTAATGGAATTCCACCTCTGGGGATGCAATGTGGACGAAGTGGAGAAGCCCGACACGCTTATTTTCGATCTGGACCCCGGGCCTGACGTGTCCTGGAGCGCCATTGCAAAGGCGGCCACCAGCCTGAAAGACCGGCTGGACAGCCTGGGGCTCACCAGCTTTCTGCAGGCCACCGGCGGCAAAGGGCTGCATCTGATACTGCCCGTAAGACCCGAACGGAGCTGGGATGAACTCAAGGCGTTTGCCCATGGCATTGCCCGTGCCCACGCCCAGGACGAACCCAGCCGTTTTACCACCAACATGTCCAAGTCCAAACGACGGGGTAAGGTCTTTATTGATTACCTGCGCAACGGCCGGGGCAGCACCAGTATCGCCCGTTACTCCACCCGGGCACGACCCGGCGCGACCGTAGCCACTCCCCTGCGCTGGGAAGAACTGACCTCGGGGGCCACGGCCAATCGCTACCATCTCAACAACATCCGGCGCCGGATGAGCGCCCTGAAATCGGACCCCTGGGAAGGCTATGAAGAGGCCCGCAACACACTGTCCAAATCCCTGCTGAAACAATACCAGGAGACCTGATCACCATGGCCAGTAACGACGATACGCCAGCACCCGGAACCGATCGGCAATGGTGGCTCTATGAGGGGCCGGATACCTGCCTGTTATGTGAGTCGAAAATTCACCCCGAATCCATCACCTACTGCATCAGTTGTGATCAGGGGGTGTGCCTTGCCTGCTATCGCAGCCCGGAAGGCGACGGCTTTATCTGC
>CAZHAY010000131.1:0-6371 GCA_964530545.1 uncultured Marinobacter sp.
AATCAAGCCGGCTGGGAACCCTCGAGGAGTATGACGGCATCCTTAAAGCCGAGCAGTCGCGCGTAGGCTTTGGCTCTGCTCACGTGAGCGGCGTCCATGGGGGTATTGAGGATTTCAAATACTGTTGTGGGTTCATCACTGTCCTGGTGGCAGTCCTTAGTCGGGATGAGCACAGTGGGGTCGCGCTGCTCCGGGTTGACTGCCGGCAGTACGTCAGGGCTGTGCTTGCTGTTGTGGAAGTCATGCGAAGAAAGCGTTTCAGGGCGGGTGTCGTTGCTATTTTTGCGATCAGTCATTGTTTTCTCCAAAGAGGTGCCTCAGCCGTTAGGGCTGAGGTCTTGTGTGAGTGGCTAGTGATTGGTGCCCACGGATATGGGAAGGGAATTGTTTGCTTACGCCGGGTAGGCGGACCGGGGGTCGGATGTCGCTTCCAACCCCCGGCTGCGCCTTAGAGGATCTAGTTGATCTGGCGTTCGGATTCGAGTTCTTCGGGGGTGTGGCTGAACTGGTTGTGGTCTTCCCCGCTGGCGGCTGCGCCCGCCTGGGCTTCGGCCAGTTTCTTGAGTTGCTTGAAGTCGAGGGCGAGGAGTACGGGCTCGAGCGCGGTTTGGAAGCGTTCGTAGTGCTCAGCGGTGAGGTTGACTGCGCTGCTGAATCCGGCGCCGTCGTTGGCGTACCCGGCGTCTTCTACTACGAAGTAGACCTTGTAGGCGGTGGGGTCCCAGTTGAGGTTGCCGCCGAAGCTGGTGTGAACCTGCTGCTGGTGCTGCTGGACTGAGTTGAAGACTGCTTCGCAGTACTCGGGGCTGTAGTTGCGGCGGTCCATGGACATGCTGATGGTGCTGGCTTGGCGGTTGAGCGAGATGTCGTAGGCAACGCCGGTGTTGGGACGCCAAATGGTGGTTTTGCGCTTCTGGCGGCTGTCGATCGTCGAGTACGCAGGATTGCCTTTGAGGCGTTCGTTGAGGGCGCCCCAATAGCGGGTGTAAGCAACAACACGCTCAGTCGACTGCGTGTCAGCTTCCGTGTCGGGTTCATCGAGCTCGCCGGCCATGATGTCTGCGCGCAGCTGGGGGATGACCAGGTTCTGGTAAGCAGTTTCGAACAGGCCGACTTTGACGGCGAGCACGCTGGTTTCGCCTTTGGTGTTGAGGTAGTTCACGGAGGTGAGGTGTTCGGGTACGAAGTCTTCAGCTATCCAGATTACCAGGTCGGCGTCCGAATTGGCGGCGTAGGCGAGTACCTGGCCGAGGTGACGGTTGTCGCTTTTGCCGAACTGAAGTTCGATGAGTACGCGGCGACCGTCGGCGGAGTCTGCGAGCAGGTCGAAGCGCATGTTGCCTTGCGTGACTTCCGGACGGTCGGCCTTCATGCGCAAACCAGTGAGCTGCGAGAGAGCTTCAGGGTGGTTGAGCAGGTAATCCCGCCAGGCAGCTTCGGACTTGAAGGCGGTGGAGAGTTGAATGCGTTTGGCTGCATTCATGATCGTGAATTCAATCACGGGCTTGGGGATCTGAAATTCCATGTGATCCATTTCGTGTCCAACTCAGCTGATTGAGGTCTTGAGCCGAACGGTTGAATTTGACCTCTTACCGCTTTGCCTGCTGGCGAAGCCAGCTTCTTTTGGTTCTCCGGAAATCAGCAACAGTTACGGGATGCAACGGATCAGGACTGTTAGCAGTCCAACCGACCGGCCTTGGGACTGGGGGCTGAGAGGCCCGTGCCAAGCTGAGGACCAGACGCGGGATTGCCGTCGCCACAAGGCAAAATCATTCATGCGGCAAATAGATCCGGGAAGCTCTTCATCCTCTGCCGGGGATTCGTCAGCTCCGGTTAGAGGACCAGGCTGGCCGGCAAAACGCTTTTGCTGCCTGTCACTGTCGGTTTTCATTTGTGGCTGGGCATCGGGGGTCCAGGCATTACTGCGCCTACTGTGGAGAATCTTCGGGAGCTGCTGTGCTCCATGGTTCTCCTGCCCGACCCCCTTGGGGCGGGCTTTATTTCCGATCACCGACAGGGCGTGCTCGAGTTACGGGCAGCCAGCCTGATCAGGGGGCAGCCACTTCGGATCCTGCGCCACTCGGGCTGACCCCTCGTCTGCCTCTTGCGTGCCTGCTCCAACCCGAAGTGCGGGCGCTCGAGCAGATTCCCGTCATCCCGTTCCTAATTAAGCAGGATGTTCCCGGGAAGCCGTCGGGCGCGACACCCCTGGCTTCGGGCCTGCACGCGCACGCGTGCTTTCTTCCTGGCGACCCCAGACTGAATGGATTCATGACACCAGCAGTCCCCGCCACGGCTTTGCATCCGTCGTACGGACTCATACCAGGCGGGATCGCCTATGGCGCCCCGCACCGAAGACCAGCCACATTCCGAGAGTGAACATTGAGAGCCGCCCGGTTCGCAGACTCAACCAGGTGGAAGGTGGAACTCGAGTACGCGGAAGTAGTTAGGCTCCGAGCGAGCCCGGTGGGCGCGAATGCTGGCTTCGGGGCTGCACGCGCAGCGTGCTTCCTTTGGTTTCATCCCATCCGTCCAAACCCGGCACTAATTTCACTTCCACTACAGCAACTGAACTGGACACCAGTCGGAATCAGCCGCGGGCACCAACCTGTAGCCCGTATGCGTACACGCTGCTAGCTGTAGGTGGCGCCGGCTTTGCCCTGAGGGTAGAGGATGGGGAGCGTATTCCTCAAAGCGTGTTGGTGCCCTTTCCGCAATAGTTTAGGCCCACTGGCGCTGGGTGCGCGAGTGGGCCTTGTGAAGTGAATTCGGTCTTGGTTTTAGGGGTTGTAGCAGTGATTGCCCCAGAAGGTAGCGATTTCGTGGGTCGTGCCCTCGTGCTGAATCACAGCTGTGACGTTGAGTGCGATCTCACCATCGGGCGTGCTGAGGAACCCGCACACGAAGGACTCTTCTGCGCCGGCACTGGCCAGAGCCGCCTTGAGCTCATTGAATGCTCCTAGGGCGAGGCTTCGCCTGTACTGGCCTGGTGCGACAACCGCAGCAGCAGTGACGTCAAGGACAACGTCGGCGGTGACCGCAGGGCTGGCATCTGGGGTGCGGGCTCGTCCTTCAACCTTTATCTCATTAAGGGTCAACCCCGTCGCTGCGGCTTGGTTCAGGTAGGTGCGGACTGTTTGCTCATCCCTGCGGTTGCGGTCTTCGATCGCCTGGGCTCTCTCCACGGCGTCCAAGTCGACCAGTGGGGTTCCCTCGTCTCGCTGTTCGGCTGCCGGTTCGCTTCGTACGGTGTTGTAACTGGCGATGAGTTCTTCACGTTCGGTTCGAATGCGTTCAGCTTCAGCTTCGCTGCGTGCGGCATCGTAGGGGCGTTTGAAGACGATCTGTTGGTCTCCCCCGATGCTCCCCACTACGGTTACCATTTCCCATCCGAACTTGCCGAGCACATCGATGTCCCGCTGCAGCTCGATTGCTTCAAGGGGGATCGTCACGCCGATCTCGCTGAACAGCTGCACCTTGGAAAAGGCGGCATTGTCAGCATTAGGGTCCATGAGCAGATTACTGAACGAAGTTCCTCCGTAAGTCACGACCAGGTATTCCCACTCTTTTTCTGCGGCCTGGGCACTTACTGTGCCTACGAGTAGTAGAGCGGATACGAGCAAAGTGATGAGGGGTTTGAAATGAAGATTCTTCATAAGCAAGGTGGTTCCTTTCAGCGGGCCCGGTTTGTCCGTGCGCCCGGCGCTGTCTTTGCCAGCGCCACTGTCGTTCTTGCGCTGTAGGCGCTTCTTTTCTGCCCCGCGGAGTCTACCGCGGCCTTTGTGACGGGTCCCTTACCGGGTTTCGGTCAGTGCTGCCTTGGCGTGCTTCAGGATGCGGTCGAACGTCTTGTGAGCGTGTTGGCCAGCCCCGGCATCCAATCCCGAACTTGATACCGCCTGGCCGTGCTTATGTTCCTACAGCTACTTGGGTACCGCTGATCGTTCGGGTGGACAGATGGTTCAACCGCAGGGACTCACTGTGGGTCTTGTTCAGCCAGCTGAAGGACCGCAAATACACAATCAGAAAAAAGTTACAGCGGGGGTTTTGCTGTTGGCGTGCTCGGGGCTCGTGCCGGTTGTACGCTTGGAGCATGATCAAGTCAGGTACGGGTTTGGCGTGTTGAGGCGGGCTGTCATTGTTGGGTCTGTCTTGTTGTTTTTGCTGGGTGGTTGTGTGTATCCGAGTAAGTCGTTTTTCGGTTACTCGTTTCATGCGGCGTCCCTGGATGGGGATTACCAGTGTCGCTTCGTTGGCGTGAGTTCGCTTTTTGACGGTGAGGAGCTTCACGACCCTCGTTATGTGGACGCGCCTAATAATTCTTTTCCCGGGTGGATCGTTATTTCTCACCCGGGTCCGTCTCAAACCGGCGCTCTGCTTGAGGTCAAGCTCGAGTGCTTTGATGAGGATGAGCAGTTGTTGGGTACGTCGGTTTATCGTGGCGCGCTCATTAATGGCCGGGTGTCGTCAACGATGGTTGTCCAGAATTTCTTGCCGGCGTTGTTTGATTCGGGTGATTGCGTGGCGCCTTCTGCGCATGATGGCGGGTTTGAGTTCTGCGTGGTGTTGGATGGTTTCAGGCGCGTTCCTTGACTTGACCGGGTGAAGCTGGCGCCACGTGGTTCTCAGCTGATTGATGGGATGCTTCTCATCGCGTGGAGCTGGCGGTTGGCTTTGAGCATGGCGTTCACTGCTGTTGGCCAGCACCGGCATCCAACCCCGAACCTGATACCGCCTGGCCGTGCTCATGTTCCTACAGCTACTTGGGTGCCGCTGATCGTTCCGGCGGACAGACTTCAACGGCGGGACTCACTGTTGGTCTCGTTCAGCCAGCTGGAGGATCGCAAATACACAATCAGAAAAAGTTACAGCTGTCGCCTGGATGTGGAGGTGGCCGGCGCAGGCTGGGCATGTGGTGTCCGAGCAGGCGTTGGGGGCTGCTGGTCGTTCTTGTTCGCATGCCGCTTGGTTTGCCCCGCCAGGGGCTTTCTTCAGGCGGCAGCGCGGCAAAAGAGAACCGGGATGCGATTCGGTTCGCATCCCGGATGGGGCCCTATCAGTTATTGACTGCTGTTAGTCCCAGTCCTGCTCCCAGGGTTTTTTCTCCCTCTTCATCTCATACCCGGGGCAATGGACGCAGAAGTACCCGTTTGAAGCCATGCCGCAGTTAAAACAATAAAACTTGGGCGTGTCTTCTGTTTCGGTGTCTGAAAACCAGGGTGAGACTAAAGCCCAGAGCATGATGAGGAGGGCTATGAGCCCGACTGTTACACCTGCGTATCCTTTGAGTGGGCCACTGGAGAACACCCAGATCACGGCTGCTATGCCGAGGATGATGAAGGTTGCTTTCCGCCAGTTCTTCGCCAGCGCGGCCTCTGCCTTATTGGTGCGGAGTACAGAGAGGGCGAGTGCTTTGGCCGCCCCAGCGAGCAGGCCACTGATCAGGGTGAACAAGGAGATGATGATGACTGTTTGGGCAATCCACTCAGGTGCTTCGGAGTTGAGGGCAACGACTCCGACGATGAACACGCACGCACCAACGGAGGCAGCTGCCGCCGCTTGCTGCAGGGTGTAAAACCAGGGCGAACCTTCCCCCTGCGGGTGGCTCATCGCTGCAGGGACCTGTACAGCCACGTGTCACAGGTCATGCATTTGAACACGCGTCGTTCGTCGTTCCTGGTGGCCAGGCCGAACTGGTGGATGGTCGTGCTGTTGCAGTTGTAGCAGGCTGGCCTGCCGCTACCGCTGTGCTGCCCGATGTAATCATCAGCATGTGGGAGGGAGTCGTAGAAATCCAGTTGTTCTGGGGTGGCGCGCCTGGAAGTATCGGGGAGGATGCCCAGCATCAGGAGCGTCATCCAGCCCAGGACGCCGAGGCCGATGATGTAGACGGCCGGTGTCAGTGCCTGCAGGTAGGCGGGTGCGTCCTCGTTCATGCCGTTCATCCCGGCGATGAACAGTGCGATCAGGTAGCCGGTGATGAGGACGTTCCGGGACATGACCCGGTTGACGTGTGTGCGGCCACGCCGGAAGAACACTACATGAGACAGGACGAACGACACCGCGAAACTCAGCAGAAAAAGTAGCGTTCCAACGCCTGCGATCATCGTAAGTACGGCCAGGGCACCATCAGGGCGGGGGTCCAGGTTCATCATGAAAGACATTGGGACTGCCCCAATGAAGAAGCCGGCCAACCCGATCCAGATCAGGGAGACCCAGCGCTTTAAAGGCCAGCTCGTTACGGCGTTACGCAGTCGGACGTAGAAAGGGGCTGGGGTACCGCTTGTGTGGCTCAATTCTCTGTACTCCTAGAAATTACAGTGCCTGATGAAAGCATTTGCCGCTGAACGAGTTTCTTACCCAACAGATCC
>CAZHAY010000132.1:0-6110 GCA_964530545.1 uncultured Marinobacter sp.
CCGGTGAAGCCCACGGCTGTGGTAAAGGTCAGCGAATCCAGATCGGAAACGCCTCCTGTTGAACTGACCGGAAAGTTCGCAAAACCCTCAGTCTGAGCGAGAATACCACCAAGCATATTCCCTTTGGCATCCAGGCCGGATACGCCGATGGTCTCACCAGAGTTGGCACCCACCTGGAACGTCTGAGTACCCAGTGTACCGTCCAGCACTTTTAGGCCGTTAAAGGAGGTTTGCGCGGCAATGCGGTCAATCTCCGCAATACGCTGCTGCACTTCCTGGTTCAGCGCCTGCCGGTCAGAAAGGCTGTTGGTGGCGTTGGCCGCCTGTACCGCCAGTTCACGGATGCGCTGAAGGTTAGAGGTAACCTCGTCCAGTGCGCCCTCGGCGGTCTGCGCCAGGGAAATGCCGTCGGTGGCAGTGCGCTGGGCCATATTCAGGCCGGTGATCTGTGATTCAAAACGTGTCGAGATGGCCAGCCCGGCGGCATCGTCTTTCGCAGAGTTGATCCGCAAGCCGGACGACAGCCGCTGCAACGCGACGTTGGCATCGCCCTGCGATGCACTCAGGTTGCGCTGAGCGTTCAGTGACGCAATGTTGGTATTGATGACCTGAGACATAACTCTTCTCCCTGCTCAGAGATGCCGGACCGGATTCCCAGTGGAGAAATCCCGGCCGACGCAAATTCGGTGAATTGCCGTTTGCCAGATCTAAAGCGAAGGGCGTGCCAACTCGTTGGATTGATCGATATCTATTTGATATTATGAATGTTTATTTTCTTGCTTAAAGGTCGGCTCTAAGGCGATGCCAGAAATCTGGCATGGGGAAGGGAAGTGAATTGCCGCTTTTTCGGCCAGTCAGACCGAAACAGAATCCTGGAAGAAAGGTTCGGGCCCGATGGTTCCGGGCCCGAACTGGTTTACCTTATCAGCATGCTGCCATTACATATACATCAGGTAATAAACCAGGGCTCCTGCGCTATAACCTGAAAAGGCCAGCAGGGTCACGTGCTTGATGTACCAGAAGAAGCCGATTTTCTCCATGCCCATCGCCGCCACGCCGGCTGCGGATCCAATGATCAGGGCGCTGCCGCCGGTACCCGCGCAGAAGGCCAGTAACTGCCAGAACCTGCCGTCCGTCACGAACTGGCTGGTCCATTCCAGCTCAGACGCGGCAGTGGACGCAAGCACGCTTTCAGTAACCAGCGGGTACATTTTCATCGCACCGGCAACCAGCGGGACGTTATCGACCACCGCGGACAGCAGGCCGACCGCGTAGTTAATCGCAAAAACATTACCCAGGCTATCCCGCAGGCCCAGCGCTATCTGGCCCAGGTGGCCGGCTGTGGCCAGGCTGGACACGGCAAGCAGAATACCGAGAAAGAACAGAATGCTCGTCGTATCAACCCGGTGCAGAATACCCACTACTGACAACGGGTGTTTGAGTTCGGGGGTTTTGTTCCGGTGCATGATCTCGGTGACCACCCACAGTATGCCCAGCCCGAACAGTATGCCCATATAAGGGGGTAGTCCGGTGATGGTCTTGAACAACGGCACGGATAACAGAGCGCCGATGCCCATGGCCAGCACCGCATTGCGCTCGGTTTCAGTGGTTGCATGGCCACTGTCAGCGACGTGGGCACGTACCCGTGGGCGTGGTGCGTTACCTTTCAGGCGGAAACTGAGAATAGCTAGGGGTACCAGCAGGCAGACAAGGCTGGGTACGAACAGTTTGAATACGACCTGCTGTGCCGTAATCTGGCCGCCAATCCACAGCATGGTCGTCGTGACGTCACCAATGGGTGACCAGGCGCCGCCGGCGTTGGCGGCAATAACCACCACACCGACATACAGCCAGCGCTCGGGACGGCCCCGCACCAGTTTTCGCAGCAGGGACACCATGACAATCGTCGTGGTCAGGTTGTCGAGCACAGAGGACAGGAAAAATGCCAGCAAGCCGATAATCCACAGCAGCGAAACGCGCTTGCGTGTCGTAATGCGGTCGGTGATGACCTTAAAGCCACCGTGGGCGTCAATCAGCTCGACAATAACCATGGCGCCAAGGAGGAAGAACAGGATTTCTGCAATTTCTCCCAGGTGATGACGCAACGACTCAACCACATAGCCGGCAGCGCCAACGGCCTGACTGCCACTTTGTGCCATGGCTGGCAGTATCTGCTCCGCACCCAGCACCAGCACGGCCCAGGTCAGAGCCGCAGTCAGTATTGCGGAAGCCGCCTTATCAAGCTTGAGCGGATGCTCCAGCGCAATACATAGATAGCCAACAACAAAAATGGCTGCCATCAGAGCATACATGGATACGACCCTCTGTTTATCGTTTTAGAAAGCATGAATCTGTGCAGGATGTGGTTGTTATGACCTGCAGGCGGGCGGCAGCAAATTGTCGCTGGCGGCCGAAGTTTTACGCACTGTTTATATCGGCCAGATTTTTCTATACCGGGCCGATTTTTGCCATGTCATTGGTCAATTCCCGGTCTGCCGGGCGGCGCCAGGTGGACATTCTGGCTTATGAGTGCGCTAGCCGCGGGGAGCTTAAACCATAGGTCAGGCGCGTGCCATTTAAATACCGGGCGACAGGCTGGGTTGAGCAAGCCGAGCCGGCGCCAATCTTCCATTCCGAAGAAAGGCACCGGTTTGCCGCTTTTGGAGGGTTTCTGTCTTTCAGAAAGGATACTGTCGGGGATCCCGCTGCACACTGACCCATTGAACCGTGGAGTATTCCTCCAGCGCCCAGTCACCGTTAAACCGCCCCAGACCGGAATTCTTCTCGCCGCCAAAGGGCAGGGCGGCCTCGTCGTTTACCGGCATATCGTTCACATGGGTCATGCCGGCCCGTACCTGGCGGGCAAAGTTCAGGCCCCGCTCCAGATTGCCGCTGAATACGGCACTTGAGAGCCCGTACTCGGTACCATTCGCCAGTTCCAGGGCGTGCGCTTCATCCCGTGCTTTCTGGATGCCGGCGACCGGCCCGAAGATTTCCTCCGCGCTGAGTTCCATATCCGGCGTCACATCCCCAAACACATGGGGCGGAAGCAGCTGGCCGTCTGCTTCGCCCTCAAGCAGCACCGTTGCCCCCTGGGCTTTTGCGCCGGCGATCTTCTTCTGCAGTCCGTCCAGTTGGGACTGATTGATAACCGGACCTATGGCTGTGTCCCTATCCGATGGATCGCCGACCTTGAGCGTGCGGACCTGGGCAACAAACGCTTCGACAAACTCGTCATAGCGGCTCTGGTCCACGATAATCCGGTTGATGGCCATACAGATCTGGCCCTGGTGCAGGAACTTCCCGAACACCGCAGCTTTCGCCGCCTGGGCCACATCGGCATCGTCCAGAACCACAAACGGACTGTTACCACCCAGCTCCAGCGCCACCTTCTTGATGTGGGTTCCACCGGTCGCGATCCGGCCGATGTTCTTACCCACAGGGGTAGAGCCGGTGAATGAAATCATGGCCGGTACCGGATGAGCGACAAAGTCATCACCGATTTCCGAACCGGTACCAACCACCACGCTCAGTACACCGGACGGCAGCCCGGCTTCTTCAAAAATCCGCGCGATAAGCAGGCCGCCGGTCACCGGGGTATCGCTGGCGGGCTTGATCACGACCCCATTACCCAGCGCCAACGCGGGCGCCACCGAGCGTTGAGACAGATGCAGGGGAAAGTTCCAGGGGCTGATCACACCCACCACCCCAAGAGGCCGCCGGTACACCAGGTTGTCTTTACCGGGGATGTCGCTCGGCATGGTGTACCCGTGGGCACGGGCCGGCATGCTGGCGGCTTCCAGGGTAATCGCCCGGGCGCTGCCCCATTCCACGTTCGCTTTTAATCGGGTGCTGCCGGATTCCCGGATCAGCCAGTCAATGATTTCGTCCTTGCGCTGATCAAAAATCGAAACGGCCCGGTGCAAAACCGCCGCCCGCTCCGAAGGCCCTCGCGCTGCCCAGTCCTGCTGCGCCTCCTCCGCCTTGCGGTAGGCGCGATCCAGGTCTTCGGAGGTGGCCAGGCGGATGGTGGTCAGTTCCTCACCGGAGTAGGGGTTTGTGACAGGGCGGGTGGTCTCACTGCTGCCTTCGCGCCACTCTCCCGCCAGGGGTTGCAGGCGCCAGTCCTGATAATGCTCGGCCATTTTATTCGTCCTCTTCTTTTCATCTGAATGAGTCAGTGTAGCGCGCTCCCGGCCCGTCGGGCTCTCCTAAAGGTTTTGGTTTTCCTGCCGATAAGTGCTACATACCATTCCTTCAGGAGGAAAAACCATGGTAGCCCCCATTATCGGACACGGCCCCGACGCCACCAGTCGGGCTACTGGAAAGGCATCAGGACCTGCTGCCACCCGCGTCACCGCAGAAACCCGGACTGAGGCGCAGGCGGTTATCCGCACGCCGGCCGACGCCATCAATGTGCTCCGCGCCCGGATGGAGCAGCGCCTGGAACAGGCAATGGGCGGCCTCGCCAATAAACCTTCGATAGCTTCTGACAAATATACCGCCCAGGCCCAACCCCCGACGGCGACCGACGTTGCGAACCGGATACTCGGTTTCGTACAGAACCGCCTGCAGGCCGAAGCAGAGGCCGGTGCTGACACGGAACGGCTGATCGAACTCTTCGCCCAGGCCCGTGCGGGAATCGAGAAAGGCTACGGGGAAGCAAGGGAGCAGATCCAGGCATTGGGCCTGATGACTGAAACCCTCGCCGCCGACATCGATAAAGGCTTTGACCTCATCCAGGACGGCCTGCTGAACCTTGAGAAGCTCTTTTTAGAGAAAGAGACCGAATAAATAGCTGCCGGTATAGGTCAAGGGAGGTACCCCGGAAAAGCCCTTGACCGGACTGGTGCTCATCTATAACATTCATTTGAAATACCTGTTAATGACCGAGAGAAAACCGGGGAGCTCAAATGGCACTGTCATTCGTAAAGAAGATGTTCACAAAAGAAGACGCAGAAACCAAAACCACCAGCACGGAAGAAGTGCAGGTGAGTAAGGGCGGCGAGGTGCAACAGCAGGAAGCCCGGAAAGACGGGCACGGACACGGCGAAGGCGCTTGCTGCGGCTCCTGCTCATAAATCGCGGCGATGGATTACACAAACCCCGGACAAGTGCCGGGGTTTGGTTTATGCGGAGTAAGCCTAATCCAGGGTGCTGCTTCGTAGGTGAAGCACCGTCGTAGGCCATCACAGCGCCTCGACTGGCTCAGCAAGCCACAGCCAGTGGTTAAGCTGCTTCGAAGTCCAGAGGATGGACTCCATCCAGATTGACCGTGTTGCGGGCCACCCAAAGGTCGTACATATCCTGCATCGCTAACCAGCTCTCTGGAGTGCGCCCGAGAACCTTGGAGAGCCGAAGAGACATCTCCGGGCTGATACCGCTATCCCCTTTGAGCAGCCGAGATAACGTGGAAGGTGAGACCCTCAGATGAGACGCGAGCCGCCGGGAACTGATACCAAAAGGCTCCAGGTACGCCTCCGTAATGAATTCACCAGGATGCGGCGGACTGTGCATAGTCATCAGTGATAATCCTCATAATCAAGAATGTAGGCGTTGCCGTCCTGAAATTCGAACGTCATACGCCAATTTCCATTAACCCGAATCGACCATCGTCTTTTGTCTCCACCTTTTAATGGATGAAGCCGAAAACCAGGGATGTCCATGTCTTCCACTGAAGTAGCAGTATCCAGAGCTGCCAACTGCATGCGCAGCTTCTTGGCGTGATCTGGCTGTATGCCAGACGTGCTACCGGTCGAGTAGAACCGCTTCAGTCCTTTGTGACGGAATGATTTAATCATGAGGGGATGCTAGCATGTTGCGCACCAGGCAACAACTGGGCTTAATGACTGGCTCGGCGAAGCAACGGAATTCAAAGCCCGCTATCAGACGAACCTGAAAGCCCACCACCGCCGACGACGAACGGCGGCCTGACTCCCTCACTGACCCCCTGAAATAACCATTCTGGCGTCCGGCTAGGTATTGCTGTGCGTGAGGTTCGGTAGAGCGGCTGGATCTTGTGCGGCTTTCTGAGTTGTTCAGCCTGGAGAGGCGAATTTCAGGGGCTTGAGTGCGGGGCATGCGATGACTGTGTGTTGGAGGGTGTTGTT
>CAZHAY010000133.1:0-3492 GCA_964530545.1 uncultured Marinobacter sp.
GCGGGTGTGCTGCTGTTCTTCCCCTTTCTGGCAGCCGGTACGCTGGCGGGCAATCCCGTTCAGGGCTTTGTCGCGCCGGTTGGCACATCCGTGCTGGTGGGTGCCTTTATTTTCGGTATCGGCATGCAGCTCGGCGGTGGCTGTGCCTCTGGCACGCTGTTTACCGTCGGCGGCGGCAACACCCGCATGGTCGTTACCCTGCTGTTCTTTATTATCGGTTCGGTAATCGCAACGGCTCATTTCGACTGGTGGATGGCTTTGCCAGCCTACGCACCAGTGAACCTGCTGGACAGCTGGGGGCTGTGGCCCGCCTTACTAGCGAACCTGACGGTCTTCGCCGTGGTTGCCTATGGGGCAACCTGGCTTGAACGACGTCGCCACGGTCGGCTCGTTTCCTCTGCGTCCCGGACCGATCGCCCCGCCTCGCTGCTGCGCGGTGCCTGGCCCCTGCTTTGGGGCGGACTGGCACTGGTAGCCCTGAACTTCGCCACCCTGTGGCTGGCGGGACGTCCCTGGGGCATCACCTCCGCGCTGGCCCTATGGGGTGCGAAAGGCGCTGGCGCAATCGGCATCGACGTGAGCGAATGGGGTTACTGGAGCATCCGGCTCAGCAGCCTGTACTCGCCGGTGAGCGAAGACGTCACCTCGGTTATGAATATCGGCCTGGTGCTGGGTGCATTGGCAGCTGCGTCCCTGGCCGGTAAGTTCTCACCGGTATGGAAAATTCCCCGTCGCTCGCTGGTTGCAGCCGTCGTCGGCGGTCTGATGCTCGGCTACGGCGCCCGCCTGGCCTTCGGCTGCAACATCGGCGCGTACTTCAGCGGCATCCTCTCTGGCAGTGTCCATGCCTGGCTGTGGTTGCCCGCCGCTTACGCCGGCAGCGTGGTAGGTGTGCGCCTGCGCCCGCTGTTTGGCCTGGCCGTCGAAAAAACAAAGTCTTGAGGTTAACGTCATGAAAAAACTGATCAGAAAAGCCACCGTCGTCACCGCCCTGACGCTGTCCGGTGCGACCGCTTTTGCGGCTGAAACCCTGGACGCCCGCGTCGTTTCCGTGGACGGCAGCCGAATCGTTCTGGAAGCCGGCGGCGAGCTGCCCTCATGGGTCAGCGAGGGCGGCCAGGTGCAGGCCCTGGGCTGGAAAACCCAGGTGGTCGAGGTGGACGGCTCCCAGGTCATCATCATGCTGTCGAAGTCCCGCGCGTCGCGGGTCGAAGTCGACAGCGATGTCGTCGTGCGGGAAATCCCTACCCAACAGCGCTTCGGCTGTTAACCACCTAAAAGCCCCTATGGCCCATCTGCAGAGGTGGGCATCCCCCTAAGTTATCAATAACTAACATCTACTCAGGAAGTAACATGTCACATCGACTCAAGAAGTGGATGCTCGCCCTCGTCGCGGGCATTCTGGTTGCCGCTGGCACCAGCGCCACGGCGCAAACCGGTAGCCTGGTAAGCGCAGAGTGGCTGCAAGACAACCTGGACAACCCGAACCTTCTGCTGCTGGATGCCCAGCCAACGCCACTGTACGTCAAAGGCCATATTCCGGGCGCCCTGAGCACGTCCTTTTCCCCTGACGAAAGCACATCGCTGGGGGTAAACCTCTCCTATGGCGGTGGCGTCGACCACTTCACCGATACCAATGCCGAGGTCCCCTTTCAGGAGCTGCCCCCTGCGCAGATGGAAGCCCTTTTCCAGCGCTGGGGTGTGAATCCGGACAGCACGGTGGTCATTTATGACCAGGGCGGCAGCATGTTTGCGACCCGGTTGTTCTACAGCTTTTTCTACCACGGCTATCCGACCGATCAGCTGTTTATCCTGGACGGCGGCCTCGCCAAATGGTCCGCACTGGGCCACCCGGTGAGCACCGACACCCCACCCGCTCCTGCCAAAGGCAGTTTCACGATCACCGAAGTGCGTGATCAGTTCCAGGCCAGTGTGGCCGAAGTACTGATGGCCTCTGGTGATCCTCAGCAAAATGCGCTGGTTGAAGCTCTGGGGCCAGACTGGCACTTTGGCGAGGCGCTGAACTACGACCGCCCGGGCCATATTCCCCACGCGAAAATGGTGCCCTTCTACGAGTTCTACAACGACGACAAGACGTTCAAATCCCCGGATGAGCTGCGGCTGTTACTCGGTCTGGTGGGCGTGAGCAATGACCAGAACGTCTACACCCATTGCGGTGGCGGCATCGCCGGCAGCGTCGCCTTCTTCTCCCTGAAGTTCCTCGCCGGGTACGACAACGTCAAACACTTCCCCGAGTCCCAACTGGGCTGGCTGAAGGACGACCGTGAACTGCCCTTCTGGACCTACGATGCGCCCTATCTGCTGCGTGATACCCAATGGCTGCAATGGTGGGGCGGGCAGCGTACCCGCACACTGGGCAGCATTCACGTCAGTATCGTGGACGTACGCAGCGAGGCCGAATACGACGAGGGCCATATCCCCTTTGCCCTGAACATCCCGGTAGACAACTTCCGTGACAATCTGGGCAAGAAAGATCAACTGGCAGCGCTGCTGGGGCCTGCCGGCGTTAACCCGGCACACGAAGCCGTGATCGTCTCCGACCGTGGCCTGGACAAGAATGCCGCGCTGGCGTTCGTAGCCCTCGAGGCCGCCGGTCAGCGCAGGGTATCCATCTTCAGCGATGATCTGATGGCCTGGGCCAGTCAGGGCTACCCGTTGTCCGATGAGCCCACGGTGGTGGGCCAGCCAAAGGTGCGTCACGACCTGATCGTGCCGGTGGTGGACTATCAGGCCGAGCCCCGTACCGATGTGCTGTTCCGTAGCAATACGCCAGCAGGCGACTTCCCGCGGGTATATATCGCCTCCGGCGAGAAACCACTGGAAGCCCGACTGGATGGCCAGGTGGTACACGTGCCCTACCAGCAGCTCATCAATGAAAACGGCAACCCCAGGCCCGCCGATGAGATCTGGAACATTCTTACAGAAGCCGGTGTACCTCGCTTTGCTGAGCTGATCACAGTGTCAGACGATGTGGGCGAAGCGGCGGTCAATTACACAGCGCTCAAGCTTATGGGCTATCCGAGCGTTCAGCTGGGCGTCTTGTAATATCCGGCTGATGGACCTTTCATAAGGGAGCCTTCGTGGCTCCCTTTTTATTATTCAGGCGATAAATCCGTGGATATAACAGCAGACCTGGCGCAGACCCTGGCCGGCATCAGGGGCATTACGACCGGCCCTGAACCAGACCGGGACGCACTGGAAACCATGGCCATCTTGTTGGCAGGCTTCGCGGGCCGCCACGGTGACGCGCTGACCTTCGAGCACTTTCCGTTGCCGGATGGCACCGGCGACGCCCTGTGCAGCTACGAGATCCACCACGAAGATGCCTCCGGGTTAACTCTGTATCTGAACGCCATTCATGGCGGAATCGACAGCGTCATTCATGACCATGGCACCTGGGCTATTATCGTGGGGCTGACCGGACAGGAACGAAACCGCCTCTACCAGGGCGATCCATCGGATGGCACCCTG
>CAZHAY010000133.1:3592-6052 GCA_964530545.1 uncultured Marinobacter sp.
ACCGGCCATATGGAAGTCGGCGAAAGCTTCAAGGACGTGGCACCGGACCTGACCCGGCTGGTGGTGGAGTTTGCGTTTGGCGATATCTATGCCCGACCGGGAATCGATAACAAACAAAAAGTTCTGACCACCATTTCTGCACTTGTGGCTCAGGGTACGCCGCAGATTGGCATGCACGTCGTCACCGGGCTGAATGTGGGCCTGACCCCGGACGAGATCGTCGGCTGCATCATGCACCTGATTCCCTACGTTGGCTTCCCGCGGGCGCTCAATGCCCTGAAAGTTGCCCAGGAAGTCTTCGCTGAGCAGGGTGTGGCGGTTACACCCCAGCCGGAGTAAGCACTAACCCGGACCCGGCATAGCTTTAAAGCCGGCCCTGTTTTGATGTGCAGCAATATAAGTGACACAGGCGCACGTTATGGTGGAGCCATTTGTACGTCATCCCATATTCGGCACCTCGCCGGGGGCTGACGTCCTCTGGCCCCAGGGACGGGGCCGTCAGGTCCGTTGTTTGCCGAGTTTCAGTAACCGGTCTATGCTCCACGTAGAACTGCCAATAAAGAGCAGCCAATGATGAGGGATTTCCCATGTTTAAGTCTCTGCCCAGGGGTCTGACGGCCCTGTCGCTGTTGAGCTGTGTGGCCTTGTCCGGGGTCGCCCACAGTGCCGGTAACCCTGAAGCCGGCGCTCAAAAGATTGCAGTCTGTGTTGCCTGTCACGGCACTGACGGCAAAGCCACCGCTGATATCTACCCAAGTCTTAATGGTCAGTCTGCCACCTATCTCGAAATGGCCCTCAAAGCCTACCGGGACGATCAGCGTGCCGGCGGTATGGCCATGATCATGACACCACAGGCTACCAATCTCAGCGATGAGGACATTGCTGATATTGCCGCCTACTACAGTCAGCAATAGGGGTATCTGACCAGCCGTTGTGCAGGACAGTCACAATCGCTGGCGAACCCGGTCACCACCGGGGCCTTTAAGCGCCTGCTTCCCTCCCGATGTTTCTTGCCTAACCCGAGACGGGCGGGCCTTGCATGGCTGGGGTTTCAGGCCACCGATGAAAACCGATACACAGCTCCGCCGGGCCGCACAGCCCCCGGTTTGGAGCTTACGGTGAGGAGAATGTTATGGGTATGTGGAAGGTCAAGCGGCGCGATGTCCTCAAGGGTCTGGGGCTGACCGGCGCCGGCGCAATGATGGGGGGCAACGTCTGGGCTCTTAACCGCCTTGAGCCCATCGGCGACACACTGGCGACGGAGTATCCCTATCGTAGCTGGGAAGACCTGTACCGGGATGAATGGACCTGGGACAGCGTCGGCCACGCCGCCCACTGCATCAACTGCATGGGTAACTGCGGCTGGAACGTTTACGTGAAAGACGGCATTGTCCTGCGGGAAGAACAGATCGCCAAATACCCCCAGGTCAACCCCAACGTACCCGACGCCAACCCCCGGGGCTGCCAGAAAGGCGCCATCCACTCGACCGCCATGTACGAAGCGGATCGTCTGCGTTATCCCATGAAACGGGCCGGCGAGCGCGGTGAAGGTAAATGGCAGCGCATCTCCTGGGACCAGGCAACGGAAGAGATTGCCGACAAGGTCATCGATATCTTTGAAAAGTACGGCCCCGGCAAGCTCAAGACCCACCAGGGCTCCGGCAACCAGACCATGGTGCGACAGGCCGGTGGCCAGCGCTTTGCGTCGCTCGTGGGCGGCATCCAGCTCGACGGTTTTACCGTGGTGGGCGACCTGCTGACCGGCGCGCACCTGGCCTACGGCACTCCGCTGGAAAGCTTTACCTCAGATGCCTGGTTTGATGCTGATTACATTCTGCTGGGCATGATCAACCCGAACGCCACGCGGATTCCGGACGCGCACTATATCTGGGAAGCCAAATACAACGGCGCCCGTATCACCAGCACCGCGCCGGACTACAACCCCAGCTCCATCCACGCCGACCTGTGGATGCCCATCAACCAGGGCACCGATCCCTTCCTGGCCATGTCCATGGTCAACGTCATCATCGAAGAAAAACTCTACCAGCCAGAGTTTATGAAGGAGCAGTCAGACCTGCCCATGCTGGTGCGCCAGGACAACGGCAAGCTGCTGCGGGAAGCCGATCTGGAAGAAGGCGGCAGCGACGAAGTCTTCTACCACTGGGACCTGAACACCAATGCCGCGGTGAAGGCGCCCGGTTCCATGGGCAGCGACGAGAAGACCATTCGCCTTGACGGTGTCGACCCGGCCCTGGAAGGGGAATTCACCGTTAACGGCATCAAGGTCACGACCGTCTTCGAGAAAGTTAAGCTGGAAGCCGCCCGGTTCAGGCCGGAAGATACCTTCGAGACCACCAATATCCACCCGGACGTGGTCCGTCAGGAAGCCCGCCACCTGGCGAAGGCGAAAAAAGCCATCGTCATGCTCGGCTACATCACCTCCAGCTACTCCAACTGCCT
>CAZHAY010000134.1:0-2840 GCA_964530545.1 uncultured Marinobacter sp.
TTGTGTGATACGCCGGGCTTTATGGTTGGTCCGGATGCTGAGCGGGAAGCCACGGTGCGCCACGTGTCGAGAATGTTTGTCACCGCGGCCAGGCTTCGGGTACCTTTCTTTACTGTTGTACTGCGTAAAGGCTATGGTCTTGGAGCCCAGGCGATGGCCGCGGGCAGCTTCCATTCGCCGATGTTTACCATCGGCTGGCCCAGCAGCGAATTCGGCGCCATGGGACTGGAAGGATCGGTCCGGCTTGGCTTCCGCAAGGAGCTGGAAGCGATTGCAGACCCGGACGAGCGCCAGGCGGCGTTTGAGAAAATGGTGGCCCGGGCCTACCAGCACGGAAAAGGCATGAACATGGCCAGTTTTCTGGAGATAGACGCGGTGATTGACCCGGCCGAAACCCGGCGCTGGGTGATTCGCGGGCTGGAGTCAGCGCCGCCGGAGGCTCTGGACGGGTATGACCGTAGTGACCGATTCATTGACACCTGGTGATACTCGGGACACAGTTCGAGCGTCTTTGTGCCGCTTGTTGATATGCAGGCTATTCGTTCATTCCGACAGGCGGTACAATCATTTCCATACCATTAACTGAAAGTCAGACAACGATCCGGTGTTCCGTTTCAACGGAACGGGTAGCGAGAGGTGAACATTGATCAGCGTACTGGTTGTAGACGACCACGATCTGGTTCGTTCCGGAATCACCCGGATGCTGGCCGACAACCCGGACATTGACGTCATAGGTGAAGCCTCCTCAGGGGAGGCCGCAGTGGATGCGGTGCGGCAGCAGCGCCCAGATATTGTCCTGATGGACATCCGTATGCCAGGTATTGGTGGCCTCGAGGCCACCCGGAAAATCCTGCGCCTGGATGATTCCATTCGCGTTATTGTTGTCACCGCCTGTGCGGATGACCCCTACCCAACCCGCGTGATGCAGGCCGGTGCCACCGCCTATATCACCAAGGGCGCTGATCTGGATGAAATGGTGCGTGCCATACGCAAGGCTCACACCGGCCAGCGTTATATCAGCCCCGAAATCGCACAGAAAATGGCACTCAAGCAGCTTGGCGGCGACGCGGACGACCAGCCGGAATCGCTGTTTGACCGCCTGTCGGAGCGGGAAATGCAGATTGCCATGATGGTGGTCGACTGCCAGAAAGTGCAGGACATCTCCGACAAGCTCTGCCTGAGCCCCAAGACCGTGAACAGTTACCGTTACCGCATCTTCGAGAAGCTGGAGATTTCTAGCGACGTGGAACTGGCGTTAATGGCCGTTCGATTCGGATTGCTCGATGCCGACAAAGTCTGACGCCCCCGACGGGGACCACGACAAACAGGGATTCGACAGCAAGGCATTTCTTAAGAGGTTGACCGAGCGCCCCGGTGTCTACCGCATGTACGACAGCGGGGGCAACATCCTCTACGTGGGCAAGGCCCGCAATCTGAGGAAGCGGGTAGCCAGCTACTTCCGGAAGTCCGGCCTGGCCCCCAAGACGGCAGCGCTGGTGTCGCGCATAGAGCAGATCGAGGTAACCATTACCGGCAGCGAAACCGAAGCTCTGCTGCTGGAACAGAACCTGATCAAATCCCAGCGGCCGCCGTACAATATCCTGCTTCGGGACGACAAATCCTACCCTTATATCTTCCTCTCGGGCCACGATGATTATCCGTCGCTGACCTTCCGCCGTGGTCGCACAAAGAAAGGGAAGGGTACCTGGTTCGGACCCTATCCCAGCTCTGGCGCGGTCAAGGAAAGTCTTAATATTCTACAGAAGATATTCCGCATAAGGGATTGTTCTGAAAGCTTCTTCCGCAACCGGAATCGCCCCTGTCTGCAATATCAGATCAATCGCTGCACCGCCCCCTGCGTCGGTTATATCAACCCCGAGGACTATCAGGCAGACGTCCGACGCGCCACCATGTTTCTGGAGGGAAAGAACCCCGCTATTCTCCGTGACCTGATGAACGCCATGGAACAGGCATCGGCGGAGCTGGAGTTCGAGAAAGCCGCCGCCTATCGGGACCAGATCAATCATCTGCGCCACGTCCAGGAGCAGCAGGCCATCGACAGCGAAGGGGGCGACGCCGATGTGATCGCCCTGGCCCATGAGGCCGGCGTGGTCTGCGTGGTGGTGATCATCGTCCGGGGTGGGCGCGTGCTGGGTACCAAGGATTATTTCCCGCGGTTTTCGCTGGAGCAGACCGAGGCCGAGTTGCTGTCAGCATTTCTTGGCCAGTTCTATTTCGGCAGCAGTACCCGGCGGGAAATCCCCCGGGATGTGCTGGTCACGACCCTGCCGGATGAGGGGGACGTCCTGGCCCAGGCCCTGAGTGAACAGGCCGGCCGTGAGACCCGCATCCGCCAGAACGTGCGCGGCGAAAGGCGCAAGTGGCTGGAACTGGCCCAGACCAACGCCCGGCAAATCCTGACCACGCACCTGGCCAGTAAGGAAACCGTGTATCGCCGTCTGCTGGCCCTGAGAGACCTGCTGGACCTGCCCGAGACACCTTCACGCATGGAGTGTTTCGATATCAGCCATAGCCATGGGGAAAACACGGTCGCGTCTTGCGTCGTTTTCGACGAGAATGGCCCGCTCAAGAGCGATTACCGCCTCTATAATATTGAAGGCATTACCGCCGGCGACGATTACGCCGCCATGAAGCAGGTTCTTACCCGCCGCTATCGCCGGCTGGCGAATGGCGAAGGCAAGCGGCCGGACCTGGTGCTGATCGACGGTGGCAAAGGCCAGTTGAGAATGGCCCGGGAAGTGTTTGACGAGCTGGGAATCCAGGATATCCCGCTGATTGGCGTTGCCAAGGGTGTTACCCGGCGTGCCGGGATGGAACAG
>CAZHAY010000134.1:2940-6030 GCA_964530545.1 uncultured Marinobacter sp.
GAATCCATTTATGCCGCACTACACAACGAGTAAGGAATCCATGAACCTCCCCAATATCCTCACCCTGTCCCGTATCGTGATGATTCCGGTTTTCGTGGCAGTGTTCTATCTGCCGGTGGAGTGGCGATACCTGGTGAGCGCCATTATCTTTGCGATTGCCGGGGTAACGGACTGGCTGGATGGGTATCTTGCCCGCAAGCTGAACCAGTCGACGCCGTTTGGCGCATTTCTGGATCCGGTCGCTGACAAGCTGATGGTTGCTGTTGCCCTGACGGTGCTGATCGAAGAGCACGCCAGCCTGGCGTTGACACTCCCTGCGATGGTCATTATCGGGCGGGAAATCGTGATTTCCGCGCTGAGGGAATGGATGGCTGAAGTGGGCAGCCGCGCAAGTGTGGCGGTGTCTTACATTGGCAAGATCAAAACCACCGCACAAATGGTTTCCATCATCATGTTACTGGCGGTTCCCCCGGGTGGGGGGCTGATTGCATCAGGCGGCCTGGTGCTGCTGTATCTGGCGGCCATCCTGACCCTGTGGTCCATGGTGCTGTACCTGAAAGCCGCCTGGCCGGATCTGTTCCCGGAGCAGAACAAGAAGCCCTGACAGCCAGCCGGCTCGCTACTCGGGTTATGGAGCTGACTCCGGGGAAAGTGCGCTGACAATCCAGTCCGCTGCCTCCGCCGCAAGCCGATCCGCAGCCCGGCCAAAAGCCGCTACTGAACCTTCAATGGAACGGTCCTGAAGCGGCGCCGTGATACGGAAATCCCGGCTGGCAATAGTTTCCCGGTTGCCGTTCCGGATCAGTTGGGCCTGAAGGTAAAGCTGAACCTGGGGCCGGGCGGCGGCTCTCTCTTCATGAAAGCTCAGTATGGCGGAACTCAGGGTGACCTTGCTGGCGCCGCCGCTGGCGTCCGATACCACCGTATCCAGGCGGCTATCGTCTCTTAAGGCCCGCACCAGATGATTGCGCAAGAGCTCTGGCATATCAGTCGCCCAGCGTACATCACTGTAGGCGGCCAGTTCGTTCGGGCGGGTTTCCAGCACAATACGCTTACCGGCAGTCAGCCCGCTTGCCTGGGGCGTTGCGATCTTGAGCACCGGCAATGTCTGCTCGCTTTCAGACATCAAAGTACCCGCCTCAAACTGGTAAGGCAGGGTGAACTGGCGCTGGGGCGTTTTTTCTGGGAACAGGGATACATTGCAGGCGCTAAGCAACAGTGAGCAACCGAGCACAGCGGCTGCCGGAAATCGGCGTCCGGGGAAGCGGCGGACAGCAACAGACACACTCATGGGGCTACCTCCTGAATGGGATCCTGCCCCAGCAGTGCCTTGCCGGGGTCTTCCTCGAGCCGCTGGGTCAGCAGCCGCAGGTTATGCAGCGTGGCCTGCAACTCGTATACGATCGGGCCCAGCTCACCCAGGCTTTGCAGCCCCTGGCTCACCGAGCCTTCGTTATCGGCCACCAGGGCGTCAATACGAGTGGTCGCCTGCTCCAGGGACGCTGCGGCCCCCCGCGCTGACGCAAGCATGGGCCGGCCTTCTTCTTCCAGCAACTGGTTCAGGTAATTGCCAAAGTCTTCGTAGCGGCTGAAGGTGTCCTCCGCCCGGGCGGCGGCATCGTAGACCGTCACCAGGGCCTGATTGAGATTATCCTGCTCCGCGACAAGCGTATCGGAGGCGATGCGGAGGTTTTCCAGAGTCGCAGTCAGGGCCTCGGCATTTTCATCTGACAGAAAACTGTTGGCGTTGGTGAGGAAATCATCCGCCCGCTGGAACAGGCTCTCGCTGTTTGTCATCAGGGCGCTGAACTGGGACGGCTCGGCTGCAATGTAGGTCGGATCACCCCGACTACCTCCCGGAAGTACCGCGCTGCCAGGTTTGCCGCCGGAGAACTGAATGGTCATGGCGCCGGTTATGTTCGCCAGCGCCAGGCTGGCCCGGGTGTCTTCCCGGACCGTAATGTCTTCATAGACCCGGACCAGAGCCAGCACGTGGCTTGGATCTTCCGGGTCCAGGGTCAGTTCGACCACGTCGCCCACCTCGATACCGCTGTATTGCACGGCGCTGCCTTCTGACAGTCCGCTCACCCGCTGCTGGAAACCGATCTCATACCAGGCATAGTCCCGGTTGCCTTCGGGATCGCCGAGCCAGAGCGCAAACAGCAAAATGGCGGCGATGGTGACCACGGTGAAGAGGCCAATCAGAATATGGTGAGCCTTGGGTTCCACGTCAGTTCTCCTCCCTGCTCAGGCGTTGATGGGCGTCGGCGGCAGCGCGGCCCCGGGGGCCATGAAAGTAATCCTGAATCCACGGGTCCGGATTTTCCTCCACCCGCGCCAGTGTATCGGCAATCAGAACCTTGCCCCTGGAAAGTACTGCGACACGATCACAGGTTGTATAAAGGGTGTCCAGATCATGGGTGACCAGAAACACGCTAAAACCCAGCGCATCCCGTAGTGTTCGCAGCAGGCGGTCAAAGCCCGCCGCGCTGATCGGGTCCAGGCCGGCGGTGGGCTCATCCAGAAACAGGATCTCCGGATCCAGCGCCAGCGCCCGGGCCAGCGAGGCACGTTTGATCATGCCGCCGGAAAGCTCTGACGGATAGTTGCTGGCCGCCTGCGGTGGCAGGCCAACCAGTGACAGTTTCATTCGCGCCAAGTGCTCAGCGTCCGACCGGCTCAGGCCCACATGTTCGATCAGGGGCAGGGCGACGTTTTCCTGCAGGTTCAGCGAGGTATACAGCGCCCCGGTCTGAAACAGAACCCCGAAGCGCTGCTCGATCTGCGATCTTTCACTGGACGACAGCGCCTGCAGGTTCTGTCCAAAGATCTGAATGGTGCCTCCGTTCGGCGGACGCAGGCCGATGATGCTGCGCATCAATACCGACTTGCCCGTGCCAGAGCCGCCCACTACCCCGAGAATCTCACCCGCGTACAGGTCCAGGTCCAGGTCCTCATGAACCGTATGGCGGCCAAAACGGTTGACCAGCCCGCGAACTTCAATCAACGGCTGCGTCACCATCCCATCTCCATAAAGAACAAGGCCGCGATGGCGTCCAGCAGAATCACCATAAAGATGGACTGAACGAC
>CAZHAY010000135.1:0-5913 GCA_964530545.1 uncultured Marinobacter sp.
GTTTTCTGTCAACGGCCTTCGTGAACTTTTTTTGACGAATTTCGGTTTGCCCCTATGAGACCGATGGTTTTGCGGCCATTCCGATCAGTTAGCAGGCAATCGCCCTTAAATACTCCCGGAATGTTTCCGCCCGCGGCGGAAAACAGATCGAACCGGACCGGACAGTGCATACACAAGAAACGCCAAAAACAGTACGGTGCCCGGGTCCAGCGCCACGACGACGAAGACCAGGACGACGAGCAGGATCGCGGCAAAGGGTACCCGCCCCTTCATATCCAGATCCTTGAAGCTGTTGTACAGGATGTTGGACACCATCAGTACGCCGCCCCCTGCCACCACCAGAATCGTCAGGCCCGTCAGGCCGACCGACGGCTCCCAGGTGTGGAAGCACCATACCAGCCCTGCCACCACCCCTGCGGCTGCCGGGCTGGGTAGTCCCACAAAGACTTTCTTGTCCACTGACCCGATCTGGGTATTAAACCGGGCCAACCGTAAGGCGGCCCCGGCAACAAAGATGAAGGTGATAGCCCAGCCTGCCTTGCCAAGGCCGTTCAATGACCAGAAAAAGGCCACCAGCCCGGGCGCAACGCCAAAGGCCACCATATCGGACAGGCTGTCGTACTCTTCGCCGAACTTGCTCTGCGTGTTCGTCAACCGGGCCACCCGCCCGTCGAGCCCATCGAGTACCATGGAAACGAAGATGGCCATGGCCGCGTTGGCAAACATTCCATTAGCCGCCGACACGATGGCGTAAAACCCCGAAAACAGGGAGGCTGTGGTCAGCGAATTAGGCAGCAGATAGATACCGCGCCGGCGGACCCGGGCCCCTTCTACTACTTCTTCCTCTTCCACCTCGCCAGGCAAAGGCGTCTCAGGCTGGACATTCGTCACGTTAATATCGTCTTTTTCGTCACTCATGAAACCGGTTCCGTATAAGGCAGTGAGCTCAGTATACCTCTGGACAGCCTCGCACAAAAAAGCCGGCTACCCTACTCCCGTCGAAATCTACGGGCTGACCAACAAAAAACGCGACCATAAGGCCGCGTTTTTCTGGTCAGGAATGATCAGTAAAGATCAGTTCTTGTCCTTGTCAACGATCTTGTTGGCAGAGATCCACGGCATCATGGAGCGCAGCTTTTCACCAACCACTTCGATTTCGTGCGCAGCGTTCTCGCGACGACGCGCGGTCATTGACGGATAGTTCAGCGCGCCTTCCGAAATGAACATCTTGGCGTATTCGCCGCTCTGGATACGCTTGAGTGCGTTGCGCATGGCTTCGCGGGACTGCTCGTTGATGATCTCCGGACCGGTAACATACTCGCCATACTCCGCGTTGTTGGAGATGGAGTAGTTCATGTTAGCGATACCGCCTTCGTACATCAGGTCGACGATCAGCTTGAGTTCGTGCAGACACTCAAAATAGGCCATTTCCGGCGCATAGCCCGCATCAACCAGAGTTTCGAAGCCGGCCTTGACCAGCTCCACCGCGCCACCGCACAGAACCGCCTGCTCACCAAACAGGTCGGTTTCGGTCTCATCCTTAAAGGTGGTCTCGATGATACCGGTACGACCGCCGCCAATACCGCTGGCGTAGGACAGGGCCAGGTTCTTGGCGTTACCGGAAGCGTCCTGGAAAATGGCGATCAGGTCCGGGATGCCGCCGCCACGCTCGAACTCTGTGCGAACGGTATGGCCAGGGGCCTTGGGAGCAACCATGATCACGTCCAGATCCTTGCGGGGTACGATCTGGTTGTAGTGAATGGCAAAACCGTGAGCGAACGCCAGGGTGGCGCCTTCTTTCAGGTTTGGCTCAATCTCGGCCTTGTAGAGCTGGGACTGGTATTCGTCCGGAGTCAGCACCATCACCACGTCCGCTGCGGCAACGGCGGTAGGAACGTCGGCGGTTTTCAGGCCGTAGGCTTCCGCCTTAGCAATGGACGGGGAGTTCGGACGCAGACCCACGGTGACGTCGACACCGGATTCTTTCAGGTTGCACGCATGGGCGTGGCCCTGCGAACCGAAGCCGAGAATGGCCACTTTCTTGCCCTGAATAATGGAAAGATCGCAATCCTTATCGTAATAAACCTGCATAGTAACCTCTGTATTTATTGGACCCTGCTTGGTCAGGGCCGGTGTGAATAATTCGGAATGACTCAGAGACTGAGCACCTTCTCCCCACGGGCAATACCGGAAACCCCAGAGCGCACTACCTCCAATATCCCGGTGGTCCCCACGGCCTGGATAAAGGCATCCAGCTTGTCGCTGTGGCCCGCCAGCTGAACGGTATAAACTGTGCTGGTGACATCCACGATCTGGCCCCGGAAGATATCGACCGTGCGCTTGATCTCCGCACGCTGGGCCCCGGTAGCCTTGAGCTTCACCAGCATGAGTTCCCGCTCGATATGGGGGCCTTCAGTAAGGTCCACCAGCTTGACGACTTCAATCAGCTTGTTGAGCTGCTTGGTGATCTGCTCAATCACCTTGTCGGAGCCGGTCGTTGTCACGGTCAGCCGGGACAGGGTTTCGTCTTCCGTCGGGGCGACGGTCAGGGTCTCAATGTTGTAGTTCCGTTGGGAGAAAAGCCCGACAACCCGGGACAACGCGCCTGGCTCGTTTTCCAGCAAAACAGAAATGATTCGACGCATGTTCACACTCTCTCCGTCTTGCTGAGCCACATGTCTTTCATGGAGCCACGGGCCACCTGCATCGGGTAGACGTGCTCGAAGCGATCCACGTAGATATCCAGGAACACCAGCCTGTCCTTCATGGCGAGGGCTTCTTTAAGCTTGGGTTCAAGGTCTTCCTTGCGATCAATGCGGATGCCCACATGACCATAGGCCTCCGCCAGCTTGATGAAGTCCGGTAGTGATTCCATGTAGGAATGGGAATGGCGGGATTCGTAGTTCATATCCTGCCACTGCTTGACCATACCGAGGGCCTGGTTGTTCAGGTTGATGATCTTGACGGGCAGATCGTACTGGCTACAGGTGGACAGCTCCTGAATGTTCATCTGGATACTGCCTTCGCCGGTGACGCACAACACTTCGGCGTCGGGGTAGTTCAGCTTAACCCCCATGGCTGCGGGCAAGCCGAAGCCCATGGTGCCGAGACCACCGGAGTTGATCCAGCGGTTGGGCTTGTCGAACTTGTAGTACTGAGCCGCAAACATCTGGTGCTGCCCCACATCAGAGGTGACGTAGGCCTCGCCGTTGGTCAGACGGTGCAGCAGTTCGATGACTTCCTGGGGCTTGATGACATCGTCGCTGGTTTCGTAGCGCATGCCATGGAAAGCCCGCCAGTCGTCGATCTGCTTCCACCAGGCTTTCAGGGCATCGGCATCGGGCTTCTGTTTGGCCTCTTTCACCATGGCGACCATTTCGTTCAACACGGCATCCACTGGCCCTACGATGGGAACGTCAGCATCGATGGTCTTGGAGATGGACGCCGGATCGATATCGATGTGGATAATACGCGCGCCGGGGCAGAACTTCTCCGTCGCGTTGGTGACCCGGTCATCGAAACGCGCGCCCACGGCCAGAATCAGATCAGAATGGTGCATGGCCATGTTGGACTCATAGGTACCATGCATGCCCAACCAGCCCAGATGCTGCTTATCAGAGGCAGGGTAACAACCAATACCCATCAGTGTATTGGTAATGGGATAGCCCAGCGTACGGGTGAGTTCCGTCAGTTGCCCGGTCGCTTTGCCGAGGATAACGCCACCGCCGGCATAGATCACCGGGCGCTTGGCGGCCAGCAGCATATCCACGGCCTTGCGGATCTGGCCTGTATGACCCCGGACGGCCGGGTTATAGGAGCGCAGCTTGACCTTCTTCGGATAGGAATACTCATAGCGCTCGTTAGGTGTGGTCATGTCCTTGGGGATGTCGACCACCACCGGGCCGGGACGTC
The DNA here is from genome assembly GCA_964530545.1 of uncultured Marinobacter sp. Lineage (GTDB taxonomy): Bacteria > Pseudomonadota > Gammaproteobacteria > Pseudomonadales > Oleiphilaceae > Marinobacter. Next base: position 3,913 of record CAZHAY010000135.1, read on the forward strand.
CGGTCGAGGCAATATAGTAGGCCTTGCGAATAATTTCGGGGATTTCTTCCGGATGGCGTACTGACAGGTTGTGTTTCACTACGGGGCGGGACACACCAATCATGTCCGTTTCCTGAAAGGCGTCTTCACCGATCAGGGTAGACGCTACCTGACCGCACAGAACCACCATGGGGATGGAGTCCATAAAAGCGGTGGCAATGCCGGTAATTGTGTTGGTGGCTCCAGGACCCGAGGTCACCAGTACGGTACCTGGTTTACCGGATGCGCGGGCGTAGCCGTCGGCCATATGGACCGCCGCCTGCTCATGACGCACCAGGATATGCTTGACTTTGTCCTGCCTGAACAGCGCATCATAGATATGAAGTGCTGCACCACCGGGATAGCCGTAAATGTACTCTATACCCTCATCCTGCAAGGAGCGGATGAGCATATCGGCACCAGACAATAACTCCACGTGATTACCCTCTATAAACGAGTGAATGTTACGGGAATCTTCCCGAATTGCCTGGATACCCCGCGCCACGCCTCTTTTGGAGGCCGGCCTGGGCGTTCCGCCACACCATGTCTGACAGAGGTTGTCTCCTGGACAGCCCAGCTCCTGAGGGTTCCGGAACAGGGCCAGTCAACGGGTTGCCAGAATGTGAGCGTACTGCTGGAACAAATAGGCAACCGCCTGTACCCGGGGTACAGGTCGTACAGTGTGGTATTCAACGGGGGTTACTGCTCGGGATTGCCTGCCGTATTGACCCCTGCTTTCAGGCAATCTGTAATTTTGACAGCGGGAAAGTATCTGTCAATAGAAACGGCGTCGCAGACGCCGGAAACTGACAAAAAGACGCTTTTTGTTCCCTTTCGTCCGACTTATTGCCCTGCGTGCCTGCTGGTTCACAGATTCTGGAGCAGATCGGGGAAAATTTTTGCCGGCAGTGGCATGATTCGCTTTAATGAACTCGTTGTTGTCGGTCAGGCACAGTCAGACCGATCATTCTAGAGCAAGGACCTGAGTTATGACCCGATGCCTTCTTCTGGCGGTAGCCATCGCCCTGTTAAGCCCTGCATTGGGCTCAGCGGATTCCGTCTACCGCTGGACCGATGAAAACGGCGTGGTCCACTTCGGTGATCGCGAACCGGTCGGGCGCGCAGCGGATCGGGTCAGTGTGAAAACCGGAGCGGCGACCAGCAACGAGGAACGCAAGTCTCCCCAGGAACAGCTTAAGGCCCTGGAAGAAACCCAGGCCGAGCGGGACCGGCAACAGAAGGAAACCGCTGTCGAGGAAGCTCGCCGCAAGCAGCAGGCTGCCCGATGCGATGCCGCCCGCGCCAACCTGCAGGCCATCAACAGCAACGCCCGCATTCGGATCGTGGATGCCGACGGCGAACAGCGCTATCTGACGCCGGAAGAGATTGAAGCCAAGCGTGCCGAATTCGAAACCATTGCCGGCGAGAGCTGCGTCGAGAACGAAGGTTCCTGACGGGAGCTGTAAACCCTGCATAAAAAAACGGGAGCCCTGGCTCCCGTTTTCGTTCAGGCATCAGGCTTTGCTGAACACCAGCTGGTCATTCTCCACGGTTCCGCGGATCACATCACCGGATGCGAACTCACCCTGCAGCAGCTTCTGCGCTAAAGGGTTCTCGATGGTGCGCTGGATCGCACGCTTGAGCGGGCGAGCACCGTAGACCGGGTCATAGCCAACAGCCGCCAGCAACTCCATGGCCGCATCGTCCAGCTCCAGTTTCATATCCTGCTCCTTCAGGCGCTTATTGAGTGACTGGATCTGGATAGTGGCGATACCGCGGATCTGATCCTCGGCCAGGGGGTGGAACACCACCACTTCATCAACCCGGTTGATAAACTCCGGGCGGAAATGACGGCTGACCTCTTCCATGACAGCATCCTTCATCGCCTCATAGTTTTCGATGCCTGCTTTTTGCTGGATGATGTCCGAGCCCAGGTTCGACGTCATGACACTTACCGTGTTGCGGAAGTCCACGGTGCGCCCC
>CAZHAY010000136.1:0-5759 GCA_964530545.1 uncultured Marinobacter sp.
CAATAAGGATAGGAGGGGAATCTCATGGCTGATGAGAAGAAGAAAACCAGCAAAAAAAGCACCACCCAATCCGGCAAATCGCTGTCTGACGACTCGAAACTGTCGGATCTGACCATCAAAGACCTGTCCGCCCTGCTGACCAGCGAAGTTGAACGGGTCATCAGCGACAAGCTGCGCCCCGGCGGCGGCACTCACGGGGTCCACGTCAACTCCGGTCCTCCCGGTTTTGTTAACGGGGGCGGGCACGCCAACTTCGATCCAGGCGACCTCACCGGTTCCCACGTCAATTCCGGGCCTCCTGGATTCGTCAATGGTGGTGGCCATGCCAACTTTGACCCCTCCTCGGGCTCAGGAGCCCATGTGAACTCGGGCCCTCCGGGATTCGTCAACGGCGGCGGACATGCCAATTTTGATCCGGGCGATCTGACAGGCTCCCACGTTAACTCAGGCCCTCCCGGCTTTGTTAACGGAGGAGGACACGCCAACTTCGACCCTGACTCGTCGTTCCGGCCTGATACCCGGATAACGCCGTCAACCATGCGCGTGACGCTGAAAGACGGAACGGTTCTGCAAATCGAAGCCGGCCTGGGTGAAAAAGGCATTAACCTGAACATCAAAGGGCGCTGAACGCGGATACCCGTTACGTCTCTCACTGAGGCAGGACCATGGGTACATTTTCGTCTCAGCTGGCGAAGCAGGCAGTCACCGATCTGCTCGACTGCCTGTATTCAGACTCACCTGACCGCTCTGCACGGTCAGCGTTGGCGAGCCTTGGTGTCTACGGCGCCGCCCTCTCGCGGGTGCCGGAACAGACCCGATTGGGGCCATTGCCGCCAAGGTCGCCGTGGGCCGCCTGCAGCCCAGACCACACTGCAACAATACTACCAGCGGATCTGGCACTGGTATTAGCAGGTGCCCGTCCCATGGTCTTACTGCATGGTCCGGAGCAACAGGTGCGCGAATGGCTCGCTGTCGCCTTTCAACATGGGCTCTGCGGCCTGACCAGCGCCGTAGAATTTGAGCCAGTGCAGGATCGCCAGCTCGGGCGCTATGCCAACCTGATGGGCCGTCGCCGGCCCGCCCGCTTCGGCTCGGGCGCCTGGCGGGGCGTTTTTATTGGCCCGGATCCAGCCTGGAATCTTGCCGCCTGGGTGGCGGAACAACGGGGATGGGATGGTGTCTTGGGTGCCTGTCTGGGTTACCCATCCTGTTGTATCGACCACTTTGAGCAACGCTGGCCCACCGCACGGCAGCACTACCGGGGTGATCCGGGACTAATGCTGCTGGCCGAAACCGGCGACGATGATGTTCTGCCCTGGGAACTGAACCTGTTTGCCCGCTATCACGGGCCCTGTTTCACTGAACACTTTCCGTGTAGCTGGCATTGCCAGCCCAGCATTCAACGGGCGAAGCAGCTGTCGTTTGCGCTGTCATTCGCGGACGAAAAGGCCGAAGCAGAAATCCGCCAGCGCATGCAACGCCCGGTCAACCTGCTGGGGCGGACCCTGACGTTCTCAACAACGCCTGCTTGCGCAAAGGAAATGGAGATTTCCCCATGAGATATTTTCACTGCACCAGCCGCGAAGTCGCGGAAGCAGCCTACCTGCCCCAGGTCTTCGGCAAGACCTATGCCCCCTTTGGCAATCTGACACTGAGGCCATCCGCCCGCCTCAGCACCCGCGGCACCGATCTGCTTGAAGTGGACCAGGAACCCCTGGCCATTCACCCTGAAAGCACCGGCTGGGCCTTTCTTTCCCGCGCGGAAGCCCAACTGTATACCGCCCTGGACGGCATGACATTCGGCGGGCTGATGGAGTGGTTCGGCGATCACCGCGAGGCGCTGGATTTCACCGCTCATCTCTGGCGTCGCGGCCTGATCGCCCTGGACGGCATCCGTGCTGTGGACGACACCATGTTTCAGGATGGCGCCAATTACAAGGAAGGCCACCTGGTGGAGCTCCTGGTCACTGAAAAATGCAATCTGGCATGCCCGTACTGTCTGGCCGGCGCCAACCAGTCCATGCCGGCGATGGACGAAGGCATGGCGTACCGCACCGTCGATCTCGCCTTTGCCATGGAGGACGCGCCGATACTTGCCTTCGAGTTTGCGGGCGGCGAACCCTTCCTGAAGTATCCGCTGATGAAAAACCTGGTCACTTACATCCGCAACCATCCGAGTTATTCTGCCCGCAAGGTATTCCTCAGCATTCAGACCAACGGTACCCTGTTAACCAAGGAGCGGGTTCAGTGGCTGCGTGACAATGACATTCGGATTGGCGTCTCCATCGACGGAGGCGCCCAGACCCAGAACGCCAGCCGCCCACAAGTGAACGGCAAGGAGAGCTTCTCCCGGCTGAAAACCGGTATTGAATTGCTCAAGGCCGGCGGCGTTCCCTTCGGTGGTCTGGTGGTACTAAACCGGGCCAATATCGGAGACCCGGACGGGCTGATGGACTTCATGCTTGAGCATGGCATCCACGGCTTTCGGATCAACCCGGTAGCCTTCCTCGGCGACGCCCGTAAAAACTGGGAAACCGTGGGCCTGTCCCAGGACGAAATCATTCGCTTCTTTCAGCATTTCATAAAATCCGTGGTAGGCCGGGGCAAGCTGATCAAAGAAGATAACGTGCACAGCATGCTTCACTTTCTGACCAGCATGCAGCGCCGCACTCGCTGTATGCGCTCCGACTGCGGTGCCGGTGATACTTTTCAGTCAGTGACCGCCAACGGCGATATTTACCCCTGTGGCCGGTCAACCCAGTCCCCCGGGCTCAGGCTGGGAAATATCTTTGATGAGGGCATAACCAGTCTGTCGGCACCCGCACAACAGTCACCACGCATTGCCGAAATCCGCACGCGCAAGGCGGCCAACTTCGTGGAATGCAGCGGCTGCAGCTTCCGGCAGCTGTGTCAGGCCGGCTGCCCTGCCCAGGCCTGGGAACGGTATGGGACTGTCCGCCAGAAAACTCCGGAATGCGCTTTTTACAAAACCTTGTACCCCTGGCTGATGCGCTGGCTGAGCTTTGATGAAAACGCATTTAACCACCTGAACCAGTGCAGTTATCTGGACGCGCCTGGTCATCTGTTTCAGAGGGAGTTTGTGACTGCCCCGGCACTGGCTGAGCGCCCTCTTCCGGTCAGCAGGACCATTGCAATCTCGCCGGCCAGCTGACATGGATAGCTTATTGCTAGCACCAGACTGCTCTGGTCTGATGTTCCCGGCGCAGCCCGGGCAGACGGTGGATATTCTGCGTACTCGCTGGCATCTGGCGCTTGGTGAGAAAGCCCAGCAGGCGCTAGCTCGATTTCAGGGCTCAGGCAAGGCATCACAGCCACTGGCTGAAGTCCTGGCCGCGACCCTGCGTGCGCAGTCGCCCCTCATGCTGGCGCAGATCTTCTCGCATCCGCTGGCATCCATGGACCTGTCGGACGAAGCCTGGGACGAGACCCTGCCGGTTCGTATTCTCCGCCACCTTATCGGTGCCCCGGCAGTTCCTTCACTGACCGTATCGCTAACGCCTGACCAGCTTGGCGATGGCCTGTACCTGCCGCACCTTCATATGACCTTATGTCCGGCGGACGGACAGGTAACCGGTATCCTGCAACAGAAAAATCGCCTGCAACTGATCCGCAGTGACGGGGCGGCTCTTACCGTGAACCGGGAGCAGCCATTGCCAGCCCGCCTGCGTCATCCACTTGTCGAACTCCAGCCCAGCGCAGGCTTCCTGACGGTACTGAACAAGGTGCCAGAAATCCGCCAGCACTGGCATCATCTTGGACTGGCAACCGAAGGCGAACTGGCGGCAGCCATCCACCGTCTTGAAAGCGGGCTTACGCTGTTCAGGCAGGTCTGGCCAGAGGCAGCGTCAGCGCTCAGCCGACATGTTCGCTCGGTAGTATTGCTCCGAGACCGGGGTTACCAGCGCAGCCATAGCCCCGCCGACCTGTGCGGGAACATTTTCATGACCACCAGCTCACCGGTCATGATCGGCGACTTGCTGGCACACGAGGCCAGTCATATCCGCATGCACTGGTTTCAGGCCTGCGACCCGCTGATCCTACCGCGCCATCATGACCCCACTGACGCACGCTTTTGCAGCCCATGGCGGCCTGATCCGCGGCCTTTAAATGGTCTCACCCTGGGCATTCACGCCTTTTTAAACGTCTGTGAATGGTACCGGCGGATCATCGCCACGCTGCCAGACCGGGCCCCGCACGCCCCAGAGATTCTGCGCAAGCAGCTGAACAATACCCGCACAGCCCTGGAGCTTCTTAAGCGTGAAGGCTGTCCCACGGCACTGGGGCAACAGCTGATGAGTGAGTTTGATGCCGCCGAAAGGGGGTTCAGCACTGACCCATGCAACCGGGCACCTGCGGAGGCAATTTAGTTATGAGGGTAACTTCCCGGGATGACCAACGGCCAAGTCCTGGCATCATGCCCACTCCGGTGTTTCAGCCACCCCCTGATTTTACGATGCTGCGACGGCAATTCACGCATACCGGCGTTGCCGTGTCAGGGCCACCGGCTTTGTCCGACCCTGTCTGGCAGGGGCTCTATAGGGAAGCGCGGCTACAACTGCGGGAACGGTCCTGGTCACTCACCGGTCACCGTAAGCAGGGCGAGATCGACCAGAACAATCGGCGGGCTCACCTCGGGCCCATGGCCCGAAACTATCTGACATCGCCTGCGGTGCGGGACCTGCTCGGGCGAGTAACGGGCGCATCTCTAACACCCCGGTGGAGCGCAAGCTGTTACACCTTTTACCAGGGACCAGGCCAGCATATGGGCGAACATTGCGACAAGCGCGACGCCTGCACGTTTGCCCTGCTGACCTGGCTACACGTTCGCTGGCCCGCCAGCCGGCTGCCCGGCCCTGGTTTACAGCTTTTCGTATGCCGCGGAGACCGGGCCGAAACCGGCCTTGCTGCCCGGGTCACCAGCCACAGTAACCGGATCGCCATTCTCAATGGGGCCGAGCAGGCCCACTTCAGGCCGGCTCTCGCTATTGGTGAAGAAGTCGTGTTGCTGGCTGGCTGTTTCGGGCGCGGCCCATGACTGGCACAAGCCCGGGTTGGGACAGCTGGCCCCCCGCCAATTCCACTCTGGCCCATGGCTTTGCGCTCTGGCGTGAAGCCAGGCTGGATGAAGCAGAAGCTCTGTTCCGCGACTGGTCGGGCACTGATGAGGAAGGTGACGCAGCACGGGGGCTCGGATCAGTGCTCTGGACCCGTGGCCGTTTTGTCGAAGCCCGTGACGCCTTCGCCCTGGCACTACAAAAAGCACCCTGGAATGCCATGCACTGGGCCAACCTGGGCCTTGTCTTACGAGACCTCGGCAAGGGCCATAGCGCATTGATGGCTCTTGATATGGCACTGTCACTGGCGCCGGATTATGAGCCGGCCTGGAACGAGAAAGCCAATGTTCTCTATGATTTAGGGCAGTATCAGTCCGCCCTTCCCCTGTACCGGCACGCCCTCAGCCTTAACAACCACAGGGCCGTGGTACACCATAATCTCGGCATGTGCCTGCTCGCCCTGGGTGATTCCACTGCGGCCCTGGCTGCATTTCACAAGGCTCTGCAACTTGAGCCCGGATACCACTACAGCCTGGAGATGGTACGGCGACTGTCGGACGCCCGACCCGCGACAATTACTGGCTGAATTCCTGTCGGCGCGGCTCCGCCTGGGCTCCCTCGGCGCTTACATACCCTGGCTGCTGGCCACCTGTCGGGCCAGTCGCATGGCTTCATTCTCTTCCA
>CAZHAY010000137.1:0-5754 GCA_964530545.1 uncultured Marinobacter sp.
GCGGTGGAATTTTCCTGGTGGGCGACAACGACGCTGACGCTGCCCTGTTTTTCAACACGATTGTCAGAAACGACGCGGATGGCTCGGGTGGCGGGGTTTACGTAAACCGACCTGATGTAACCATTCAGGCCAATCTGATGCTGCTCAACACGTCACTTCCTGGCGCCAGCCACAATGACCTGGTGGCCGGCGCAGGCCAGGTGACTTCCGGCGGATACAACTTTCTTTCGCAGATTCCGCTGGGTGTAGCGGGAATGGCAACAGACAGGGCGAGGAGGGCTGTTCCGGTAATCGCAGAAGTTGAAGATGCGCTTCCTGGCCATCCGGCCCTGGCTGACAATGGCGGCCCGACACTCACCATTGCGCTACCTGACGACATTGCTGCAGCAAGCTGGGTAGCGGCTGCCGAGTGTATTGATCCGACCGGTTCGGCACTCACAACTGATCAACGCGGCGAACGCCGGCCGGTAGCTGGCACGTGCAGCATTGGAGCCTACCAGACGCAAGGTACGCCGTGAGTTGAGTCAAAAGGACAAGCTGGGCCCGCCAAGCAAATTGGCGGGCCCAGCTTCATCGAGTGCTGTGTCAATCCCGGTTCGGCGCTCTGCTGCGGGAATGCAGCCGCCACATGATATGTATTACCCCATGTCACAACGAGTCCGTGCAGGCGTAGTACTGCTGCAGGACGACCTGCTCTGCCTGATCAGGCGCGTGCGCCTTGGGTCGACTTATTACCTCTTCCCTGGCGGTGGGGTCGAGGAAGGAGAAACACCCGTGGAAGCTGCGGTGCGAGAAGCCTGGGAAGAACTTGGCTTGCACGTCCAGCCAGGGCGGCTAATTGGCGATTTCACTCACAATAATGAACGCCACCTGTTCTACCTGGCCCACGTTACGGGTGGACGCTTCGGCACCGGCACAGGTGAGGAATATACGGGCTCGCTTCGCGAATCGATGGGTACTTACGAGCCGGTCTGGCTATCCATTACCGAAGCGGCCGGGCTCGATTGCAGACCGATTGAGCTTGTCAGGGCCCTGTTGAGCGAAGGTGAGAGTATGGAGAGGCTCGTCATGCGGTCGAAATCATGAAACAGAAGGTTACAGCTCAGTTCGAGCCCGTTCAGCTGTCCGACGTCGATACAATCTGGCGCACCTGTCTTGATCTGGCCTGGGAGGCTCATAGCAACGACTCTCTGCCCATCGGTGCCGTAATCGTAAACAGCCGCGGCGAGGTTATTGCCAGCGGCAGAAACAGACTTGGTGAAGTGCATGAACAGTCACCGCACCTGCCGGGGACGCCATATCTGACCGGTTCGCCATTGGCTCACGCTGAGGTGAACGCCATCCTGCAGATGGGCAACGTTCGGTTAGCACCGCGCCCGACCATTTACACCACAGTAGAACCGTGCCCTCTCTGCATCGGAGCAGCGCGAATGGCTGGTCTTGGACACGTCACGTTCGCTGCGCGCGACGCCTGGGCTGGTTCGGCAGTAATCGCCGACACCGCTCCTTACCTGCAGCGGCTGGGTCCAACCACAAGTGGTCCCGAGCCAAGACTCGAACCGTATGTGGTCACATGGCTACTTGGATCAATCCGCCAGGACTCGGATGAATGGAATGACACGTGGTCGGACCAGTCGCCAGCGGCCTTGAATGCTGCGCGGGAACTGCAACGCACTGGCCTACTCGCCGCCGCAAGTTGCCTCGAAGAGGTCTGGGGTGCGCTGACAGCGGCACTTGCGGACACAATCTGAGCACCCTGCCACTAGCTCGAGCTCTGTAAGAAACTCGTACTCTCGCGCGAAATACAATTGCTGTGAGCGCAATCGAGATGCAGGCGCCCTGCCCTACAACCCTCCGGGGAATCAAGCGTCTATAGGACCCAGTTTGAAGCTTCCGACTCTACTCCCCGCCATAGTAGGCCTTTCTCTACTACTGGCAGCCTGCCAGCAGCCCCCACCCAGACTTGCGTTTGCAGGCACAACCACCACAAAAGGAATCGAACAACCATTGCTGCTTCAGTTTGAACAGCGGGGCGAGCGGCTCTACGGCGAGTACACCGTAAGAGCGGCAGCGGGAACCTTCCGCGGCACGCTTCAGGACACTACATTGACCGCCGAACTGATCCCCAGCAGGTCGTGCAGCTATACGTTCGAAGGCACAGTCGAAGACAACCAGTTGACTGGTTCGTTTGTGCCGGCGGACTGTCCCGGCGGAACCCCCGGCACCTGGTCACTCCAGCAGCAATGAAACGCACGCGGCTGAGCATCGCCCTCCTGCTGGCAATCCTGCTACTGGCTGCCTGCCAGAACCCAACGCATAACCCTCTTACCAGAACCGGACCCGGCCAATGGGACGCTTCCACCTGGAACTTAGCAACATGGGAGTAAAGTTGAAACGAATTATCATCCTAGCCGCCGTCGCACTCTTTGGCCCGGCCTTTAGTCAGACCGCGCCGGACCTCTTCATCTTCCGCTCCGGCACCCCGATTGTTGCCGACGACATGAATGCCAATTTCCAGCTTCTCCTCGACCACATCACCGCAACCATGGGCCTCACCGACATCACGATGGAGGATCTGGCGGAATTGGAAGGCTTGTTGAATCAACTCCAGACGCTCGCACAGAGTGGGGATCTGGACGGTAACAGCCTCGAGTTCACGTGGGACGGCACCAGCCTTGGCATCCGCAACAACGACGAAGAAAGCTTTACGTTCGTGAACCTTATTGGTCCTGCGGGCGCAACCGGCGCCAACGGACGTGACCTTGAATTCACTTGGGACGGCACCCAGCTTGGTGTACGGACCACAGGTGCAGCTGATTACATTTCAGTCGACCTGGCCGGTCCGCAGGGCCCACCAGGCGAGCAGGGTCCGAAAGGCGACACCGGCGCTCAAGGAGAACAGGGAGCTCCCGGTAAAGACGGAATCGACGGACTACCGGGACCCACCGGAGTCAAAGGCGAGCAGGGTGAGCCCGGATCAGCGGGTGCAGATGGCGCAACGGGACCACGCGGTGAAACCGGCGTTCCAGGTCCCGCCGGTGAACAAGGCCCCCGGGGCGAACCAGGTGTTCCTGGCGCAGCCGGCGCCGATGGTACACCCGGCCCCGAAGGGCGGCCAGGTGAGCAGGGGCCGAAAGGCGACACCGGCGATCAGGGGCCGAAAGGCGACGAGGGCATTCCCGGAGAACAAGGCGCCCCGGGTGTGCAGGGTGAGCCCGGGCCGGCCGGTCCCAACGGAGCAACGGGACCACGCGGCGAGCAGGGTCCGATCGGACTGACGGGCGAGCAAGGCATTCAAGGCATCCCCGGTAATGAAGGTGCAAAGGGCGAAACGGGCCCGCGCGGTGAACCAGGTGCTCCTGGCACAGACGGCGTCGATGGTTTGCCGGGCCCCGAAGGGCGGCAAGGTGAGCAAGGGCCGAAAGGCGATGCAGGCGCCACCGGAGAACAAGGGGCCCCAGGCGAGCAGGGTGAGCCCGGAGCAGCCGGTGCCAACGGAGCAATGGGACCACGCGGCGAGCAGGGTCCGGTCGGAATGATGGGAGCGCAGGGAGAAACCGGCCCGCAGGGTCTTCCAGGAGCCGATGGCCGCACGCTTCTGAGTGGTACGACAGGCCCGTTGACCGACACAGGGGCCAATGGTGACTTCTACATCAACACAACAACCTGGGAGATTCACGGCCCGAAAACCGATGGGACATGGTCGACCGGAACCAGCCTGGTTGGTCCGGCTGGGGACAGCGGCAGCAGTGGTGGCGGTATCAGCGTCCGGCTGATTGAAAATGCAATTGAGGTCGACACGACTAACCCATTCGATGTCCGGTACGAAATAGCTTGCAGTTCGTCCGAAGTAATCACGGATGTTGCTGTGGTGAGCAGTATGCCCGGCTATGGTATGGCCATGGACGGCCCTCCCACGGTCACTCCGATCAACAGCTACACCTCGGCTGTGTACATCCACTATGCCTACCCGTATCAGGACGGCACGACATACGCCAAATGCCTCAGCACGGGCAGTAACTAACCTGCAGCTAAGACAATTAGTTTCATGCGTTGGGACGTATTGATTCGGCAACCGTTTTGAATGTCGCCACGTCTCTACGGAAAGCGACGAGCACGGAACTACCGATTGGCCGCCGAACAGTTGTCCGTCGTCAGCAGCGGCGTATCTAGCGAGCTCTATACCGCGCTCGCCAATGTGGTAGAATCACATTGCCAGAAAGGGGTGCGCCGTGAATTGGTCACCAACTGCCGGACCAGCTGCTATCCAGCCGGGCAAGGAACTGATGGATTCGGTTTTCGGGAAAGCATGGCAACCCAAGATCGCTTCTGAGCGCATAGAGGCCGGGCTGGCATTCAGTGCACTCGCATCTTTCATGGAGGATCAGGACAGGGACGCCATTCTGGATGCGCTCCGGATCAGCAAGCGCACTTTCGACAGGCGCCGCGAACAGGGCCGGCTGCTGGCGGACGAGAGCGACCGCTTCTACCGGCTGGTACAGCTCTTCGGCCTTGCTGCCGACGTGATGGGCAGCGAGGAGGCGGGTAGTGCGTGGATGAATGCACCAGCCAGAGCACTTGACGGCAGGACACCCCTCGAGACCAGCCGCAACGACGCGGGAGCCAGACAGGTGGAGGATCTTCTTCTGCGCGTCGAGTACGGAGTTTACGGCTGAAGGCATACCGCTTGGCGAAGCGGCGGTATGCCCAGCCGATTACGAATGCTTTCTCGGGTGAAGGCAGTCGCCTGACCGGGGGTCGCTGGAACAGCCGCGGCCGGATTGTTGTCTACCTGAGCGAGCACCGCTCCCTGGCAGCACTGGAAACCCTGGTACATGCCCCGCGTCCTGAACTGCTTGCTGAACAGTTCGTGATCATCGAGGTGACCATTCCAGACGAGCTGATTCTGACACTGGACAAGGCGGCCCTGAAACCTGGCTGGAGCAATCCGTCAGATTTCACCGTCAGCCAGGCAGTGGGCGACGCCTGGTTAGCCGAGCGGGCCAGCCTGGCATTGAAGGTGCCCAGTGCAATCATTCCGGAAGAAAACACCCTGTTGCTGGCTCCGGGACACGCTGGATGGTCGCGGCTGCAGTTCGGCGCTGCGAGGCCTTTTCTGTTTGATAATCGCCTCGCTAACGTCTGAGTATCGACGGGCCTGTCGACCGCACCTGGTGACTTTGACGCCCCAATGACGCCCGCTTCGGTATCCTCCCTGAAGGAGGAACAAGTCAATGAACCGAGTCCCCTTGTTGCGTGTGCTGATTTTCAGCATCGCCCTGCTTCTGGCCGCAACTGGCAGTGCCCAGGGCTGCATGACCGAGCAGGAACCGAATGACACGCCGCCACAGGCGAATGAGCTTACGGGCCCAAGTTGCATTGCGGGCCAACTGAGCTCACAGGATCAGGACGCATTCGCCTGGACCATCACCGACGAGGACTCCCGGAGAACCTGGCAACTGGAACTCGGAGGCGTCCGCGGTGAGCTGACCAATGCCGACTTATTCCGTGTCGAGTTCACCGAAGATGGCACGCAGGTACTCGCTTACGACAACCTCCTGCAACTCGCGACGCCCGACGGGCGCACCGTTACCTCCGAAGCGCGCTTCTTCGCACCGGGCACCTACATCCTGGGTCTGTCAGTCAGCGGCGGCGAGGGGCACTACACGCTGGCACTACTACCCGGCGAACCACTCCCCCACTTCCGCAGTTATGAACCCGCGATCGAGGCCACAGGCGGGTTCTACGAAGCAG
>CAZHAY010000138.1:0-5607 GCA_964530545.1 uncultured Marinobacter sp.
CGACCAGCACGGCACCGCGATTGTGACGGCGGCCGGCATGATCAACGCGCTGGAGCTGCAGGGCAAGAAAATTGAAGAGGCGACCGTTGTGTGCCTCGGCGCCGGCGCGGCGGCGATTGCCTGCATGAAGCTGCTGGTGAGCTGCGGCGTTCGTTCAGAGAACATCTACATGCTGGACCGCAAGGGCGTCATCCACTCCGGTCGTGATGACCTGAACCAGTACAAGGCCATGTTCGCCAACGACACCGACAAGCGTACGTTGGACGATGCGATCGACGGCGCTGATGTTTTCCTGGGACTGTCTGGACCGGATCTGTTCTCGGTTGAGCAGCTGAACAAGATGGCTCCGAACCCGATCGTGTTCGCGTGCTCCAACCCTGATCCGGAAATCAAGCCGGAGCTGGTCATGGAAGCCCGTAATGACGTGATCATGGCGACCGGTCGTTCTGACTATCCGAACCAGGTGAACAACGTGCTGGGCTTCCCGTTCATTTTCCGGGGTGCGCTGGACGTTCGTGCGAGCCAGATCAACGAAGAAATGAAGGTGGCAGCGGTTCACGCCATCCGTGAGCTGGCGAAGGAGCCGGTTCCTCAGGAAATCTGCCAGGCGTACGGTGTCGACAAGTTCGAGTTCGGCAAGGAGTACATCATTCCCAAGCCGATGGACGTGCGTCTGCTGGAAGTTGTGCCGGCTGCCGTGGCTCGCGCGGCGGTTGATTCTGGTGTCGCCCGTAAGGGTTATCCGGAGCACTACCCGCTCAAGACCATGGAAGACATTCGCTAAGCCAGGTCTGGCGAGTCAAAAAAGCCGACGGCTCACACCGTCGGCTTTTTTGTGCCTGTAATCCGGGTATCTGGTCCAGTGCGGGGCAGTCGACGGGCAGGTATTTTGCCAGTCGACATGAGGGTCAGAACAGGTTGCGTGGGAGGTTGGCGTCACCGCCACCGCTCAGACCGTTGCTGGTCCTTTGCTCGGGTACATTGTCGGCACGGAAGATTTCAGCGATGGCGTTATCCTGCCCCGGTGCCGCCCGATCACCGGTGCGGGGATCAATTCTTACCTGAACGATACCGCTGGGTCTGGGCATCTCGGAATCGGGGGTGCCGGCCAACGCTTCCTTCATATAGCTCATCCAGATGGGCAGGGCTGCAGTGCTGCCGAACTCCCGGAAGCCCAGTGTTGCTGGCTGATCAAAGCCGACCCAGGTGGTGGTGGCAACTTCATGGTTGAAGCCGGCAAACCAGGCATCCTTCTGTTCGTTGGTGGTGCCTGTCTTCCCCGCAAGATCAGTGCGTCCCAGGGACCGGGCCTGGGCGCCGGTGCCGCGGTTAATAACGTCTTTCAGCATGGAGTGCAGCAGATAGACGGACTGCTCATCCACCAGGCGCTCGGCGACGCGGATCGCCGGGAAACCGGTGGCCGGCTCCGGGCTGTTCTCCTGCAGACGGTCGCAGTTGCTATCGCAAAGGATCGCCGGGGCGGCCTCGTAAAGAACATCTCCATCGCTGGCAGTAATGGTCTGGACCAGGTACGGCTGCACGTCATAGCCGCCATTGGCAATCACGGCAAACCCGCGGGCCATGTCCATGGGCGTCAGGGAGCCGCTACCCAGAGACAGGGAAAGTTCGCGGGGTAGGTGCTGGGTGGGCAGCTTTAGCTGATCCAGGAAATCCATGGTGTCGTCAATGCCCAGGTCCTGTAGCAGCCGGATAGAGACCATGTTCCTTGAGCGGTAAAGGGCTTCCCGCAGACGTATGGGCCCCAGGAACTCGCCGCCGGAGTTTTTGGGGCGCCAGCCCGGTTCGGTCTCGCTGCCTTCCTGCACAATGGGTGAGTCGTTATAGATGGTCGCAGGGCTCATTCCGACCTGCAGCGCTTTCAGGTAAATAAAAGGTTTGAAGATAGAGCCGGGCTGGCGAAGGGCCTGGACGGCCCGGTTGTATTTGGTCTGGGTGAAACTGTAACCGCCTGCGAGCGCAAGAATGGCGCCGGTCCTGGTATTCAGGGAGACCAGTGCACCTTCCACATCCGGAATCTGGGCCAGCGCCATGGCGACGGGTGCGATGACTGGTGCGGCGCCTTCTTCCAGAGACGACAAGCTGTCAGCAATGTCGTCTGTTGAGTCTTCCTCAACCTGGTCGGTTACCTGGCGCCGGACGTACACAATATCCCCCGTCGAGAGCACGTCTGAGACTTTCCCCGGGGCCGGGCCCATGGCGTTGGCAGTGCGGTACGCCCGGGCCCAGGTCATGGTATCGAACGGAATAAAACCTTTACCGAGGTGGCGAGACCAGGCCTGCGCCTGACTTTTGCTGTCATCAATGGCCGTAATAATGACGGGATACAGTTCTTCAACTTTCGGGTAGGCGTCGAGGATGTCCTGATAGGTCGCCTCGTCAGCAGGTACTTCGTCCGTTGTCCCGACGGGGCCCCGGTAGCCGTGGCGGCGATCGTAGGCTTCCAGCCCGTGTTGCAGGGCCTGGGTCGCGGCATCCTGGTCTTCACTGTGAACGGTAAGGGTGACTCTGTAGCCATCGGTGTAGGCCGCTTCGCCATAGCGGGCGACCAGCTCAGCACGGGCCATTTCGGCAACATAGTCGGCATTCACTTCGGTAGGCGTTGTGTTGTATCGCGCGCTTAACGGCTCGGCCAGGGCCTGGTCCCGTTCAGAGGTCGAAATGTACCCCAGCTCCGCCATGCGCCCGAGTATCCAGTCACGGCGGACCTTGGCGCGGTCCGGATTTGCAAGAGGGTTGTACGCTGAAGGGGCTTTCGGCAGGCCGGCCAGCATGGCCATCTGTGCAAGGCTCAGTTCATGAACCGGTTTGCCATAGTAAACCTGTGCAGCAGCAGCGAGGCCGTAGGCGCGATTGCCAAGGTAGATCTTGTTCAGGTAAAGCTCGAGGATGGTCTGCTTATCCAGCTCTTTCTCGATCTGGAACGACAGCAGGATCTCGTTAAACTTCCGGGCGAAGGTGCGGTCCCGTGTGAGGAAGTAGTTGCGGGCCACCTGCATGGTAATGGTGCTGCCCCCGGATTGAATTTCCCCGGTCGACACCAGCTCTACGGCGGCCCGCCCCAGTCCGATCACATCAACGCCGAAGTGCTCGTAGAAGCGGGAATCCTCCGCTGCCAGAAAGGCCTGTAGCTGTTTTGCGGGGATTTGATCGATTGTGACAGGCGTCCTTCTCTTTTCACCGAATTCTGCTATTAATTTGTCGTCCGATGAGTAGATCCTGAGAGGCGTCTGAAGCCGTGTATCGAGTAACTGGTGCACTGCCGGAAGCTCCGGGCGCAGGTGCAGATAGAAGCCGGCGGCAACAAGCATGGCCGAGCTGAGCCCAAGAATGGCCAGCCAGAGAAAGAAGCGTGATGCTGTAATCAGTCGGGACATTTTTTTCTGACAACTGTTGGGTATAAGTCTATCATCTGAGAAATCGCTTTAGGTGTTAAAAGAGGTCAATACTTCGGCAATCTCTCAGAACAACGAGGGGGCATTGTAGACCTAAAAGCCGGAGATTTCTCTTACATAAAAAACATATAAATGGAACTGCTGCGCACTATTAAAAGAACCATAGCGTAAACGGCAGTCAGGCCAGGGTTTTACGGCCGGGAGCCCACTACTAAGTCGGGCGTACGGTTGTCCAGGTATAAGGTGAGCGCGTGTTTGGATTATCAGGTAAAAAGTCCAGTACCGTGCTGGGGGTGGATATCAGTTCCAGTTCGGTGAAGTTGCTGGAGCTCTCGAAGCAAGGCAGCCGTTATAAGGTGGAAAGCCACGCCGTCGAGCCGCTTCCCGCAAATGCGGTCGTAGAAAAAAACATCACGGATGTGGAAGCCGTTGGCGACGCGATCAAGCGTGTCGTCAGCAAGGCCCGTACCGGAGCCCGGCAGGCTGCGGTGGCGGTGTCCGGTTCGGCCGTGATTACCAAGGTCATCCAGATGAATGCCGGGCTCAACGAGTTCGAACTGGAAGACCAGATCGCCCTTGAGGCCGATCAGTACATTCCTTATCCGCTGGATGAAGTCGCCATCGACTTTGAAGTCCAGGGCCCATCCGATAACAATCCGGATCAGGTCGACGTGCTGCTGGCCGCCTGCCGGAAGGAAAACGTCGATATTCGTGAGGATGCGCTGCATATCGCAGGGCTCACCGCGCGGATTGTTGATGTTGAAGCCTACGCCCTGGAGCGCGCCTACACGCTGATCGAGCCTCAGCTGGAGTCCCATGGTGAGGATCTGGTCGTTGCTATCGTCGATGTTGGTGCCACCATGACCACGCTGAGCGTGCTGGCCGGAGGCGAAACCGTCTATACCCGGGAGCAGATCTTCGGCGGCAAGCAGCTTACTGAAGAAATCCAGCGCCGCTATGGTCTGTCGGTGGAAGAAGCCGGCCTGGCCAAGAAGCAGGGCGGGCTGCCGGATGACTACGAAAGCGAAGTGCTCGAGCCTTTCCGCGAGGCGGTGGTTCAGCAGGTCGCCCGGGCGCTGCAGTTCTTCTTCGGTGCGAGCCAGTATAACGCGGTGGACTATGTGCTGCTGGCTGGTGGTACGGCTTCCATTGCCGGGCTTGCTGCCATGGTAGAACAGAAAACCGCCACCACGACCATCGTCGCCAATCCTTTTTCCGATATGGCGGTAGGGTCGCGGGTCAACGCCTCTGCGCTCACCAATGATGCCCCCTCGCTGATGATTGCCTGTGGGCTGGCGATGAGGAGCTTTGACTGATGGCCAAGATCAACCTTCGCCCCTGGCGGGAAGAACTCAGGGCAGAAAAGCAGAAGCGCTTTGTGGTAACCCTCGTCGGCGCTGCCATTGTCGCCGCCGGTCTGGTGTTTCTCTGGAAGACGGATACGGATAACCGTATCGCGTATCAGCAGTCACGAAACGACTACGTTCAGGCGGCATCCCGTCAACTGGACAGCCAGATCCGTGAGATCCAGGAACTTCGTAAAAAGCGGGAAGAGCTGCTGGCCCGGATGGAAGTCATCCAGGACCTGCAGGGCAAGCGGCCGGTTATCGTGCGTGTCTTCGACGAGCTGGTACGGACGCTCCCGGAAGGGCTGTTTTACACCGAGTTGAGCAAGGCCGGCGAGCGACTCGCCATCAATGGGATGGCAGAGTCGAACAGCCGCATCTCCAGCCTGATGCGGAATTTCGAGCGATCTGACTGGTTCACTAACCCGGGTCTCGCCACCGTTGCCGCGGCCGATAATCGCCGTGCGGGTTACAGCGCCTTCAGACTGTCGGTCAACCAGACAACACCTGAGTCGGAAGAGGAGAGCAACCAGTGAGCCTGTCGGACTCTCTTAAAAGCCTGAACGAATTCGATATCAATGACCTTGATATCAACAACGCCGGCATCTGGCCGGCACCGGTCAAGTTTATCGTCATCCTGATTCTGGTGGGTCTGATCCTTGGCGGTGGCTACTGGTTCTTTATCAAGGATCAGTACGCGCAGCTGGAGCGGGTGGAACGGCAGGAAACCGAACTTCGCCAGGAATACGAGCGCAAGGCCTATCAGGTGGCCAACCTTGAAGTTTTCAAGCAGCAGATGGTGGAAATGGAAGAGACCTTCGGTGCTCTGGTGCGGCAGCTGCCCAGCG
>CAZHAY010000139.1:0-5600 GCA_964530545.1 uncultured Marinobacter sp.
TCAATGATGGTATCGCCCTTGGGAATGATGGGGCGGTCCTTGCGGAAAATCGCCGCCACCCGGGTTTCGATACGGGGCATATGAGTACGCAGGTAGGACAGCTCGCGCCCCACCAGCGGGCCACCTTCGGTGGCGCGAATCGCGACCAGCCTAACCAGGCCCTGGGAGAACTCCAGTACCTGTAGCGCGCCGGGGTATTCGATCAGCCGCGAAATATGCTGGGTGACTACATGCTCGGGACTGATCAGCACATCCACCGGAAAGCCGTTTTCGTCAAACAGTTCCTTGCGGGACAGGTAGGCGTTGGCCCGTACCCGGCTGATCTTGGAGGGTGTGCGGAACAGTGAAAAGGCGACTTGGCAGGCCACCATATTGGTTTCGTCCGAGTTGGTGACCGCGATCAGCATGTCCGCATCCTCGGCCCCGGCCTGGCGTAGAACGGTGGGGTAGGAAGCCAGCCCCTGAACCGTACGGATGTCCAGCCGGTCCTGAAGTTCCCGCAGGCGCTCGCCGTCCTTGTCGACTACCGTGATGTCATTGGCTTCGTTGGCGAGGTTCTCTGCCAGGCTGCCGCCGACCTGACCGGCGCCGAGGATGATGATTTTCACGACGGTGCTCCCGGCTCGCCTTTGGTCAGGCAGGCATAGAAGAATCCGTCGTGACTGCCGGTATCGGGGAATAACTGCCGGCCGTAGCCGGTGTCCTGTCCCCAACCGGCTTCTATATCCATGAGCGTGGCGTCCGCCTGCTGTTTAAGGAAGCGCTGGATAATCCGGCTGTTTTCCTGGGGGAAAACCGAACAGGTGGCATAGACCAGCCGGCCACCCGGTTTCAGGGTGGACCAAAGGCTCATCAGCAGACCGAACTGGATTTCCGCCAGTGGCGTAATGTCGGTTTCCCGCCGTAACAGCTTGATGTCAGGGTGTCGGCGAATGACTCCGGTGGCGCTGCAGGGTACGTCCAGCAGAATGCCGTCGAAGGGGTTTCCATCCCACCAGTCGTCAACGTTACGGGCATCCGCCTGGCTCAGGGTGGCGGTCAGTTGCAGGCGATCAAGGTTTTCCTGGATGCGGGGCAGGCGCTCAGCGGACTCGTCCAGGGCGACTACCTCGGCCTGATTGTCAGCGACCTCAAGAATCGCACAGGTTTTGCCGCCGGGAGCGGCACAGGCATCGAGAATGCGCTGTCCCGCCTGGGGTTGCAGCCACTGGGTACACAGTTGTGCGGCTTCATCCTGAACACTCGCATCGCCATCGGCAAAGCCTGGCAGCAGGTCCACCGGTACCGGTCGCTCAAGCTGAATGCCATGGGGCGCAAACCGGGTCGGGTGGGCGGCAATGCCGGCCTCCTGGAGTCGCGCCAGGTAGTCCTGCCGGGAGCCTTTGCGGGTATTCACCCGCAGGGTCATCGGCGCCTGGATATTGTTTGCGTTGAGAATCCGGCCCCATGCGTCGGGCCAGTTGTGGCGTAGTTTGGCGATTATCCAGTCGGGGTGACTGTAGCGGGCCTCATCGGTTTCGGGTTCCGGGGCGCCTTCCCGCTCCGCCGCCCGGAGCACGCCATTAACCAGTCCGGCAAGCGGTGTTTTGCCCAATGCCTTGCAGGCTTCAACGGTCTCGTTAAGGATAGCGTAGGGAGCGTTTTCGCTGAACCGTAACTGGAACAGGGCGACCAGCATCAGGTGGTGAATGACCCGGTCCTGTCGGCGCAGGGGTTTGCGCAGGCGGCTTTCAAGCTCGGCTTCGAGCCGGTGAAACCAGCGGCAGGTGCCGTAGCACAGGGCCTGGAGCTGGGGCCTGAGATCCGGGTCTAGGGTTTCCGCCATGCGGGGCAGGCACTGGCTCAGGGACTCCCCCTGCTCCACGGCATGCATGACCTGGGCAGCAGCGGCGCGAAGCGGTAAGTCGCGGCTCATCAGCGCAACACCTGGCCGGGTTCCAGCACCGGCTTGCCGCCGTTGATCAGGTCGGATATCGACATGGCGCGGGTGCCGGGCAGTTGGATGCGGGTGACCCGGAGAATGCCCCTGCCGCAGGCAATATCAACGCCGCTGCGCTCCCGGGCCAGTACCGTGCCGGGCTCTGCTTCGCTGGTATCGGCCAATGGGTGTGCTTCATGAATGCGAATGCGCTGGCTGTCCAGCTCGCCATCCGTGCCCGGCCAGGGATTGAAGGCGCGCACTTTGCGAGCAATGTTGACCGCATCGTCGCGCCACTGGATGCGGGCCTCATCCTTGCTCAGTTTGTGGGCGTAGGTGGCTTCGCTGTCATCCTGCGGGGTCGCTGTCAGGCCCCGGGACTCCAGCGAGGCCAGCGCCTCCACAATAGCCGCGCCGCCCATATCCGCGAGCCGGTCGTGAAGGCTGCCGCCGGTATCGTCTTCGTGGATCGGCGTGCGGTGCTTCATCAGCATATCGCCGGTGTCCAGACCCGCACCCATTTGCATGATAGTGATGCCGGTTTCGCGGTCGCCGGCTTCTATGGCCCGGTGGATAGGGGCGGCTCCCCGCCAGCGGGGCAGAATGGAGGCGTGGATGTTAAGGCAACCCAACCGCGGAATATCCAGAACCGCCTGCGGCAGAATCAGACCGTAGGCCGCCACCACCAGGATATCCGGCGCCAGCTCCTGAAGCTGGTGTTGCTCTTCCGCGGATTTGAGAGAAACCGGCTGAAAAACCGGGATGCCTGCGTTAACCGCCGTCTGTTTGACAGGGCCGAACTGCTGTTTGCGTCCGCGGCCGGCAGGCCGGTCAGGCTGGGTATAGACAGCGATAATATCGTGGTCGGTTTTCAGCAGGGCCTGAAGGGCGACTGCTGCAAAGTCGGGTGTTCCGGCAAAGACGATTCGCACAGTGATGTCCTGTTTCTGGCGGCGTTTGCAAACGAAAAAACCGGGTGCTCACACCCGGTTCTTTTATTACGGCTAATCTGGTGTGTCAGGCGCTCTTCTTCTGGAGTTTTTCCAGTTTTTTCCGGATGCGGTTGCGCTTGAGGGCACTCAGGTAATCCACAAACAGTTTGCCGTTGAGGTGGTCCATCTCGTGCTGGATGCATACGGCAAGCAGTCCGGTGGCTTCCAGTTCAAATGGTTTGCCGTCGTAGTCCAGCGCCTTGACCCGCACATGCTCAATACGGTCAACATCTTCGTAGAAGCCCGGCACCGAAAGGCAGCCCTCCTGCATGGCCTGGTAATCGCCATCGAGCACTTCAACTTCTGGATTGATAAACACCCGGGGCTCGCTCCGGTCTTCCGACAGGTCCATTACAATGATCTGCTCATGGACGTTAACCTGGGTGGCGGCCAGACCGATCCCCGGGGCGTCATACATGGTCTCGAACATGTCGTCGATCAGCTTGCGGTGCTGGTCGGTGACTTCGTCCACCGGCTTTGCGATGGTCCGCAGTCTGGGATCGGGATATTCAAGAATGTTCAGAATCATAGTTGCCTGTGCTTGCCTGAGTTGCCAGGATCGGGAAAGATCTCTGGCTGGTGTCACAAAATGCGATCGCGTACCGCGATTTTTACCGCCCGACCGCTATGATAAACGAAGCGGAAACTCTGTATTCATGGCGTTGCGGCGAGATATTGTCTTATTATCCCCCGAAGATCGATTGAATACAAACTGATCAGGCGATAGCCAGAAACTACTATAAGAGAAAAATACACGATCATTCTGTTTTGGCTTTCCTCTTTAAATTGAGGCGCTGAAAGGCCTTGCGGCTTGCGACGCTCCGGCAGTAAAAAGAGGAAGTACGCTTTTTAAGGCACGCGCGATGAAGGATTCTATGATGAGGAAACTGCTGTACGCTCTCACGGCTCTGATGCTGTTGTCCGTCTCCTGGGCACAGGCACAGGGTCCGGAGTTCCGTTCTGATCACCCCGAGCGTTACACCGTCAAAAAGGGCGATACCCTGTGGGACATTTCATCCCGCTTTCTTAACAACCCCTGGTACTGGCCGGAAATCTGGCATGTGAACCCGCAGGTGAACAACCCGCACCTGATCTATCCGGGGGATGAGCTGGCGCTGGTCTATATTGACGGCAAGCCCCATCTGACCAAGGCCAGCAGTGGCGTGGTCAGGTTGTCGCCCCAGGTTCGGTCAGAGCCGATCGACACGCCGATCCCGGCCATTCCGCTTGATGCCATTGAGAGCTTCCTCACCAAGACCCGTATCGTGACTGAGGAAGAGCTCAATAACGCGCCTTACATTCTGGAAGGTCAGGAAAGCCGCATCATCAGCGGTGCCGGTGACCGGGTCTATGCCCGGGGTGAGGCTCCGGCCCGAAATGTCGGCCTGTTCCGCAAGAGCCGCGCCCACGTCGATCCGGACACTGGGGAATTCCTCGGTCTGGAAGCCCGCTCCATCGGCGATGGCAGCATTGTTGATGAGAAAGGCGACATCCTGACGGTCCTGTTGTCCCGGACCCGCGAGGAAGTTCGCATCGAGGACCGGCTGCTGTCTCAGGAAGACCGTCGCATTAACACCAGCTTTACCCCCAGCGCGCCGGACGGGGATATCGAAGGCAAGATGATTGCGGTGGAGTCCGGTGTCACCCAGATTGGCCAGTACCATGTGGTGGTACTGAACCGCGGCGCCCGTGACGGCCTGGAAGTAGGCAACGTGCTGGCAGTGCTCAAGGCCGGTAATCGCGCCAAGGACCCGGTCACCAGTGAACTGGTTCAGTTGCCGGACGAGCGCGCAGGTCTGCTGATGGTGTTCCAGACCTATGAGAAACTCAGCTATGGTCTGATTCTGAAAGCCACGCGGGCTCTGTCCGTTGGCGACAAGGTCACCAATCCGTAAACCCAACTTCTGACGGGCTCTGGCCCTGAGGAATAACCGGGCTGCCAGGACGGCAGCCCGGGCTCGACAGCAGATCGGTGATCTGATGGAGCATTTCAACAAGGAGGTCCGCCCTGACTGCTCTCTCTGAATCCGAAACTTCCTTTTTTACTGCGACTTCATCCCCCTGGTTGCTGTTGTCCCTGCTGCCCCGTTTCAGCGGGAAACGCTGGATGGCCGTCTGTGAGTCGTTAGCCGACCCCCGGGAGCTGTTATCGGCGCCCGCCGCTACCCAGAAATCATTCGGCGTCATGCCCGATGCCCGGGCACTGATCGCGGCCTGGCAGCAACAGGATCTGGCCTTTCCTCCGCTGGCGGCGGTAGCGCAGGTGTTTGTCATCTGTCAGCAAAAAGCCATTCAGCTGATCGGTTGGGGTGACGATGCTTACCCGGAGTCGCTGCGCCAGATTCAGGACGCACCACCGGTGCTGTATGTCCGCGGCCGGAGTGAGCTTCTGCTGCGCCCCCAGCTGGCGATCGTGGGCTCCCGTAACGCTACCCGGGCGGGGCTGGATCACGCCTGGCAATTTGCTGCGGCTCTTGCCCGTAAGGGCTATGCCGTGACCAGTGGGCTGGCCCAGGGCGTTGACGGCGCCGCCCACGCCGGCGCCCTCTCGGCCGGCGGTGATACTGTGGCTGTGGTAGGCACCGGGGCGGACGTGGTCTATCCGCGAGCCCACGACGAACTGACGCGACAGATTGTTGCCCAGGGCGTGCTGGTATCGGAGCATCCGCCAGGAACCGGTCCCAAGGCTG
>CAZHAY010000140.1:0-5539 GCA_964530545.1 uncultured Marinobacter sp.
CATACTGACCACGACCACCGGACTGCCGCACAAACTTGCCTTCAACAACAACCGCCTTGCGGATGCACTCACGGTAGGCAACCTGCGGCTTACCGATGTTGGCCTCAACCTTGAACTCGCGACGCATGCGGTCAACGATGATGTCCAGGTGAAGCTCACCCATACCAGAGATGATGGTCTGGCCGGACTCTTCATCCGTACGGACGCGGAACGAAGGGTCTTCCTGGGCCAGCTTGCCCAGTGCAACGCCCATTTTCTCCTGATCCGCTTTGGACTTCGGCTCTACCGCTACGGAGATAACCGGCTCGGGGAACTCCATGCGCTCGAGAACAATCTTGTTGTTTTCGTCGCACAGGGTGTCACCCGTAGTCACGTTTTTCAGACCGATAGCAGCAGCGATGTCACCAGCCAGAACTTCCTTGATCTCTTCACGATCATTGGCGTGCATCTGAACCATACGGCCGACCCGCTCTTTCTTCCCCTTAACGGAGTTGAACACGGATGACCCGCTTTCGAGCTTACCGGAATAAACCCGGAAGAACGTCAGGGTGCCAACAAACGGGTCCGAGGCAATCTTGAACGCGAGCGCCGCGAACGGAGCATCGTCGTCAACCGGACGTGTGTCTTCGGTGCCTTCGTCGTCAATCTCACCACGGATCGCTTTAACTTCATCCGGTGCTGGCAGATACTCGATAACGGCATCCAGAACGGCAGGTACGCCCTTGTTCTTGAACGCGGTGCCACAGCAGGCCGGTACGATTTCGTTCGCCAGGGTACGCGCACGAAGACCCGCCTTGATTTCGTCCTCGGTCAGCTCACCGCCTTCCAGGTACTTATCCATCAGTTCTTCGTTAGCTTCCGCAGCGGCTTCAATCAGCGCCTCACGGTACTTCGCGACCTCGTCAGCCATATCAGCGGGAACTTCTTCCTCGCGATAGCTCATGCCCAGATCGTCGTCGTTCCAGTAGATAGCCCTGTTGCGCAGCAGATCCACGATGCCAACAAAGTTCTCTTCGTAACCAATCTGGAGCTGGAGCGGAACCGGAGTTGCTCCCAGGCGGGTTTTGATCTGCTCAACCACACGCAGGAAGTTGGCGCCGGCACGGTCCATCTTATTGACGAAGACCATGCGCGGAACATCATACTTGTTCGCCTGACGCCATACGGTTTCGGACTGCGGCTCCACACCAGAGGAACCACAGAAGACGACTACGGCGCCGTCAAGCACCCGCAACGAACGTTCAACTTCAATTGTAAAGTCAACGTGCCCCGGGGTATCGATAACGTTAATACGGTGCTCAGGGAACTGCTTGTCCATGCCCGACCAGAATGTGGTCACAGCTGCAGAGGTGATGGTGATACCACGCTCCTGCTCCTGCTCCATCCAGTCCGTCGTGGAGGCGCCGTCATGGGTTTCGCCCATCTTGTGACTACGACCGGTGTAGTAAAGAATCCGCTCGGTGGTAGTAGTTTTGCCCGCATCCACGTGCGCACAGATACCAATGTTTCTGTAACGTTTGATAGGAGTCTTGCGTGCCACGATATAAACCTCGGCTTGTTAGAAACGGAAGTGGGAGAAGGCCTTGTTGGCTTCCGCCATACGATGCACGTCCTCGCGCTTCTTCACAGCTGCGCCTTTGCTGTCAGCCGCATCGAGGATTTCGCCAGCCAGACGCTGGATCATGCTCTTCTCACCACGCTTCCGTGAAAATTCAACGAGCCAGCGCATGGCCAGCGCGTTCTGACGGGAAGGCCGCACTTCTACAGGCACCTGGTAGGTGGCACCACCTACACGGCGGGACTTGACCTCGACCATTGGCTGGATGTTCTCCAGCGCCCGTTCGAACATGTCGATCGGCTCTTCTTTTGACTTTTCGGCAACAATCTCAAGCGCGCCGTAAACAATGCGCTCAGCTACGGCCTTCTTCCCACTTTCCATCACGTGGTTAATGAATTTGGCCAGACGTACACTGCCGAACTTCGGATCCGGGATAACGTCCCGTTTTGCTGCAATTCTTCTTCTAGGCATCGATAAGCCCTTCTTTAAAATTAAGGTCTTCAGGAACCCCTGAGATAGCTCGCCGGCTACTCAGCCTTACTCTTATCGCTCACTGTGGGACGATAAAAGACACCCATCGGGGACAATCAGGACTTGGGTTTTTTCGCACCGTACTTCGAGCGGCCCTGCTTACGGTTCTGTACACCCTGGGTGTCCAGCGTTCCGCGAACAGTATGGTAGCGCACACCCGGGAGGTCTTTTACACGACCGCCGCGGATCAGCACAACACTGTGCTCCTGAAGGTTATGACCTTCACCGCCAATATAAGAGGAAACCTCGTAACCGTTAGTCAGACGAACACGGCACACTTTACGGAGTGCAGAGTTCGGCTTCTTCGGGGTAGTGGTATATACACGTGTGCAGACACCACGACGCTGAGGGCAGGCCTGGAGCGCAGGAACGTCGCTCTGTGCTACCTTGCGTTTACGAGGCTTACGTACCAACTGGTTGATCGTTGCCATGTAAGCAAACTCCAAAAAAACCATCCAATGAAACTTACCCCCGGTAAACGGGGGTAAAAATTAAGGGACGCAAGTGTAAGCCTGCGCCCGAGGCCAGTCAAGATGACTGATGCCTTTTTAACCACCCCGGGATCCGTAGTTCCCGGGGGGACTACCGACCAGGCTACTCGCCCCGGTTCAGTTCTGCGCTCAGCGCTTCCACCACGTCTTCTGCGGTCACGCCCTGTTCTTCGAGCTCCCGCTTCCGCCGGCGCTCGCTGTGGTAGGCCAGACCGGTACCCGCCGGAATCAGGCGCCCGACCACAACGTTTTCCTTCAGGCCGCGCAGGTAATCACGCTTACCGGTGACGGCACCCTCTGTGAGAACACGAGTGGTCTCCTGGAACGATGCTGCCGAGATGAACGATTCGGTGGCCAGCGAAGCCTTAGTGATACCTAACAACTGACGCTCACCCCTGGCCGGCTGCTTGTCGGCAGCGATGGCCTTCTCATTCTCTTCCAGGAAGTGGTGATACTCCACCTGGTCGCCCGCCAGCAGCGGGGTTTCACCGGCATCGGTGATCTCTACCTTGCGCAGCATCTGACGAACGATAACTTCAATGTGTTTATCGTTGATGACAACACCCTGCAGACGGTATACGTCCTGAATTTCGTTGGTGATGTACTTCGCCAGTTCTACTACGCCCAGCAGGCGGAGGATGTCATGAGGATTGGACGGACCGTCGGAAATGACCTCGCCCTTCTCTACTGTTTCACCCTCGAATACGTTGAGCTGACGCCACTTGGGAATCAGAACCTCGTACGGATCCGCGTCCTGCGGCGTGATGATCAAACGCTTCTTGCCCTTTGTCTCTTTACCGAAAGACACCATGCCGGTGATTTCCGCCAGAATCGACGGCTCTTTCGGACGACGTGCCTCGAACAGGTCCGCCACCCGCGGCAGACCCCCGGTGATGTCCCGGGTCTTCGAGCTTTCCTGTGGAATCCGGGCGACCACGTCCCCCACTTCCACCTTGGCACCATCAGCCAGGGTAATCAGTGCATCCGCCGGCAGGAAATAGTGCGCAGGCGCTCCCCCCGGCAGCGTCAACGCCTCACCTTTCTCGTCCAGCAGTTCGATGGCCGGGCGCAGGTCCTTGCCCGCTGCCGGACGATCTTTCGGGTCTATCACCTGAATGGTGGACAGGCCTGTCAGCTCATCGGTCTGGGTGCGAACCGTAATACCCTGGTCCATGCCTACGAAGTTCGCCGTACCAACTGCGTCTGCGATGATAGGGTGCGTATGCGGGTCCCACTTGGCGACCACAGCACCGGCATCCACTTTATCGCCGTGCTTCACGGACAACATCGCACCGTATGGCAGCTTGTACCACTCCCGCTCGCGACCCTGCTCGTCAGCCACAGCCAGTGCAGATGAACGGGACACAACCACCAGAGTTCCGTCGGTCTTCTCGATGGACTTCATGTTGTGCAGACGGATCTGACCGCCGTGCTTGACCTGAATACTGTCCACGGCAGACGCCCGGCTTGCCGCGCCCCCGATGTGGAACGTACGCATGGTCAGCTGGGTTCCCGGCTCACCGATGGACTGAGCAGCGATAACACCTACCGCTTCACCCACGTTTACCAGGTGACCACGGGCCAGGTCCCGGCCGTAGCAATTCGCGCATACACCATGGCGCGCTTCACAGGTAATGGTGGAACGCACCCATACCTCGTCAACACCGGCGCGCTCGATCGCCTCGATGGTTTTCTCATCCAGCAGAGTGCCGGCCAGAACCACCGCATTTTCCTTGTCGGTCGGGGTAAATGCATCCCGGGCCGTGACTCGACCCAATACGCGATCACCCAGCGGCACGACAACGTCGCCGCCTTCGATATGCGGCGTCATCAACAGACCTTCTTCGGTACCACAGTCGGTATCGGTAACCACCAGGTCCTGGGAAACGTCAACCAGACGACGGGTCAGGTAACCGGAGTTTGCGGTCTTGAGCGCCGTGTCCGCCAGACCCTTACGGGCACCGTGGGTCGAAATAAAGTACTGAAGTACGTTCAGCCCTTCACGGAAGTTGGCGGTAATCGGCGTCTCGATGATGGAACCGTCCGGTTTCGCCATCAGACCCCGCATACCGGCAAGCTGACGGATCTGCGCGGGGGAGCCCCGGGCGCCGGAGTCCGCCATCATGTAGACAGAGTTAAACGACTCCTGCATGACAGGCTCGCCGTCTTCGCCAACCACCGGTTTGCCGTCGGCATCAACCACCTGCTCCTGGGACAGACGGTCCATCATGGCCTTGGAGACCTTGTCGTTGGCCCGGGACCAGATATCGATGACCTTATTGTACTTCTCACCCTGGGTCAGCAGACCAGAGGCGAACTGGGACTCGATCTCTTTCACTTCCTCGGTCGCGGCGTCCACCAGCTCGTACTTCTCGGGAGGAATCTCGAAGTCGTTAAAGCCAATGGAAGTGCCGGACACCGTGGCGTAATGGAATCCCATGTACATCAGCTGGTCGGCAAAGATCACCGTGTCTTTCAGGCCAGCAACCCGGTAACAGCTGTTAATCAGGTTGGAAATCGCTTTCTTGGTCATCGGCCGGTTGACGATTTCGTAGGACAGACCGTCCGGTACGATGTCGAACAGCAGCGCGCGGCCAACCACGGTATCGACAATCACGCTCTCGGTCTTGAGATCATGATTCTCGTCGTAGGTGACCTCATTGACGCGGACACGAATCTTCGCCTGCAGGTCAACGGCGCCTGCACCGTAGGCGCGATGCACTTCTTTAACGTCAGCGAATACCCGGCCTTCACCGACCGCATTCTTGCGTTCACGGGTCATGTAGTACAGACCCAGAACCACGTCCTGGGACGGTACGATGATGGGCTCGCCGTTAGCCGGCGACAGCACGTTGTTGGTGGACATCATCAGCGCACGGGCTTCGAGCTGGGCCTCCAGCGTCAGCGGTACGTGAACCGCCATCTGGTCACCGTCGAAGTCCGCGTTATAGGCGGCACA
>CAZHAY010000141.1:0-5489 GCA_964530545.1 uncultured Marinobacter sp.
CGCCATAGGCCAGGTTATTGGTGGCAACCACCACCACTACCGTCACTACCATCACAATATTGGTGGACAGCGGATATTTGCCGAGATTACGGATGGAACTCCAGCTGAAGGTACCAATGGAAACCATGATCATCACCGCCACCAGCGCGGCCATGGGAATCTGCACCAGCCACCGGTCCAGTACCAGCACCAGAAACAGCAGAAAAACCCCCGCGGTCAGGGTCGACAGACGAGTCCGCCCACCTGACTTAACGTTGATAACGGATTGACCGATCATCGCGCAACCGGCCATCCCACCGAACAGGCCGGACACAATATTGGCAACCCCCTGACCCTTGCACTCCCGATGACGGTCACTGGTGGTATCCGTTAACTCGTCGACGATCGTCGCTGTCATCATCGACTCCAGCAGGCCTACCACCGCCAGTCCCAGGGAATAGGGCAGAACGATCATCAGGGTTTCCAGATTCAGGGGCACATCAGGCCACAGGAAAATGGGCAAGGAATCCGGCAGCTCGCCCATATCACCCACGGTGCGGATATCCAGGCCGTACCACATGGCCACTCCGGTCAGCACCACAATACACACCAGCGGAGACGGAAGCACCCGACCGACGACAGGCAGGTACGGAAACAGGTAGATAATCCCCAGCCCGGCTGCGGTCATGGCGTACACATGCCAGGTAACCCCGATCAGTTCCGGCAACTGGGCCATAAAGATCAGAATCGCTAACGCATTCACGAACCCGGTCACCACCGACCGGGAAACAAAGCGCATCAGATTGGCAAGTCTCAGGTAACCCGCCGCAATCTGAAGCACCCCGGTCAGAAGCGTAGCAACCAGCAGGTATTGCAGCCCGTGATCTTTAACCAGGGTCACCATCAGCAGTGCCATGGCCCCGGTAGCGGCGGAGATCATGCCCGGGCGGCCACCGGCAAAAGCAATAACGACCGCGATACAGAAGGACGCGTAGAGCCCTACTTTGGGGTCAACGCCGGCAATAATCGAGAACGCGATGGCCTCAGGCACCAGCGCCAGTGCCACCACGATACCGGCCAGCAGATCACCACGGATATTGGTCAGCCAGTTGGCCTTGAGGGAGTTCACCATGAGCAAAATATTCCAGGCAGGAGATCGTCCCCAGCGTGACCGAGCTAGCTCGGTGCCGGGGATCGAAAAGTGTCAGGGGGTAGGAAGTTTAACGCAAAGAGGGGTTTAGCGTATAGGTTCCGGTGACCCGGTCGCTGGCCAGCACATGCCCTTCCATGGCCTTGCGAACAGCCTCGCCATCGAATTCGCCCTGCAGCCCGAGGGTTTCCACATCCAGTGCGTAGAGCTCAAAGTGGTAGTGGTGGACCCGCTCATCGTTCCACGGGGGACAGGGTCCGTCATAGCCGCCATAAGTGCCAGCCATGTCCGGGTTACCCGCCAGAAACTGGGTAAAGTTGTTGACGCCCCGAATACCGATAGGCCCCGGCCCCGGCTGCTTGCCCTTGGGATTGACGCCATCGCTGTCTTCACCTTCCGGAATGCAGATGGTGCTGGGGGGAATATCAATCAGCAGCCAGTGGTAGAAATCCACCCGGGGAAGGTCCGTCGGGACGGTCTTGCCTTCCTGATTCACATCGTCTGCCACACTGGGCACATCGGAGTCATACACGATCACGGCAAGGCTACGGGTCCCTTCCGGCAGATCTTCCCAGGTCACTTCCGGGTTGCGGTTGGGCCCAAAGCTCATCCGGTCGGTCTCGTGATATACCCCAAACGCAAACTTTTCCGGGACCGGCTGGCCCTCGGCAATGCCGTCAAATCTAACCTTCATGGCTTGCTCCTGTTGACTCTCATAAATCCTCCTCCGGTTGTAGCAGTTGCACAATGGACTTGTCCAGCACCGGCCCGGCGTTCCCGAGCGCGTACCGCTTAACAGACTGAGCCGTAACCCTTTACGGGACCGCCCGCCACCACTAGGCTGATGGGATACCCCGAGTCAGGAGAACGACCATGACCGACGATAAAAGACGCCGCTATTCTGCGCCCGTCGTCGACGGACTGAACAAAGCCGCCAGCCGCGCCATGCTGCGAGCCACCGGTTTTACCGACGAAGACTTCCGCAAACCCCAGATTGGCATCGCTTCCACCTGGAGCAACCTCACCCCCTGCAATATGCACATTGACGGTCTGGCCCGTGAGGCCGCCCGGGGCGCTGATGAGGCCGGGGGCAAGAGTCTGATCTTCAATACGATTACTGTTTCGGACGGCATCGCCAACGGCACGGAAGGCATGAAGTACTCGCTGGTGTCGCGGGAAGTCATCGCGGATTCCATCGAGACTGTTGCCGGCTGTGAGGGTTTTGACGGCCTGGTGGCGATCGGCGGCTGCGACAAGAATATGCCCGGCTGCATTATGGGACTGGCAAGGCTGGACCGGCCGTCGGTGTTTGTCTATGGCGGTACTATCGAGCCCGGCGAGAATCACACCGACATTATTTCGGTATTCGAGGCCGTCGGCGC
Source organism: uncultured Marinobacter sp. (assembly GCA_964530545.1). Lineage (GTDB taxonomy): Bacteria > Pseudomonadota > Gammaproteobacteria > Pseudomonadales > Oleiphilaceae > Marinobacter. The sequence continues at coordinate 2,512 of CAZHAY010000141.1, forward strand.
CCACGCCCAGGGCACCATGGATCTGATCGAGGTGAAACAGATCGAGGAAACCGCCATTCCTGGTCCCGGCTCCTGTGGCGGCATGTACACCGCCAACACCATGGCTTCCGCCATCGAAGCCATGGGCATGAGCCTGCCCGGCAGCTCTGCCCAGAACGCGGTATCAGACAACAAGCTTGCCGATTGTGAAGCGGCTGGCGCTGCGGTTCTGAAGCTGTTAGGCGCTGACATCAAACCCTCCGATATCATGACCCGGGAGGCTTTCGAGAATGCCATTACGGTCACCATTGCGCTGGCTGGCTCCACGAACGCGGTACTTCATCTGCTGGCCATGGCCAGTACCGTTGGCGTAGGGCTGAGCCTGGACGACTTTGTGCAGATCGGCAAGCGGGTACCGGTACTGGCCGATGTGCGGCCGTCAGGGCACTATATGATGTCTGAACTCGTGGCCATCGGCGGCATTCAGCCCCTGATGAAGATGCTACTGGACCGTGACCTGCTCCACGGTGACTGCATGACCGTCACCGGCCAGACGCTGGCTGAGAACCTGGCGAAGGTTGAGCCCTACCCCGAGGGCCAGTCCATCATTCATGCCTTTGATAACCCCATCAAAGCGGACAGCCATCTGCGGATTCTTTTCGGCAACCTAGCGCCCACCGGGTCCGTCGCCAAGATAACCGGCAAGGAAGGCACCCACTTCACCGGCACCGCCCGGGTCTTCCATTCGGAAGAGGAAGCACAGCAGCGCATTCTCGACGGCACCGTTACAGCCGGCGACGTATTGGTGATCCGTTATGAAGGCCCGAAAGGCGGTCCCGGCATGCGTGAAATGCTCAGCCCGACTTCCGCCATCATGGGTCGTGGACTGGGCAACGATGTGGCACTGATTACCGATGGCCGGTTCTCCGGCGGCAGCCATGGCTTTGTGGTCGGCCACATAACCCCCGAAGCGGCCGAAGGCGGCCCCATCGCTCTTGTAGAAAATGGTGATACCATTACCATTGACGCCGTCGCCAACACCATTGAACTGGTGGTGTCAGAGGAAGAGCTGGAACGTCGCCGTAAAAGCTGGCAAGCGCCGACCCCGAAAATCACCCGCGGAGTTCTGGCCAAGTACGCCCGCACCGTCAGCTCAGCCTCCACCGGTGCAGTAACGGACCTGCCCTGACAAAAAGAGAGACGACCGGGCCCGCCTATGGGCCCGGTGAATGAGCTCCTGCTGGCCCCCGAGGCCAACCCCAATATCCGACCGGCTGCCCGTCAGTGATGAGAGGCAGACGTCCTGTTGCCCGCAAGCCCGTGCCTGACTGGCCACCGGAGGACGTCTGCCTGTCCTCACTTACAGGAAGTCTGTCCATGGAAAGTAAACATCATATCGTCGTGGTCGGCGGTGGCGCCGGTGGTCTCGAGTTGGTGACCCGGCTGGGTAACAAACTGGGCCGCAAGGGAAAGGCTCGCATCACCCTTGTGGACGCCGGCATGACCCACGTATGGAAACCGCTGTTGCACGAAGTGGCATCCGGTTCACTGGATGCCAGCGCGAACGAGATCAACTATCGGGCTCACGCCCGCAAACATCATTACGAATTTCAGCTTGGTCGCATGATCGGACTGGAGCGGGAAGACCGTCGCATTGTGATTGCGCCGTTTAAGGATGATAGCGGTGAAGAAGTGGTACCGGAGCGACGTCTCGAGTACGACACCCTGGTCATCGCCGTTGGCAGTACCGCCAACGACTTCGGCACCCCGGGAGCGCAGGAGCACTGCCTGTTTCTCGACAGCCTGCCCCAGGCCCAGCGCTTCCACCGGCTGTTGCTCAATACGTTCCTGCGCAAGAACCATTACGCAAAAGAAGGCCGGCAACCCACGCTGCCGATTACCATCATCGGTGCCGGCGCGACCGGAGTGGAACTCGCCGCCGAGCTGCGCATGGCGTCCCGGGAACTGCCGGTTTACGGCATGAACCATATGAACGCCAAAGATATCCGCATATCTGTGATTGAGGCTGCCGACCGCATACTGCCAGCGCTGCCCCCGCGGCTGTCCCTGGCTGCCACCCGGGAGCTACAGCGGCAGAATGTTGACGTGATTACGGGTCAGCCGGTGTCGGAAGTCCGGGAACATGCCATTGTGCTGAAAGACGGCACCGAGATCCCATCGGAAATGACCATCTGGGCCGCAGGCATCAAGGCGCCGGACTGGCTTGGGCAGCTGGATCTGGAGACCTCCCGGGGCAATCAGGTGGTGGTCCGGCAAACCCTGCAATCCGTCACCGACCCCAATATCTTCGCATTCGGCGACTGCGCCGCCTGCCCCCAGCCTGATTCCGACCGGCCGGTACCGCCCCGGGCACAGGCGGCCCACCAGCAGGCCAACACCCTGTTCCGCAGTTTACGCCAGCGGCTGCAAGGGGGTGAGCCTGAGGCGTTCGTTTACCGGGACCACGGTTCGCTGATCAACTTCAGCCGATACACCACCGTTGGCAATCTGATGGGCAATCTGTCAGGTCGGTCCATGTATGTGGAAGGCAGAGTGGCGAGGTTCTTCTATGCGTCCCTCTACCGCATGCACCAGAACGCCCTGCACGGGCCGGTGAGAACAGCGATCATCTGGGCCATGGACCGGGTCGGCCGGGCCATTCACCCCAGACTGAAACTGCATTGACGGTAATGACGTGGCCGCACTGAGCCGACCTGCGCAAGGCCGGCTCAGACGGATGCTGCCAGATCAGAAGTTCTTGCGCTCTACCGTCCAGCCAGACTCATTACACAGGGTGCAGCTGCCGGTAAACATTGCCGCAGCCTCTGCGTCACCCTTAAGCTGGTACAGCCACCAGGCAGTGCTTACACCCCGGTAGCCACCAAAGCTCCAGGACGGCTCGAAGTGACTGGCCCGGTCCAGCGTGGCCCAGAATACCGGGGTTTCTGCCCGCTCAAAGATACGGCTCTGCACCGGCTCACGGGGCGCGATCATGTCGC
>CAZHAY010000142.1:0-1768 GCA_964530545.1 uncultured Marinobacter sp.
ACCAGATAACAGTCCACCTCATCCCGGCACTGAAACGAGCGGGACTCAGGAGTAAAGCTCACCTTTTCGTACTGCTGATACCCCAGCTCCACCAGCACAAAATCTGACCAGCTCTGGCGCAGGTTGCCGAAAAACATCAGGCGAATGCGGTCGAACAGGGGCATGGGCTCGACATGGATCACGTTGTTGGCGTGGGCTGGCAGCCAGTGCGCAAGGTCAACCTTATCCAGATGATCCGCCAGCAGAACTTTCATCTGGCCTTTGGAGAGGCCCGGTGAATGGCCGAGTTCCGTCAGCAGATCCGCCAGCGCCGGACGCAGCTCGACCAGCGTAAACAGCCGGAACAGTTCGTCCAGCTGAATGGTCTGAACAGACTGCGCCCAGGTTGTCGCCTGTAACTCAGCCATGGCCACCGGCACAGGAGATGGCAGCTCGGGATAGCGCAGCTTGTCCACCCGGAACAGATCCCCACTGCGCATGACCATCCGCGTCAGCAGGGCCCGGGCGGCGATGGACAGATCCGCAAAGTCGTCCAGGCGCTGACGCTCGTCAGCCTGCAGCAGGTCACCATGATGATGACGAACCCAGTTCACCACGGTTTCCATGTTTTCCAGGTAGTACAGCGGGTTCGCCAGATCAGCCGCTTTTAACCGCTGACCAGGAGTTGCAGAAGAATTCATTGGAGGAAGTCGGAATCACTCAGAAATGACATCAGTCACCACTCTACGCCGGACACAGCCTCGCCTCAACACGTCAGTACAATCGGTAACCGATCAGATGCCCCGATTCACCGGAAACAGCTTCATCCCGCCTGTTGAGCTGGCGCTCTGTGCGCTCACGGTCACTTTAGGGTCTTGCGGGTTATCTCGGCATTCCGGCGACAGTTGCGGTAACCTTTGGGGCAGCCCTGCACTGACCTGACCCGGAGTACCATGAGCGACAGCGCCCTGATCCAGCCCGGCTTCCATGCCATCCACGCCAATCACCTGGAGGACCTGCGCCGGGCGGTGGTCTATCTGTGCCGACAGACCCCCATGCCGCCGCTGGAGAGCGAGACGTTTCTGGTACAGAGCAATGGCATCGCCCAGTGGCTGAAGCTGGCGCTGGCGGAAAAGGCGTCGGACGATGCCAGCGGCGGCCTGGGCATCGCCGCGGGCATGGATTTTCTGTTTCCGGCACGGTTTATCTGGCAGGCCTACCGGGCAGTGCTACCAGAGGGCGAGGTACCGGAAACGTCGCCCTTTGATAAACGCCGGCTGGTATGGCGACTTTACCGGCTGCTGCCGGAACTGGTCCATTCCGACGACGCCTTCTTGCCCCTGGGCCGGTTTCTGGAAGGCCATGACCCGGAACTGCGCCGCTTTCAACTGGCGGAAAAAGTCGCCGACCTGTTCGACCAGTATCAGGTCTTTCGCGCCGATTGGCTCAGCGCCTGGGAACAGGGGCGGGAGATCATGATTACCGCCCGGGGCGAAGAAAAAACCCTGGACGCCGACTCCCGCTGGCAACCCCGGCTCTGGCAGGCACTGGTGCAGGATGTTGGCCGCTCTGCTCACACCAGCCGGTCACAGATTCACACCCGCTTTATGACCCTGGGCCAGTCAGGCCAGCCCGCCAACCCGCACCGGCTGCCCCGGCGCATTGTGGTGTTCGGCGTGTCGTCCCTGCCCCGTCAGGCCCTGGAAGCGCTCCACGTACTCAGCCGCTTCAGCCAGGTCGTGCTGTGCGTTCACAACCCGAGCCAGTTCTACTGGGCCGATATCGTCAG
>CAZHAY010000142.1:1868-5441 GCA_964530545.1 uncultured Marinobacter sp.
GAGCCCCGCCTGCTTCACCAGCTGCAGAATGACATCTACAACCTGACGCCGTTACCGGAAATTCGCGACCAGCAGCGGGTGGTGGATCCGGCCAGGGACCGGTCCCTGAGCTTTCACGAGGCTCACAGTCCCCAGCGGGAAGTGGAGGTTCTTCATGACCAGCTGCTGGCCGCCTTTAATGCCGACCCCACCCTGCGCCCCCGGGATGTGATCGTGATGGTGCCGGATATCAACGTGTATGCCCCTCACATACAGGCGGTGTTTGGCCGCCATGATGCGGGCGACCTGCGCCATATCCCGTTCACTATTTCCGACCAGGGCCAGCGCCACCACGAACCGGTGCTGATCGCCTTGGAGACCCTGATGGGGCTGCCCCAGAGCCGGTTTGCGGTCAGTGAGATCCTCAGCCTGCTGGAAATCCCCGGCGTACGTCAGCGCTTCGGCATTGCCGAGGAAGATATCCCCCTGGCCCGGCGCTGGGTCGAAGGCGCCAATATTCGCTGGGGCCTGCATCGCCAGCAGCGGGAAACCCTGACGCTGCCCGACGATCTGTCACGGAATACCTGGCAGGCCGGGCTGCGGGCCATGCTGCTGGGTTACAGCATGGGAGATGACGGGGCCTGGTCGGAGATCGAACCCTATCCGGAAATCGGCGGGCTGGAAGCCGGCCTGGCCGGGCGTCTGTCCGCGTTTGTGCAGCAGCTGGAAGCGCTTTGGCACCAGTTGCAGGCACCCCAGACACCACCTCTGTGGGAAGCGTTGTTTGCCGACATGCTGAGCCGTTTCTTCCAGGATCTGGAAGGCAACGACCTGCTGTTACTGAACCGCTTCCGCCGCCAGCTCGAACAATGGCTGGAAGACGCCCTGGCCGCCGGGCTCGCCGAAACCCCGCTGCCCCTGGGCATTGTCCGGGACGCACTGCTGGCGGGCCTGGATGAGCACGGACTGAACCAGCGTTTTCTGGCCGGCAAGGTCAATTTCGCCACATTGATGCCCATGCGCGCGATCCCGTTTCGGGTAGTGTGTCTGCTGGGCATGAACGACGGCGACTACCCCCGCTCCCGGCCGCCGGTAGACTTCGACCTGATGGCCAACGACTACCGGCCCGGCGACCGCTCCCGCCGGGAAGACGACCGCTATCTGTTCCTGGAAGCCCTGTTATCAGCCCGGGAGCAGCTCTACATCAGCTGGGTCGGCCGCAGCATACGGGACGATTCGGAACGCCCGCCCTCAGTGCTGGTCAGCCAGTTGCAGGACCATCTGAACAGCCTGTGGCGTATCAGCAATCAGCCAGGCCAGCAGGTGACAACTGCCCTCACTACCTGCCACCCGCTTCAGCCGTTCAGCCAGGCCTATTTCCCCTTAGCCAACGCGCTGCAGCCGGAAGCAGACAGCCCGCCCCGGCCACTGACGGAAATCCTGCAGCAACGCAGCCTGTTCACCTACGAAAAGGAATGGCGCAGTGCTCACAGCCCCGACAGGCTCGGGTCCGCCGACCTGAACGCCCTGCCCTGGCAACCGCCAGAGGAGCCGCTGACCCTGGCCGAACTGGCGAACTTCCTGAAACGACCTGTGGAAACCTTCTTCCAGCGCCGCCTGCAGGTACGTTTCGACGAAGTAGAAGACGATGATACCGACAACGAGAACTTCGATCTGGACGGACTGGACCGCTGGCGGCTGGATCAGGAGCTGATCGACCAGGCGGTGCTGAAGTCCGCCGACGGGCAGGAGCTTCAACACCGCATTGAGCAGACGCTGGACCGCCTGGCCCGCCGGGGTGAACTGGGCATGGGGCTGACCGAGCACCATCTGCGACAGACCCTGGCAGAACGGTTGCCGGACCTGCACCAGCGCTACCGGGAAGCCCTCGATCAGTGGCCGGAAGCGCTGGCTGAGCCGGTGGTATTTCAGCACCGCTTCAGCAATGACCTCGGCTCCGTGGAATTGCTGGACCTGATCGGCGGCCTGCGGATTGGCCACGACGGTGCGCGGTGCCGGCTGGTGGTGTCCCGTTCCAGCCTGCTGACCGGCTCCGGCAATCAGAAGAAAGTGCGCTACGCCAACCTGATGAATGACTGGGTGGTCCACCTGGCTGGCCAGCTGACCGATCAGCCATTCCAGACCCGGATACTGGGCAAGGAAGAAAACCGCAACGTTATCTTCCATCCCCTACCCCGGGAACAGGCGCAGAAACACCTGGATGCCATTCTCGGCGCCTGGATGAAAGCGACCACCCAGGTGCTGCCCCTGCATTGCGACGCCGCGTTCGCGTGGATCTACAGTTTCTATCAGAGCCGGTCCACCGGAGATCACGACCGCGCCATTCAGAGCTCAGCGGACACCTTCGAAGCCGCGCTGGCCCGTGATTCCGGCTATCTCCGCCGGGCCTTTGCCACCTCTGCACAACTCGTCACCCCGGCGTTTGAAGGCCTGCTCCATCAGTTGTATCTGCCACTGTGGGAAGCCGAACAGAACAAATCCGCCCGCGAACAGATTGAGGGCCAGTCATGACCCGAAGTGCCACACTCAACCCGCTGACCCTGCCCCTGAACGGTAGCACCCTGATTGAAGCCAGCGCCGGCACCGGCAAGACCTTCACCATCGCCATCCTGTACGTGCGCCTGGTCCTGGGCCATGGTCAACCGGAGAACAGTCCCCTTGCCCAGGGAACTGACCCGCCCAATCTGCTGGTGGTCACTTTTACCGAACCGGCCACCAAGGAACTGCGGGACCGCATCCGGGCACGGCTGGCCCAGGCAGCGGAGGTGTTTTCAGACAACCCGGACGACCCGGACCCGGCGCCGGAAACCGCCCTGATCTATCAACTGCGGAATCAGGACTACCCGGACCCCGCCACTTGGCCGGCCTGCCGTAAACGGCTGCTGTTGGCGGCGGAGTGGATGGATGAGGCAGCGGTGTCGACCATCCACGGCTGGTGTAACCGCATGCTGCGGGAACACGCCTTTGACAGCGGCAGCCTGTTCCAGGTCAAGCTGGAAACCGATCAGACGGAACTGCTGGACGACGTCGTACGGGACTACTGGCGCACCTTCGCCTACCCCCTTCCGCCGGCACAGATGGAGGAACTGCTCAGCCACTGGAAAACGCCGCTGGAACTGCGCAAAGCCGTGCGCAACCTGCTGTCGGAAACGCCCCCCGCAATATCAGGCCGTATGCAGGACGCCATCGAAACTGCCGTGCGAAAACGCAACGAGCGCTCTGAAGCCCTCAAGGCCCTGCCCTGGCGCCAGTGGCAAGAGGAAGTCGTCGACCTGCTGACCGCCCTGGGTAAGCGCCTGCACGGCAGCAGCCGCAAGTCCATGTTGACCGCCTGGGATAGCCTGCTAGCCTGGGTGGACTCTGACGACCTGCTGCCGGATGGGCTGGACAAGGCCGGGCTCAAAAATCATACGCCAGACGTGCTGCCCACCAAGCTCAAGGGCGACGGCCCGGTGCCCCACCACCCGGCCTTTAATGCCATCGCCGAGATACTGGAATTCAGCACCAACCTGCCCAGTGCCCGTGCCGATATCCTGCGCCATGCCAGCGCCTGGATCTGCACCCGGCTGGAGA
>CAZHAY010000143.1:0-5413 GCA_964530545.1 uncultured Marinobacter sp.
GAATCGCAATCTGGCCTGGAAAAAATCAGTCCCTGACCAACGTCAACCACTCCCGATGCTGCGGTAACTTACCCTTAACCGCATCAAAGTACATGCTTTGCAGCTTCTCGGTCAGCAGTCCGCGCTTGCCTTCGCCGATGGCGCGGCCGTCCAGCTCGCGGATGGGCAGAACTTCGGCGGCGGTGCCGGTGAAGAAGGCTTCGTCTGCCACGTAAACCTCATCACGGGTGATGCGGCGCTCTCTGACAGGAATACCTTCGTCCTTACAGAAGTCGATGATGGTCTGGCGGGTAATGCCTTCCAGACAGGACGTCAGTTCCGGGGTGTGCAGGACACCATCACGATAGATGAAAATGTTCTCACCGGAACCCTCGGCCACGTAGCCTTCGTTATCCAGCAGCAGGGCCTCTTCGGCACCACTGGCGATGGCTTCGTTCAGGGCCAGCATCGAGTTGATGTAGTTACCATTGGCCTTCGCCTTGCACATGGTGATGTTCACATGGTGGCGAGTGTAGGAAGAGGTACGCACCTTGATGCCCTTTTCCTTGGCTTCCGGCGACATGTACGACGGCCAGCTCCAGGCGGCGATCATCACGTGCACCTGCAGGTTGTCTGCGCGCAGGCCCATGCCTTCTGAGCCCAGGAACACCATCGGCCGCAGGTAAGCTTCGTCCAGGTTGTTCTCGCGGACGGCAGCCCGCTGGGCTTCGTTCAGCTCGTCCTTGGAGAAGGGCATTTTCATATTCAGGATATGGGCAGAACGGAACAGCCGATCGGTGTGTTCTTTCAGCCGGAAAATGGCCGGCCCTTGGTCGGTGTTATAAGCCCGTACGCCCTCGAAACAACCGAGGCCGTAGTGCAGTGTGTGAGTCAGGACGTGGGTCTTGGCTTCCCGCCAGGGAACCATCTCACCATCCAGCCAGATAAGGCCATCGCGATCAGCCATAGACATTGTTCTTGCTCCTGAAAAACGTTTTTCGGAAAAACGGGATTCTATCAGGAAAACCGCCTGAAACGAAGCATAGCAAGCTAACTAAACATTAGTTTCTGCCACATGTCCTGCACGTAACGACGCTCTCCTACAAACGCATCACCAGCCACCTCGCTGTTCAGGTTCTGCAAGGCACGACGGTGCACGGTTGAGCGAAAGGTAATGAATATTTCGCGCAATTTTTCCGTATCCTCAACCGGTAACACGCCGGCGCGGCCCAGCTCCTCCAGCTGACGGATATTGTCCGACCACTGGGTCAGCTGGGGGTGGTCGTAACTATGGCTCAGCATGAGGTACTGCACAATAAATTCGATATCTACCATGCCCCCCGGGTCCTGCTTGATATGGAAGATCTCTTCACGACGGGATTCTGCAGTGGCCAGGCTGGCGCGCATTTTTTCCCGCATCTCCACGACTTCGATGCGAAGTTTTTCCCGGTCACGCTGCTGGCAGAGAATGTTGTGCCGCACCGCCTCAAATTTCTTCAGGGTCTCGGGGCAACCGGCAGCGCCCCGGGCGCGGGCGATGGCCTGGTGCTCCCAGGTCCAGGCATCGTTACGCTGGTACTTGTCAAAGGCGGTTACCGTACTCACCAGTAACCCGGAATTGCCGGATGGGCGCAGGCGCATGTCCACGTCATAAAGTTGTCCGGCCGGGGTCTGTGTGCTGAGGATGTGAACGATGCGCTGGCCCAGGCGCGTATAGAACACGGCGTTGTCGATGGGCTTGTCACCGTCTGTGGCGAGTTGCGGGTCAGCATCGTGGATAAACACCAGATCAAGGTCAGACGTGTAGCCCAGCTCCAGCCCACCCAGTTTGCCGTAGCCGACAATGGCAAAGTCCGTGTCACAGGCGGAGCCATCGGCGCGTCGGGGGTAACCGTGGCGACTGACCAGGTTGGCAAAGGCCACATCCACCACGTGGTCCAGCACCACTTCGGCAATCCAGGTCAGATAGTCACTGACTTTCATCAGCGGCAGGGTTCCCCGCAACTCAGACGCGGCTACGCGCAGAATATGAGCCTTGCGGAAGTGCCGCAGGGACTCCATCTGTTCTTCCAGGTCTTCGAATGGAATTCGCAGCATATGCTGGCGCAGGTCATCCTTCAGCTCGGCCCTGGCGGGGGGCTTGTAGAGACTCTCGGCGTTGAGCAATTCATCCAGCAGCAGGGGCGTGTCCGCCAGTTGCTGTGCGATCCAGGGACTTTCGCTGCACAGCCAGACCAGCTGCGCGCATGCGCCGGGGTTTTCCAGCAGCAGGACCATATAGGCGGTGCGGCGAAGAATCGCCTCCACCAGCTGCAACGCCCGCTCCAGGGTCTCTGACGGTTGCGATACATGGCTTAGCGCCTCCAGCAGTACCGGCATAAAATGATTCAGCCGCTGCCGGCCCTGACTTTGCATCACCCGCACGTTGCGGCTGTGCCTCAGGGTTTTCAGCAGCGCCAGGCTGGACTGAGCGTCTTCGTAGCCCCGGGACTCAAGCCAGGCAACGGCTTCACTCTCCTCCATCTCTTCCAGCCACAGTTCAGGCCAGCTATCGTCCAGCTCCATTGCACCGCCCTCCTCCGGCTCCAGGGCGATAATGTCGGCGAAATGCCGCGCCACTCGCTCACGGTGCTGGTTCAACGTTAACAGGCAGTCCTGCCACATTTCGAACCCCATAATCAGCGCTATACGAGCCTGATCCAGCGGGTCTTCCGGGAGCAACTGGGTCTGTTTATCGTCTACGCCCTGCAGCGCGTGTTCCAGATTGCGCAGGAACAGATAAGCGTGCTCCAGCTCACTGACCACTGCCGGCGGCAACAATTCCAGGTTTTTCAGCTCTTCCAGGATATTCAGCAACTCCCGCTGCTGAAGTTCCCGGTCCCGGCCGCCCCGGATCAGCTGGAAGGCCTGCACCACGAACTCAATCTCGCGAATGCCGCCACTGCCCAGCTTGATATTATTCTCCAGACCCTTACGCCGGACTTCGCGGTTGATCATGGCCTTCATGGAGCGCAGGGACTCAAATGCACTGAAATCGATGTACTTGCGGTAGACGAAGGGCCGCAGGCTCTCCAGCAACACCTGCCCGGCCTGCTGATCACCGGCAACGACCCGGGCCTTGACCATGGCGTAGCGCTCCCACTCCCGCCCCTGGTCCTGGTAGTAGGTTTCGAGGGCTGCAAAGCTCAGGGCCAAAGCGCCGCTCTGTCCATAGGGACGCAGGCGCATGTCCACCCGGAAAACAAAGCCGTCGGCCGTGATCTGATCCAGCGCCTGAATCAGCTTCTGGCCCAGACGGATAAAAAACTGCTGATTGTCCAACGATCGCCGCCCGCCCCGGGTCTCCCCCTTACTGGGAAACGCAAAGATGAGATCGATATCCGAGGAGATATTCAGCTCGCGGCCGCCCAGCTTGCCCATACCCAGGACCACCAGGGGCTGCGGCACGTCATCGCCGGTAACCGGGCCCCGGCCCCAGGGGCTCCCATAGGGCGTCCCGTATTGCTCGCAGGCTTGAGGGTAGAGCCAGTCCAACGCTGCCTGGATGCTGATGTCGGCAAACTCGCTGGCCGCCGCGACGGTCTCGTGATAATCCGCCAGCCCGGTCACATCCCGCCAGATCATGCGAAACTGGCTTTCCCGGCGGAACAGCCGCAGGGCACGATACAGACCGGATTCATCGTCGATCTCGGCCAGATAGTCCCGCCAACGCTGGCGCAGGCTGTCGCCGGTCGTGGGTTCGCTCAGGGGGCGAAAGGCCAGCGCCTCTTGCACCAGCTCTCCGTGGCGCTGCAACGTCTCTCGTAGATAAAGACTACGGGCTATAGCGCTGGCCACATCCGCTTCCGTCAGACCGGTCGCCGTCAGCCATTGCGGAACTCCGCCTTCAAATACGGACGGCCATGTGTCCGCGACCTCTTTCGCCAGCGGCTCCGGCAGCTTTGACCACGGCTCTGACATAACGCGACTCCCTGACTCTTGGTTGATCCATCTACTTTATACACTCCGACCCCAGGGCCTGCAGAACCCCTCTGCCTGCCCCGGGCATTCTGGCCCGCGATGAGGCCGCTGGCTACCCTGTTGATACACTGGGTACGATCCCGCACTAGACGACCTCAACTGGTCTGATATAGTCAGCGCCCTGATCCGCTAACGCCCTTCGGGCCCTGACAGAGGCAGTCTAGCGTGGCACTACTGGACACGGATTTCTTCCAGCCGCTTCATGACGCCGTCGTTTCCGATAACCCGGATGCGATTCGTGCCGCCGCTTCCGAATTCAATGCCGCCGACCTGGCCGAGTTCATTGAACTGACTCAGGACGATGGCGGTATTGACGGCCTTAAACTGCTGCAGAGCCTGTCTATCGAATTGCAGGCAAAGGTGTTCGGCTACATTGGCCCTGACATGCAGCGCCTGTTTGCCCGGATGATTCCCAACCGGGAGCTCGCCGGCATTGTCACCGATATGTCGTCCGACGAACGGACGGACTTTTTCCAGCTACTGGACGAAAACCAGCAACACGCCCTGTTTCAGTCTCTGGCCAGCCGGGAACGGGAAGATCTGCGCCGCCTGGCCAGCTTTGAGGAAGGTACCGCCGGGTCGCTGATGACCTCGGACTATGCCATGGTCAGCTCCGGCATGACCGTCGCCGCTGCCCTGAACCGGCTGCGGAACACAGCGCCGGACAAGGAGACCATCTACCAGGCCTATGTCGTAGATGATGACCACCACCTGCTGGGGGCAATTTCCCTTCGTAACCTGATCACCAGTGCACCGAGCGCGCTGGTGGACTCGCTGATGGCTACCGGGCTGGTACTGGCCCATACCCACACCGAACAGGAAGAAGTCGCCCGCCTGATCTCCCGCTACGACCTGATTGCGCTGCCGATCATCGACGACGATGGCCGGCTGGTGGGCATCGTCACCTATGACGATGCCATGGACGTGGCCGAAGCCGAAGCCACCGAAGATATCCACAAGAGCGCAACCGTAGGCCGACTTGAAACCGGCCTGAAAACCGCATCGCCGTTTGCCCTGTACCGGTCGCGGGTGCAATGGCTGGTGATTCTGGTATTCGCCAATATCTTTACCGGCGCCGGCATAGCCTATTTCGAACAGACCATCTCGGAACATATCGCCCTGCTGTTCTTTATGCCCCTGCTGGTGGCCAGCGCCGGTAACGCCGGGGCCCAGTCGGCGACGCTGATGGTGCGGGGCATGGCGACCGGGGATGTGTCCGCCCGGGACTGGGGCATGTTGCTGGGCAAGGATCTGCTGGTCGCCACGGCCCTGGGTCTGACCATGGCCGCCGCGGTGCTGGTGGTCGGGTTGCTGCGAGCCGGGCCCGCCATCGCGTTTGTGGTGGCGATATCCATGGTGCTGGTGGTGCTGATCGGCAGCCTGGTGGGGATGATGCTGCCGTTTTTGCTCGACA
>CAZHAY010000144.1:0-5368 GCA_964530545.1 uncultured Marinobacter sp.
TGCTGGGCGGCTTTATGGGCCCATTAATGAAGGCTTCCAAAGGCCAGGGCAACCCGAAGCTGTTCAACGAGATTCTGGTTCGCAAACTGGGTGGCTGATGCATACAGGGGCGGGGCCGGCACCGCTGGCCCCTGCCCTCTGCCCCCCGCCGGCAGGTCTTTTCTACCCTCCCTTTCTATCGACAGACCTTATCGCGCCCTGATCCATTACATCATGGCCCAGGCGGCGGAACATCTGGCTGAACTGGGCCAGGTTCTGCTGGATATAGTCGATAAACGCCTGCATCACCGGTGTTGGCTTGCGTCCGCTGGGATAGACCACACACCAGCTGCGGCGTAGCGGAAACCCAGCGATATCCAGCTTGCGCAAGGTTCCCAGTGCCAGCTCTGCGCGAATGCTTAACGCGGGAATAACCGCCACGCCAAGTCCTGCTATCACGGCGTGCTTGACCGCTTCGTTGGAACCTAACTCCATGGTCGGCACCATCCTGTACCGATGCTGCTGACAAAAGACTTCCAGGGCCAGGCGACTGCCCGAACCCGGCTCCCGGGCCAGCAGGCCACTGCCGAGAAAATTTTCCGGCGTGACGCTCTGCTGGCGCAGCAAAGGATGGTCCGCAGGCACGACTGGCACCAGCTCGTTATCCAGAAACGGCAAGGACGTCAGCGGCCGGTCTGGTGGCACCATACCCATAATCACCAGATCATCCTTGTTTTCGCTCAGCCGATGCAGTGCCAGAGAGCGGTTTACCACGGATACCGACACATCCACCTGCGGATTTAACTGCAGGAACGAGCCCAGCAGATACGGCACCACATATTGGGCGGTACTGACAGCCACCAACCGGAGCTCACCAGCCACGCGACCGTCCAGGTCCGCGAGGCGATTCTGCATGTCCGACAGTTCCCGAAAAATGGCTTGCACGCAGATCGCCATTTCGTCCCCTGCGGCCGTGCAATACAGCTTCCGGCCAACATATTCAAACATGGGCATGCCCACGGCCTGCTCCAGGTGCCGCATCTGGCTGCTCACCGCAGGCTGTGTCAGGCCCAGCATCTCGCCGGCTTTGCTATAGCTGCGTAACTCATGCACCTCCTTGAAAACCTGGAGCTGACGGAAGGTAAGCCGGCTGGCTAATTTCTGTATATGAAGTGGCACTTTTCACCTGTCATCGGGCTATCCATAAAATATATCTTATAGAACCAAGAAGTATTATCAATTTTCCATGATCGATGAACCCCGCTACTCTCACGCTTCATTCAGGACGAAGAATGAGGTGTGCCCATGTTGAAGAAAGTTCTGATAGCCAACCGTGGCGAAATCGCCGTTCGTATCGTGCGCGCCTGCGCAGAGATGGGCATTCGCTCAGTCGCCATTTATACAGAGCCCGATCGGTACGGCCTGCACGTCAAGCGGGCGGACGAATCCTGGTCGCTGGGGCACGATCCGCTGGCAGGCTACCTCGATCCGGCGAGAATCGTAAATCTGGCCCTGGAAACCGGCTGTGACGGCATTCACCCGGGGTACGGATTCCTCTCGGAAAACCCGCGCCTTGCACAACTGTGTGAACAGCGGGGCATTACGTTCATTGGCCCCAACTCTGGGGTCATCCACAAGATGGGCGATAAGACCCAGGCCCGGGACAGCATGCGCGCTGCTGGCGTACCCATCACACCCGGCTCGGAAGGCAACCTCAGGGATCTGGATGATGCCCTCGCGGTAGCCAATGAGATCGGCTATCCGGTCATGCTGAAGGCAACCTCGGGCGGAGGCGGCCGCGGGATCCGTCGTTGCGACTCTCCGGACGAACTGAAGTCCCAGTACCCCCGGGTCATTTCGGAAGCCACCAAGGCCTTCGGCTCGGCTGAAGTCTTTATGGAAAAGTGCATTGTGAACCCGCGCCATATCGAGGTACAGGTTCTGGCTGACAGCCAGGGGAATGCCATCCATCTGTTCGAACGGGACTGTTCCATTCAGCGCCGGAATCAGAAGCTGATCGAAATCGCTCCGAGCCCACAGCTGACCCCCGAGCTGCGCCAGTACATTGGCGGGCTGGCGGTCAAGGCAGCGAAAGCCGTGGACTATGAAAACGCTGGCACTGTTGAGTTCCTGCTCTCGGGCAACGAAGTCTACTTTATGGAAATGAACACCCGGGTGCAGGTCGAGCACACCATTACGGAGGCCATCACCGGGGTGGATATCGTGCGGGAGCAATTGCGCATCGCCTCCGGCCTGCCCCTGTCCTTCCGCCAGGAAGATATTAAATTCCAGGGCTATGCCCTTCAGTTCCGTATTAATGCCGAAGATCCGAAGAACGACTTTCTGCCGAGCTTTGGGCGTGTCACACATTACTACGCCCCGGGCGGTCCTGGCGTGAGGGTCGATACCGCCATCTATACCGGCTATGAAATCCCCCCCTATTACGACTCCATGTGCCTGAAGCTGGTGGTGTGGGCGCTGACCTGGGACGAAGTGATTGCCCGGGGCAAGCGGGCGCTGGACGATATGCGTTTACACGGCATCAAAACCACCGCCGACTACTATCGTCAGATTCTGGACCACCCCGATTTCCGTGCTGGCGACTTCGACACCAGCTTCGTTCCAAGCCATCCGGAACTACTGGACTATTCCGCCAAACATCACCCGAGTGTGATCGCGCTGGCGATCGCGGCCACGATCGCTGCCCATGCAGGCTGGTAAACCGCAGGAGGATTGATTATGAGCAATACCCGGAAAATCGAAGTCACTGACGTTATCCTGCGGGATGCCCACCAGTCCCTGATCGCAACCCGCATGCGCACTGAAGACATGTTGCCTGCCTGCGACAAACTGGACAAGGTCGGCTACTGGTCGCTGGAAGTCTGGGGCGGCGCCACCTTCGATGCCTGTGTACGCTTCCTCAAGGAAGACCCCTGGGAGCGCCTGCGCCAGCTGCGCAAGGCCCTGCCCAATACCCGTCTGCAAATGCTTCTGCGGGGACAGAACCTGCTGGGCTACCGTCACTATGCCGATGACGTGGTTGAAGCCTTCGTGCAGAAAGCTGCAGATAACGGTATTGATGTGTTCCGGGTATTCGACGCACTGAATGACCTGCGTAACCTTGAAACGGCGATGGCCGCCGTCCGGAAGGCGGGCAAACACGCCCAGGGCACCATCTGTTACACCACCAGCCCGGTGCACACATCGGAGCTGTTTGTGCAGCAGGCACAACAACTGAAAGACATGGGTGCCGACTCGATCGCCATCAAGGACATGGCTGGCCTGCTGACCCCCTATGCCACCTTCGATCTGGTCAGGGCTATCAAGTCAGCCGTGGATCTGCCCCTGGTCATCCACAGCCATTCCACCGCTGGCCTTGCTCCCATGTGCCAGCTGAAAGCCATTGAAGCCGGCGCCGACCGGATTGATACCGCCATCTCTGCCTTCGCCAACGGGACCAGCCACCCGGCAACCGAGTCCCAGGTTGCTGCCCTGAAAGGTACAGACTACGACACCGGCCTGGACCTGGAACTGCTGAGCGAGATTGCAGATTACTTCCGGGAAGTGCGCAAGAAGTATCATCAGTTTGAAAGCGAGTTCACCCGGGAAGATGTTTCGGTGCAGATCAACCAGGTACCGGGCGGCATGATGTCCAACCTGGCGAACCAGTTGAAGGAACAGAATGCGCTGGACAGGATCCGCGATGTGTTTAACGAGATTCCCAAAGTACGGGCAGATCTGGGTTATCCGCCGCTGGTGACCCCCACATCACAGATTGTGGGCACCCAGGCGGTGTATAACATACTCGCTGGCCAGCGCTATAAAACCATCACCAATGAGGTCAAGCGCTATCTCCAGGGCGGCTACGGCCACCCGCCAGCGCCGGTGGATGCTGAAGTACAGCGAAAGGCCATTGGCAACGAAAGCGTCCATGATGGTCGCCCGGCGGATATGCTCAGCCCGGAACTGAACCGGCTACGGGAAGAGATTGGCAGTCTGGCCGCCAGTGAAGAAGACGTGCTGACGTACGCCATGTTCCCGGAACTGGGCCGGGAGTTTCTGCAGGAACGTCAGGATGGGACACTCCAGCCCGAGGAGCTGCTACCGCCGGATCAGGCTGACCGTAACAGCAGCGGGGCACCCATGGCCACCGAATTCCGCATCGATGTACACGGCGAAACCTACGAGGTGGCGGTAACCGGCGTGGGCGTGTCGGAACCGGGTAAGCGCAAGCTCTATCTTTCGCTGGACGGCATGCCGGAAGAAGTGGTATTTGAGCCACTGAATGAATACAAGGCTTCTGGTACCGGCAGTGGCCGTAAGCAGGCCACCAACCCCGGTGACGTTACCACGGCAATGCCCGGTAACGTGGTAGAGGTGCTGGTTGCGGAAGGTGATACGGTCACCACAGGCCAGGCGGTGCTCATCACCGAGGCAATGAAAATGGAAACTGAAATTCACACCAGCGTGGATGGAACGGTGAAAGCGATCTACGTCACCAAAGGTGACCGGGTCACCCCAGGCGATGTCCTGATTGAAATCGCCTGACCAGCAGGAGGATAAGTAATGGACCACATTGTTCGCGGTGTACTGGATTTTCGGAAAAAGGCCTATCCGGAGCGCAAGGACCTGTTCTGCTCCCTCGCGGAGAGCCAGAACCCCGACGTCCTGTTCATCACCTGTTCCGATTCACGGATCGACCCTAACCTGCTGACCGGCTCCGATCCGGGTGACCTGTTTATCTGCCGCAACGCCGGCAACATCATCCCGCCCCACAGCAATGAAACCGGTGGTATGACGGCCTCCATCGAATACGCGGTGGCGGTGCTGGGAGTCCGGCACATCATCGTTTGTGGCCATAAGGATTGCGGTGCCATTAAAGGCGCGCTGAACATTCCTGCGCTGAAAGGCCTGCCCCACGTCAAGGAATGGCTGGGCCACTGTCGCTCAGCGATGGAAATTGTCCGTGAACGCCATTCCATTGATTGCGAGCAGGCACTGGAGCCCAGGCATCTGGACGAGGCCATTGAAGAAAATGTGCAGCAGCAGGTCCAGCACCTGCGAACCCACCCGGTAGTCGCCGCCAGGCTGGCTACCGGCAAGGTAGAGATCCACGGCTGGGTGTACGACATTGAGTCCGGACAGATCCGCTGCTGCGGCTGGGACAGTGTCGGATTCAAAAGCTTCGATGATTACTACAACGAGATCATTGCGAGGGTTCACAGCTTCTGAACGGATAAGCCCCGGCTTTTACAGACAGCTCTTGGAGCAATGTAAAAGCCGGGACTTCAGTGGCAACGGCCGCTGAGTTACCGCACAAGCCCGGCCCACAGGTCATGCTCATCCGCATGCTCAACCACGGCCCGGACCACCTGCCCTGGCTGCAGCC
>CAZHAY010000145.1:0-2242 GCA_964530545.1 uncultured Marinobacter sp.
TTACTGATACTTGGCGAGCTGTTCTTTGCCGACGAGCCGGCCATCGCCGAAAAACTGGCCCGGGCTGAAACCATGGAAGCTTCCGTCACGGCGCTGGGGGAATACTACGCGGAAATTGCCAGTGGTAACGAACAGGCGATCTTCCCGGAAGATGCTGCCATGGACTTCTACGCCGACCGCTTCGAGCGCTGGCGCAGCGACATCGCGGGCGCTGGAAGCCAGGACCAGCTGGATGACGTCTACAAGGAAATGGTCGACGTCCTCAACCGCCTGCCACCGGGCTTCACGCCCCTGGCCGAAATCCGCCAGCAACTCGCTGACGCCTACCTGGCCATGGCAGACAGCCTGCTGGCCCGCAACCGCACCCGGCAGGCGCAGCCCCTGCTGACCCGGGCACGGGAGCTGATGCGGACACCGTGATACCTATGCGGCGCTAAACAGGGCAGCAGGTAGGTCAATGAGGGATCAGTCGGCGAGCCATAGCGCGAATCCTGGTTTCGCCGTCTTTTCGTCCTGTACATAATCCCCCATGACGAGCCTCATCCCAGGAATGGCTCTGCAGTACACAACGAACCCATAGCGGTGCCTGGTCCATATCAGCCAGTCTCTTACAGCTCTCACGCTGAAAAGAGAGCCGCCGTAACGCGGGCAGCGTTAGTTCAAAGCCCCGGTGCCCGTGGGCAAATGCTTCAATTTCTGTCTCTTCCTGACGCGTTAACTCAGGCGCCGGCGGCAATTCGGCACTGATCGCCAGCACCAGCTCCGCCGATAGAGTTGACCAGACGACGGGTAACAGGACAGGCCACTGCTCGGTAAACCGTTGGGCAAGGCGCTTGCGGGCTGCCCTTCCGGGCTCCGTCAGTCCCTTTAGCATCTGCATCGCGTACTCTCCCGAGCTGGCCTCGCGGCTGATGCCCAGGCGTACAGTTGCAAACTCTGCCGCCTGCCAGAATGGCAGAAGTTCGGCCGAGGCGCCGTAACTGGTACCAACCCCGTCCAGCCCATGGCGCTTGGCTTCCTGCACAGCCTGTTCGTGCAGACCGTGGCCGATGCCCTGGCGGCGGATGTGATCGTGAACCGCAATTCGCACCACACGCAGTATGCGCAGAGTGGCGGCTTCCGCATCGCCGCCGTGATTGGCCAGAGATTGAGGCAACAGGTGGCCTTTCAGTCGCCGTTCGCCCCGCATTACCTGGGTCGCAAGGATCGGGTCCAGGCCTCCTTCCGGTGTCGCCCATAACACACCGACAATCGTATCCCCCTGCCTTGCCACAAGGGTGACCGCATCCGGATCGTCCAGCCACTGCCGCAGGTCCCCGGGGGTCGTGCGGTAGTGGGCGTCCACCAGCAGGCCAAAGGCGTGTGCCAGCTCCGGTTCGCTGGCATCAGCGGGCTGCCACTTTTCGATGACAGCCGGGCCCCGGGTTTGTGGCGCCGCTGCGGAAGCGTCCAGCAGAAACAGACGGTTTATCAGTGGCTCCAGCGGATCGGACGCGGACCAGCGCACCGGCGTGTTCAGGGTAACGGATTGCCAATGGGATGTTTCGCGATCCAGCACTGCGCGGAAACGCAGGTTAAAGCCCCGGCCGGAGCCTTCATAGCCGTGGATGGTGGATGAGAACACCACCCGCGGCCAGCCCAGCAGTATTGCTCTCAGCAAAGGGGCCGGAATCGCGGCGGCTTCGTCGACCATCACCAGCTCCGCCTGGGGCCGCTGCGCGAGTAACTCGTCCACCGGCAGCCATTGCAGGGTTTCACCGGACTCCAGTTGCAGCATGGTCTGACCGTCGTAGGCCATACCGGCTTCGGCGGCGGCGTGGCGAAACAGAGTCGCCACGTTTTCCTTGCGAGGAGACACAACCACGATGCGGTTGCGACCGCTCTGCAGCAGCCGGATTGCAGCCATGCCCAGCGCGGCGGACTTACCCCGCCCCCGGTCGGCGGTAAGCACCAGCGGGCGCCGGCGGCGGCCCTGCCCGGTACGGATGATTTGCGCGATGGCCTGGTGCTGATCGTCAGTCGTACTGGGAATAAAGGGTCCCAGGGCCGGAGCGGGGACAGGCGGGGCCGAGGGCAAACCAACGCTCGTTGCTGAAAGACGGATGACAGACGGGTCGTCCGCCAGCAGCGCAGCCATCCGTGCCATAAACGGATGGTGACCGTGGGCCGGTAACCCCATCCTGGCATAGTCCGGATCCGGGAAGCCTGCCCATTCGTGCAGCGGCGGCATCAGCCAGAACCA
>CAZHAY010000145.1:2342-5352 GCA_964530545.1 uncultured Marinobacter sp.
CTGGTGCGACAGTCCGCGCCAGCTACTGCTCACTAATTCAGATCCACCGAGTGGCGCTTCAGGTCCGCCAGGTCACAGATATCCAATGCGGCGCGATGGGTGGCTTTCAGCCGTACCCGTGGTGCGCTGCCGGCTTCAAGCGCTTCCTGCCAGCGGGCGGCGCACAGGCACCAACCGTCTCCGGGGCGTAGCCCGGGAAAGCCGAACTCAGGGCGTGGCGTGCTAAGATCGTTGCCCCGGGCGCGGGAAAACGCCAGAAACTCCGCCGTCATAACGACACATACTGTGTGGCTCCCGAGGTCTTCCGATCCGGTATTGCAGCAGCCGTCCCGGAAGAATCCGGTGACCGGATCCGTGCTGCAGTCTTCCAGCGGCTCGCCGAATACGTTAACCGGCTCATCCAGCGCCTGTGCCATGAGTTGCTCCTTCTGGGAAATGAGCGCTCATTATGGAGTAAGCCCACGTCCCTGTCAGGGGCAGAACCTTTCAGGATCTACCACCACCTCCCTTACAATAGGCGCCATGACTACCCCGCTTCCCGACTTCCTGACTGACGAACAACGCGAGATCATCACCGCCGGCCATGAGCATGCGCTGATCACCGCTGTTGCTGGCAGTGGCAAGACCACGACGCTGGCCTGGCGTCTGCGCTGGTTACTGCAACAGGGCTACGACCCCCGCCGCATGCTGGTGCTGATGTTCAACCGCAGTGCGCGGGTGGATTTCGAGCGCAAACTGAGGGACGTCACCCGGGAGCTGGGCCTGGCGCTGCCGGAGATCCGCACCTATCACGCCATGGGTCTGCGCCTTTACCGTCGTTTTGTACAGGAAGGCTATCTGCCGGCGTTCTCGGAAAAAATCCTCACGGAACAGGAGATCAGCTATCAGGCGTGGCTGCTGACCCGGCGGCTGGCGCCGGAGGATCTTGCCGATGAGATCCGCCGGAACAAGAAAGACTACGTCGAAGCCGCCACCGGTTTTATCGATCTGGTGAAAACCACCCTCACGCCGGCAGAGCTGGTGTTTGAGCAGCTGGGCTACAGTGACCGCCATCGCTACCTGGTGGACCTGTTCCACAGCTTTGAACAGTGGCGCAAGGCGCGCAGCCAGATTACCTTCGCGGATATGCTGTATGAGCCCGTCATGGCCATCCACCAGAACCCGACGCTGCAACGACTGGTGACCAACAAGATGGACCTGGTGCTGGTGGACGAGTATCAGGACACCAATGAGATCCAGCACCTGTTGCTTCGATACGTTGCGGGGGAACGGGCAAAGGTGACCGTTGTGGGCGATCCCGACCA
The DNA here is from genome assembly GCA_964530545.1 of uncultured Marinobacter sp. Lineage (GTDB taxonomy): Bacteria > Pseudomonadota > Gammaproteobacteria > Pseudomonadales > Oleiphilaceae > Marinobacter. Next base: position 3,647 of record CAZHAY010000145.1, read on the forward strand.
GACCATCTACGAGTTCCGTGGCGCCCGGCCGGAGTTTATCCTGACCCGCTTCCGGGAAGAGTTTGACGAGCCCTTGCAGCAGACCCTCAGCTACAGTTTCCGTTACGGCCATCGGGTGGCGCTGCTGGCCAACCATCTGATCACCCACAACCAGGGGCGTAACGACGTACTCTGCCACTCCCACGATTCCACACCGGCCACTCGCGTCCACCTGCACGAAAGCAATCAGGACAGCGAGGTGGTGGTGAAACTGCTGGAAGCCATGCCGGAGCCGGAGCAGAAAAACACGGCCATCCTGTTCCGGGTCTGGAGCCAGAGCGTATCCATTGAGCTGCGCCTGCTGGCGCGGCAGATTCCCTACCGGATCGACGCCGGCAAGGGCGCCCTGTTCAGCCGGGAGGTTGAAGCCGTCACCAGCCTGCTGCAGGTGGTCACCGGCGAGTTGCCGAATATGACCGGACAGGACCGGCTCGAGGCCGCCCGGCATTTGCTGCGTTTTCCCCACGTGGGCCTGAAGGAGCAGGAACTGGGCGCCATGGCCCAGATGCTGGCCGGCTTTGAGTCCGATTGGGGCCGCTGCCTGCTCAGTCTGGATGAGTCTGCCCTTCGTCCCCTGCCCGCCCGCAAGCTGCGCCGCCTTGGTGAAGCCCTGTCTGGCCTGGACGGGTATACCGGCCCGGTTGCCGGGTTGCTCAAACGCTACGCGGAGCAGACCGAGCTGTTTGACGGCATCCGCAGCCTGGCACTGACCCATGAGTCTGCAAACGAGCGTATCGATACGGTTCTCGGGTTCCGGGACTATCTCGCTTCTCTGGATGTGCCGCCGGCGGATGCGCTGGCCCATCTCCAGAGTCTGCGCCGTCAGGCATCAGAGCGGCAGGGCAGCAGCACTGAACGCACCGGCGGCGTTCTGCTTTCAACCATTCACCGGACCAAGGGGCTGGAATGGGACCGGGTCATTATTCCGGGGCTACAGGAGAAGTATCTGCCCTACAGCCCTCGTCAGCAGGATGACCTCAAAGCCTTTATGGAAAGCGAGCGTCGTCTGCTTTACGTCGCAATAACACGGGTACGGCAGGAATTGCATCTCATCACCCGGCCTAACCTGACCCGGGCAGCCATCGATAATGACCTTGCGCCGAGCCGGTTCATATCGGAATTGTGCTACCCGCTGAGCGAAAGCTTCGGCCGCTGGCTCGACCAGCGCAAAAACGACGCTAGTGGCTCCGCGACCTTCCACAGTGACCATCCTCTGACGCCGGTCGCGGAACGCTACGCAGAGCGGGCGGCGATCGTCCTGGAGGGAAGTGCGCCGGCCGCCAGTACCAGTACCGCCCCGATCTGGGCCAGGGGCCGCCTCAGCCACGCCATTTTTGGCCCCGGTTCCGTGATCACAGAAACCGACACCGCCTTTGATGTACGATTTGACGAGGGTCGGACGCTGACGTTCAGCAAGAAGACCGCACACCTCTACTTCCGCGACATGACGGATGTGTAACCTTGGGAGTGACCATGGCCGGAGTGCAACGGCACGTATTATGGGCAGTCATTGCGCTTGTGGTGTTGGCGCTGACACTTTATGCACTTCCTGCTCATGCCGAATCCACCGTCTACCGCTGCGATACGCCGGACGGCCCGCGGTTTTCCGACAGAGCCTGCGGCCCGGACCCGGAGCGGGTCCGTATCCGGGATAACCGCATTGGCGG
>CAZHAY010000146.1:0-5351 GCA_964530545.1 uncultured Marinobacter sp.
GGATAAACCACCACACCCGCGCCGATGGCAACACCCGGTGCTCCAGGCACGCCATGGAAGGCGACGTCCCGCGTCTGTTCACCCGTCAGGGACAGGCCGCTGATGGCTCCCGTCGCCTCACTGTGGGCAATAACACCCGCCAGCTGGGCCGACACGGTAACCAGAAAAGCTTCTTCGCCCTCATCAAAATTCCGGGAAGCATCCCGCTGCTGAACAACGAGAACACCCAACACCCGCCGGTGGTGAATAATCGGGACACCCAGAAACGAGCGAAAGCGCTCTTCACCCGTTTCTGGGAAATAGCGATAGCGGGGATGGGATGGGGCGTCTTCGAGATTGATGGGTTCCTCCCGGGAACCCACCAACCCGACCAGCCCTTCGGAATGGGCCAGGCTGACCTTGCCGACGGCCTTTTTGTGCAGGCCTTCGGTGGCCATCAGAATGTAGCGGTTAGATACGGGGTCCAGCAGATAAACGGAACAGACCTCGGTGGTCATGGCGCTCTGTACCCTTGCGACGATAATGTCCAGCGCCTCCTGCAGATCACGGGCGCCGTTCACTTCCTGAACAATACTTCGCAAGATACCGAGCATATCGGGTGTCAGTCCGTCATAATTGTTGGTCCCGCCAGCGGTGTGCCTCTTCGGCACGCTGCCATTGATCTACTGTATTGAATAACCGCGGCGCCAGCTCACGCAGGGCACGGCGGTACACTTCCCGCTTGAAGGACACCACCTGCCCCAGCGGATACCAATAGCTGACCCACTGCCAACCATCAAATTCCGGTGAATCTGTATGGTCGACCCGCACGGATGCATCCGGTGAAAGCATCCTCAGAAGAAACCATTTCTGCTTCTGGCCTACGCAGACGGGACGGGAATTATGGCGCACCATCCGCCGTGGCAGGCGATAGCGCAACCAGCCCCGGGTACAGCTGATGATTTCCACATCTGCCGCGCCCAGGCCGACTTCCTCGGCCAGCTCCCGATAGAGAGCCTGTTCCGGCGACTCATGTTGCTTGATGCCACCCTGTGGAAACTGCCAGGAGTCCTGCCCGATCCGTCTGGCCCAAAGAACCTCGCCCTTGTGGTTAGCCAGTATGATTCCGACGTTGGGTCTGAAACCGTCTGAATCGATCACGGCACAGTCCTGTCTCTAAGTTTAAAGGGCCCCCGCATAGCGGGGTTTTGCCCAGATTGATCCATTCTTACAGAAAGGCTACCGGTCGGCAAACAGCGCTGGCATTCTTTTTCAGCATGTTAGAATGCCCGGTCAAAGCACTCTTTGAAGGAGAATTTCATTGACCCTGGCCATTTTTGACCTGGACAACACATTGCTGGGTGGCGACAGCGATCACGCCTGGGGCGATTTTCTGGTGGAGGCGGAACTGGTCGATGGTGAAAGCCATCGCCGCCAGAATGATCAGTTCTATCAGGACTATCTCAATGGGGAGCTGGATATCCACCGTTACCACCGGTTTGCCCTTTCACCGGTCGCCGGCCGGCCCCAGGAGGAAGTGGCTGCCTGGCGGGCCCGCTTTATGGAAACCCGGATCAGGCCGCTCTACCAGCGTAAGGCCGAAGAGTTACTGGCCAGCCATCGGGAACAGGGCCACACCCTGATGATTATCACGGCCACCAACCGGTTTATCACCGAACTGATCGCTGAGGCCATGGGCATTGAACATCTGCTAGCGACTGAGCCGGAAGTGGTGGACGGCTGCTATACCGGAAACATCGTCGGCATCCCGACCTTTCAGGACGGCAAGGTGACGCGGTTGCAGGAATGGCTGAAAGAACACGGTGAGAGCCTGGACGGCGCCTGGTTTTACAGCGACAGCCATAACGACCTGCCGCTGCTGAAACAGGTGGACAACCCGGTGGCGGTGGACCCGGACCCCACTCTGGAGCAGTACGCCCGGGAACAGAACTGGCCCATTATTTCCCTGCGGAATGAAGCGACGGCTCAGTCCTGAACCTCGTATTAAATCGCCTGGCCCGAACCTGTCGGGCCTCACCTTCGACCGCAGAGCCCGTCTATCGCTGGCCGGGTGCCTCAGGCATCGGCCAGTGATTCCCCATAGGCGTCTGCGTCCATCAGGCCATCCAGTTCGCCCTTGTCCGCCAGCTTCACCCGGAACATCCAGCCTTCGCCGTAGGGGTCTTCGTTGACAATTTCGGGCTCCTCTTCCAGTGCCTCGTTTATTGCGGTCACTTTACCGGTAACCGGGCTGAACACGTCAGAAGCGGATTTCACCGATTCGGCGACGCCGGCTTCCTCGCCACCGCGCACCGTCTCACCCACCTCAGGTAACCCGATATAAACCACATCCCCCAACTGTTCCTGGGCGAAGTCGGTAATGCCTACCGTGGCGGTTCCGTCATCGGCCACTCGCACCCACTGGTGTGTTTCGATGTATTTCAGATCAGCAGGTATTTCGCTCATAGCTTGTATCCATTGGCAGTAAAATTTGCGGCAGTCTACCGGAAACTGCCGGGAAACAGGAATGCCAGTATGGCTGGCACCACCCGGTCAAAGTGTTGAAACCGGTGATCGCCCCCGGGCTGAATCCAGGTTCGTGCACCGGCGTGCTTGGCCAGGATCTCCCGGTAGTCCAGGGTTTCGTCTTTGGTCTGAACCAGTATAAAGAGATTCTGCGGTCTTACCGTCTCCCCCGGCTCCATCGCCTCCAGCGCGGCCATATGAGCCGGAGTCAGGTCATAGCGCTCACCGGTATAGGGATTATGCTGGGGGCCAAGGTGGGCCTCCAATAGCCGGTAGGGCCAGGCGGCCGGGTTGATCATGGCGGCCCGGGCACCCAGTCTGGCGGACAGGACCGATGCGTAGAACCCTCCCAGGGAGCTTCCGATAACACCCACCGGGCGTTCCCCTGCCGCCTGCACGGCCTCCGTAGCCCGCTGCAACGCCCGTTCCGGATCAAACCCAAGCTCGGGCACCACCAGCTCCACCTGAGGGGTCAGGCCCCGCAGCAGTGATTGCAGCTCTGTGGCCTTCTGGGAGCGGGGTGAGCTGTTAAAGCCGTGGAGGTATACCAGAACCGGTTGCTCGTTATTGGAGGTCATGGCAAAACCGCAAGAAGATCAGGGAAAGGTCAGCGTAGCGCCTGCGACAGGATGTCAGTAGCCGTTACTGTTGATATCGAGATCGTACTGAAATTTGGTCGCCCGGACCACTCCGGTTTCCAGGGTGCCGTCTGCATGCAGATCCAGCCAGCGAAACCCTGGCGCCAGGGGCTCTACCGAAAAGTCTTTCGAGCCCACTTCAAACTGGATGCAGGTTGATGGCGTTGACAGTAGACGAACGTCGTCACGATACTGGTCCAGTTCCTGATGAACGTGACCCCAGAGTACCGCCCTCACCTGAGGGAAACGCTCAATCACCTGCCAGAACTGATCACGGTTGTGCAGCCCGATAGCGCTCATCCAGGCAGCATCAATGGGTATGGGGTGGTGATGCAGGCAGACCAGGGCGGGACGGTCCGGAAAGGCCGAGAGCGTGCTTTCCAGTAACTTCAGCTCAGGTTCGCTCAACTGGCCGTACACCTGCCCACGAACCGACGAGTCCAGCATGACAACCTGCCAGCCACCAACCAGAAAATGCCGGCCAGCGGCGTTATATCCCGCCGCGACCCGGTTCAGCATCGCACTGTTATCGTGATTGCCGGCGACCCAGCTTTGAACACAGTCAAAGCCGGCGACCTGCCGGGCAAACTCATGGTAGGCCTCTTCCGAGCTGTCCTGGGAAAGATCTCCTGTCGCCAGCAGTAAATCCGTTACCGGCTGCCGGGCCTGCGCCGCCCGGACCACAGCCCGCAGACTGTCACGGGTACGAACGCCCAGCAGGGTCGCGTGCTCGTCCGCCATCAGGTGGGGGTCAGTAATCTGCAGGACCCGTGCTACGGCAGGATCCGCGGTGGTGACGGCAACAGGTGGCCCAGGTTCATGAGACGGCATGGTCGTGCGCATTCTTCCAGCAGCTAATGGTTCTGATACTAGCCGGATTTTACCAGGACAACTTCTACTTCAGTCACAGTCGGACGCACAAACGCGGGGGCTTTTACAACAATTGACGTAGCACGGCATCTGTCTGAGAACCGGTCAACGCGCCGGCTCCTGATCCTCCAGCCCGTCAGTGTAGCGCCACTGGCTGCACTCAGGAGTAACATGCCCGAATCGCAGACAGTAATCCAGCCAGTCCGCAACAAAGCCGTTGAGCTGCACTTTCTCATCGGGATGGTGCATAAAGCGATTGGGATAATCGTTTACCGCCGCGATCTGCCGGTTACCGTAGAAACTGATCACTTCGGCCATACAGGCGTCGTGATAGACCCGCACGGTCAGCTCGGGATTGTTCAGCCAACGGCCACTGTTATGAACCTGCTCCAGTAGCAGGGTTTCGGTATAGCGGGTTTGCTGCAGAACAGAAATACTGACCCGCCCCAGGTAGTTCTCTGCCCGGTGCAGATCAAACTGAAGCACGTCACGGTCACCGCCCTGTACCCGGCGCAGCCGGCGAAGGCGCTGATAGTTGCCTTCGCACAGGGCGCCTAGCCGTTGCAGGTCGGGCACATAGCGCCGCTTTCGGAGCGTAACCGCACTCACGACCGCACCCAGTCCCGCCGCAGGCGGTCCCGGTTCAGCTGCAGCCACTGTATGGCGACGATGGCAGCTGCGTTGTTGATACGGCCATCCGCCATCATGGCGAACGCCTCTTCTGCGCTGAATACATGGGCGCGTATATCCTCCTGCTCATGATCTAACCCAAACAGCCCGCCGGCGTCGTCGGTCAGGACCTGACCGGCATAAAGATAGACGAGCTCAGTAGTACCTCCTGGTGAGACCAGGTATTCGCAGATTTTTTCCAGCCGGCTGAAACTGAGTCCGGCTTCTTCCTCGGCTTCCCGGCGGGCGACGTCTTCAGGTGTCTCTCCATCTTCGTTCATGCCGGCCACCAGTTCCAGCAACCATGGGCTCTGATCCCGTCCGATGGCGCCCGGGCGGAACTGTTCGACCAGCACGATTTCATCCCGCTGAGGGTCGTAGGGCAGCACGCAAGTGGCATCGCCCCGCACGAACAGTTCGCGGGTGTATTCCGGTGTGGTGGAGCCGTCAAACCGGGAATGGGTGAGACTCAGCTTTTCCATGCGGAAGAAGCCCTCATAAACGGTCTCCCGCTTCTGGACCTGCACATCGCTGGCCTTGAACTGGAAGGGCTGTGGCTTCTTTTCAGTCATGATAGTTCTGGGATTTCCGGTGGGGTGGAGTGATGGTGAACGATAGCTGTTCGGGGTTTGGTATTGCAAGCGGGGTTATTCACGTAGCCTGCTGGGT
>CAZHAY010000147.1:0-5220 GCA_964530545.1 uncultured Marinobacter sp.
CTGCGGGAGTGGGGCGTTCTGGACCACAATCTCCGCTATCGCACCAGCAACGATCTTGGCAATGTCCGCGGCTGGGAGGTCCGGCCCGGGGGCGGCCTGATGCCCGAGCAGAAGGCTTCGGAACCACTGCCCCTGTCCCCCTTGCTGCAATCCGGGTTATGGGATCAGCTTATCAACTTCAACGACTACACCTACGCGCCGTCGATGTTTGAACCGGTGGGTGGCATGGATGCGATCACCGATGCCTTTGCCCGGGAAGTGTCGGATATCATTCAGTTCAATGCCCGCGTGACCCGGATAGCGCAAAGTGATACCGGGGTTACCGTAACCTACGAGGATCGCAATCGCGACGGTGAGGTGCGTACGGAGAGCGCTGACTGGTGCATCTGTACGATTCCGCTCTCGGTGCTCGCCCAGCTTGACGTTGACTGCTCGGATGCCAGGAAGAGGGCAATTGCATCGGTTCCTTACGCATCGGCATTTAAAGTGGGGCTGGAGTTCAAGCGACGATTCTGGGAGCAGGATGACGGCATTCTGGGAGGGATCAGCTACACGGACCTGCCCCTGGTGCAGATCGCCTATCCAAACTACGGCTTTATGACCGACGGCCCGGCGGTTCTGCAGGCCGCCTACGACACCTCCACGGCGGGCCGGAACTACACCTACTCCTGGTCCACCATGACTCCGCAGGAGCGCATTTCCGCCGCCCGGACCATGGGCCGGCAGATCCATCCGCAATACGATGCCGAGTTCATGAACGGCACCTCGTGGGCCTGGCATCGGGTGGACTGGTCATTGGGATGCTACGGCCAGTGGACCGACGACCTCCGCGACGTGCATTACAAGACCTTGTGTGAAATCGACAATCGGCTGGTGCTCGCCGGGGAGCATTGTTCCCATATACCCGCCTGGCTGGAAGGGGGTGTCCTGTCCGCGCTGGACGCCATTGAGCGACTGGATCAAAAGGAGAACGTGTGATGCGCCGGGCTGCTCTTAACCTGACTCGCTACCGGGTTCGCTACCGGGTTCGCTACCGGGCTCTCTACCGGGTTCTCTGTCTGGCGCTCTGCCTGGCCATGGCGGGAACCCTGCTTCCGTACGCCGCCACCGCCCAGGAAACGCCATCGACAGCGCAACCGAGTGATTCGGAGGGCGACAGCAACAGTGACTCCCGTCCGTCCCGGTTCTCAGACGACCCGGATCAACTCACGCAAACTGACGGTAAAGCCCTTTATCAAACGACCTGCCAGGCCTGTCATATGGAAGACGGCTCAGGGGCCTCAGGCGCGGGCGCCTATCCACCACTCAAGGACAACCCCAAGCTGATCTCCCGGCATTTTCTTGCGGGGGTGATCCTCACCGGCTATCACGGTATGCCGAGATTTGATCAGATGATGTCGGATGAGCAGGTTGCGGCCGTAACCAACTACATCCGCAGCCATTTTGGTAACGAATATTCCGATGAGATAACGGCCGAAGAGGTCGCCCGCCTTCGGCCGCCGGAGCCGAAGGAGGACTGAACATCCTTCGGAACCAGTCCTACCACTCCATGAAAGGCTGGATCAGTTTTCGCCAGTTGCATACCAGGGCAGCCGATAGATCAGCACATCCTGGCGTGACAGGCCTTGCTCATCGCTTGTGGCTTGCTCGAGAACGGTGAACCGGCCATCGGGGCTTATCCGCTGAACTGATTGGCTATGGGGCGATGATGAGAGGAAATCCACATGGGCAAGGCATAATGAGGGAGGAACAAATTCGGTGTCATCAGCTCCACTCTGTTCATCTGAGCGGACCCCTGGCATAGCAATGAACGTCCCAACGTTCACCGCACCGATTAGATCGAGTACGTTGTCGTACACCCGCAGTGGTTCACCGGAATAGGCCACTTCCATCAACGGCAGTAGTACCGTTACTCACCTCACAGGCCTTCTGAACGACAATTGGATCAACTCCTTCTATCCCTCGTTCACTATAGATATCGAAGTTGTCGGTCTGGCGGAGAAGGTCCTGTAATGTGCCAACGTACAGATTGGTTTGCACAAGGTTGCAGTCTGAGGTTCCGATCTGAAACGTACCAATTCCACCGTCGAAAATTCGCAGCTGTGTATCCGAACGGTTTTGCTCGGTATCGTGTACAGCACCACTCCAGCGACCGAGGATCTCGGTACGCTTGCCATCGTCGTCGACGTAGAAGTACCGAAGCTTGTCTGATTCAATCCAGCCTTCGTTTGGAGTTGACTGGGACAGCAGAAAGCCATCATCGGGAATTCGTATTACACGGCTGCCGTTCTCGTACTCAAGGGTTTCACCCCCTGGCACATCATGCACGATGAAGATCCTTCCAACATACCCTTGCGGTATTAAGTAAATTTCTCCCTCACGGTCCGGAGCACTGTCAGAGTCAGAGCAACCGGATACGAGTGTCATTAGCAAACAGAGTAAAGCCAGGCACCGGTTCTTCTTTATCACAAGTGTGGTAGCTCCCTGACACACTCCATCGTTGCCGAATCTTTGACGAAGTCTTCAAAGCTGGTGGCATCTAGCCCCATGCAGCGCCCATCATTTGGGCTGGTTTCGAGGAACAGGGTGTTCCACTCATCAATGCTTACATACTCCAGTTCTTTGGCTCCCTTGCGTCTACGAGCCAATTCGTCTCCAACTGTCCCTGCAAATGCACCTGTGCGGGTAATCGGCAAACGCAGGGCGCAGGCAATCATGGGGTACCCACGGTTACGAATTAGCTGGAACATTGCTGTGCCCAGACGCACGTGAATCCCGAGGAAAACCGGTTGACAGTCTGGGCCGGTAACAAACGCCTCACAGTTGGGGAAACCGTCACCCTTAACGTACAGAACTATATCGACGACCCGGCGCTTTGTATCAACATCAAGAAGCAGTTGATAAGCCACATTGATGGATGGAACATAGCTGATATCCAGGTTTTCCTGGAGAAAGCTCGATCCGGGCATAGCGTGATTTTCACCAGAGTAGTCCCCCGTGACCCTGATTCGAGAAACGCCTGCTGAGGTACGATCACCAGAAACTGAGATTCGGCTACGGGGCTTTAGCTCTCCCGAGTACCGCTTTTGCACATCCTCCCAGAAAGCCCTTGACGGGTCAGATTCTGTTTGTTGGTTGCTGATCAATGCACTTTGGGTATCAACAGAAAACGTGTGCCAGATACGGGACGGAGCCAAGCCTGATCGTACGGGCTTTAATGAGAAGCGGCGGTCGTCCCCCTGGAAACCCAAGCCAGACCAGCCGAAGGTCTTTTCCGGGTGGAAGGAGCGGATCGTGAAATCATATCGAGCCAGTTCTGCGGGAGGCAGTTGAGTCATCGTTGTCTTCCTTTGACATTGTGAAAGTCCTAGGAGGGCAAATTACTCGGTAGATCGCCTCAGATCAAGGAAACGTTCGTGATTACGGAGGAGCCATTGGCTGGTTCTTCGAGGAGAAGGAGGGGACATCTAAGGACCGGAAAACCCGGGTTTTGCTCCAATTTTCCCCAAGAACGAAAAAAGCCCTGATCTACACTAGGTAAATCAGGGCTTTAATTTGGCGGAGAGGGAGGGATTCGAACCCTCGATACGCTATGAACGTATACACACTTTCCAGGCGTGCGCCTTCAGCCGCTCGGCCACCTCTCCAATAAACTGTTCCAAATCAGCGATCTTGTCGCTCATTTGAGGGCGCAAACTTTAATGGTTTTTTTGGGGATTGGCAACCATTGGCTGCAAAAGAATTTTTCTGCTCAAACCCCGAACAGACCGCTCTGCTGGATTGCCATGTACGACACCGTACCCGCGACGATGGAGAGCAGGGCATTGCGGCGCCACAGGTGCAGCGCGACCACCAGGGCACAGGGAATCAGCGCATCGGCCCCAAACGCCGGCGCCGTCCAGTCGGCGGAGCGTAGCAGAAACACCACCACCAGCAGCGCCATGACCGCGGCAGGCAGGTAGCGACCGATGTGGAGCACTAACGGGTGCTCATGGTGGCGAGCCAGGAACAGGAACGGAATGGCCCGGGTCAGGAAGGTGGCAACGGTGGCCGCGACAATAAACAGCAGAATGTAAGTTGTACTATCCATGGGCTCTGCCTTCCGCTCTGGTTTTACGCAGGCCGTACTGAATCAGCAGAACCGCGGTGGCCAGTACCACCGCACCGATTAACTGGTGCGCAGCGGGCAACAGGGCGACCGCCACTGCTGCGGCAAGGGCGCCGGTCCACAGGGGGAACTGCTCACGCAAAGACAGGTATTGCTCAATGGTCAGCACGATAAACAGGGCCACCAGCGCAAACTCGATGCCGGTACTGTCAAACGCCACCGCCTCGCCCAGCAGCACACCAATCGTGCAGCCTACGATCCAGTAGAGCTGGTTGGACAGGGTGATCCAGAAGTCATTGCGTTGTTCCTCCTCACGGCTGCCGGGGCGTGGGCGGCTGGTGAGCAGGGAATAGGTTTCATCGGTGAGACCAAAGATCAGATATAGCTTGCGCCAGCCCGCACCCCGGAACTGACCCAGCAGGGAAAGCCCGTAAAACAGGTGACGGGCGTTCAACACAAACATGGCCACGAACACCTCCAGCAACCCGGCGCCAGCGGCGATCAGGCTGACCGCCAGAATCTGCGCGGCACCGGCATAAATCGTGATGGCCATCAGTGGCGCGTACCACCAGGCATAGTCCAGCTGGGTGGCAAAGAGCACCCCAAAAGCCATGCCCAGCGGGATATAGCCAAAAAGGATGGGCAGGGTCTGGCGAAATAAAGTGACGTTCATAGAAATGTGAAACAGATCCGGTCTCGGGAAGGCGTCAATCATACCTCGCATCACGGCAGCTGCCTACCATTGTTCGGTAGCTACTTATTTTTTATTTTACAAATTTTCACCTGAAATCGGGGTGTTACAGGATCATTGAAACTTGACTGTCACAAAGCCAGCTTACCGTTCGAGCATGATTTTCACTCGGAGTTGGCATGTTCCTCACCGTTCGCGCTCGAATCTTCACCTTTGCTTTTCTTGCTCTGGCCGCCCTGGCTGCTCTGGGGGCCATAAGCTGGTCGGTCATTGCGCAAGCGTCCCGTGCAACGGACTCCCTGGTTAACCAGCAGCTGGCGGAGAGTTGGCAGTTGGCGGCGCTGGAAGAAAATCTGCGGACCCTGCAGGACCTGTCCTATCAGACCAAAGCGCAATTACTGCTCTGGAACGAAGTGGACGG
>CAZHAY010000148.1:0-1819 GCA_964530545.1 uncultured Marinobacter sp.
GGATGCCCTGGTCAACGGAACGCTGGACCAGTTGCACGGACTCAGAAGGGCTCTGCTTGTTATCCATGGCCACGATTTCGACATCGCGACCCAGAATGCCGCCTTCTTCATTGATCTTTTCAGCCGCAAAGCGGAAGTGTTTCAGGCCCGCGTCACCGACGTTGGCGAATGGGCCGGAGAGCGGCTCGATGTAGGAGATCCGGATGGGACCTTCCTGAGCGTAGGTAATGGATGAGATGGCCATGGACAGGCCGATCATGGTGCCGGTGAACAGTCCGGTCTTCTTGTTTCTTAACATGATTTTCTCCTGATTGCACTGCCGTAGTGACAGTTCTCTTCTTGTATTTGTATCTCAGCGTTCTTGACTGTATAGCGAGCGCTTGTTCTATTCAATCCGAGCGTTCATTATTTTTAACTATGAAAATGCCCTCCCAAATTGGTGGCTGGCGCCAACGGATGAGTTTCTGACTAACGTCAAAGGTATAGTTGAACTACTCAACCAGTCAACTGATACCAGCGCCAGCTAAGGGATTTCTACAACAACCTGTCGACAATAACAAACGGAGACGACCATGACCGACCAGACCCCCACCTGCCTCTGGCAACCGGACCAGGCCCGCATCGAACGCAGCCGCATGCATGATTTCATGCAGTGGCTGAAGGCCGAAAAGGGCCTGTCTTTCGAAGATTACAATGCGCTCTGGCGGTGGTCCGTTGACCAGCTGGAAGACTTCTGGGCCGCTTTCTGGGACTACTTCGGGATACGTCATTCTGCGTCTTATTCCCAGGTTCTGGACGGCGACCGGATGCCGGGCGCCACCTGGTTCCCAGGGGCGCGCATGAACATGATTGAGCAGGCGTTCCGGTTCCATGAGGATGAGCCGGACCGGCCCGCGATCATTTCCCGCTCGGAAACCCGTTCCTTGCAGGAGCTGTCCTGGGGCGATCTGAAAAAGCAGGTGGCGTCTTTCGCCCATGGCCTGCGCAACATGGGTGTTCAGCCCGGCGACCGCGTAGTCGCCTACCTGCCCAATATTCCGGAAGCGGTGATTGCCTTCTATGCCTGCGCCAGCCTCGGCGCCATCTGGTCCAGTTGCTCCCCGGACATGGGTACCCGCAGCGTCATCGACCGCTTCCGGCAGATTGACCCGAAGGTACTGATTACCGTTGATGGCTATCGCTACGGCGGCAAAACCTTTGACCGCATGGACGTGGTTCGCCAGCTGCAGGCGGAACTGCCAACCGTGGAGCAGGTGGTGTTATTGCCCTATCTGGACCCGGGCGCCGGGCTGGAAAACGGTGTGCGCTGGTCCGATATGCTGTCCCATGACGAACCCATGGCGTTTGAGCAACTGCCGTTCGACCATCCCCTGTGGGTGGTCTATTCCTCCGGCACGACCGGAATGCCCAAGCCCATCGTGCACAGCCATGGGGGCGCGTTGCTGGAAGGTCTTCAGGGGCAGGGTCTCCATATGGACCTGCAGCCGGACGATCGCTACCTGTGGTTCACCACCACCGGCTGGATCATGTGGAATGCGCAGATTGGCGGCCTGTTGCTGGGCGCGACCATCTGTATCTACGATGGCAACCCGGGCTATCCGGACCTGGGTACGCTCTGGCGGTTCGCCGGAGAAACCGGGGTCAGCTTCTTCGGCGCGGGCGCGGCTTATTTCCTCAACTGCAAAAAGGCCGGCATTCATCCCCGGGAGTATGCCGATCTCAGTCGTATCCATTCCGTCGGCTCCACCGGCTCGCCGTTACCTGAGGAAGGCTACCGCTGGATCATGGATGAGATCGGGGATGACGTGCTGGTGGCACC
>CAZHAY010000148.1:1919-3103 GCA_964530545.1 uncultured Marinobacter sp.
GTGCGCATGGGCACCGGCGAGATCTACCGGGTGGTGGAGGAAGTGCCGGAGGTTATGGATTCGCTGATCGTCGACCTGGAGTATCTGGGGCAGGAATCCTATATGCCGCTGTTCGTGGTGCTGCGGGAAGGGGCGGTGCTGGATGATGACCTGAAAGGGCGTATCCGGGCAGCCATTCGCGATAATCTGTCAGCCCGTCACGTACCCAACGAGATTATCGTCACCAAAGAGATTCCCTACACCCTGACCGGCAAGAAGATGGAATTGCCCATTCGCAAGCTGCTGCTGGGCAAGCCCTTATCCGAGGTGGCCAGTCCGGATGCCATGGCCAATCCAGACAGCCTGGACTTCTACCTGCAGTTTGCCCGGGAGCGGGGAACCGCCGTAGCCGGTTAACGTGGCCGGGCCTCAGCGGAGGTAGTAATACGCCGCCGTTGAGCCCCGGTGCTCTTTCGCTTTCTCGATTTCGGCCCGGGCGACGGTACGCAGGTGCACTTCATCCGGGCCATCGAGAAACCGCAGGGCGCGGCCCCAGGTCCAGAGGAAGGCCAGCGGCGTGTCGGGGGTCAGGCCCATGGCGCCGAACACCTGCATGGCCCGGTCTACCACTCGGGTCTGCAGTCGTGCCGCCACCAGCTTAATGGCAGAGACATCCACCTGCGCAGCGCGGTTGCCGTACTGGTCCATCTTCCAGGCCGCTTGCAGTACCAGCAGGCGGGCCTGGTCGATTTCCAGCCGGGATTCGGCGATCCAGTCCCTCACGTTGTCGTATTCACTGAGGAACTTGCCGAAGGTACGGCGCTCCAGGGCGCGCTCGGTCATCATTTCCAGTGCCAGCTCGCACTGGCCAATGGTGCGCATGCAGTGGTGTACCCGGCCGGGACCCAGCCGGGCCTGAGCCATGGCAAAGCCCTGCCCCGGCTTGCCAAGCAGGTTTTCCGCCGGCACACAGACATTACGGAAGGCGATCTCACAGTGCCCTTCAGGCGAGTGGTGCTGCATGATGGGGATGTTACGGACGATCTCCACGCCGGGAGCGTCCATTGGCACGATCACCATGGAGTGCTGCTCGTGACGGCTGCCCCCTGGTCCGTCGTCGCAGCGCCCCAGGACAATGGCGAACTTGCAGTTAGGATGGTTGGCGCCGGTAATGAACCATTTACGACCGTCGATCACATACTGAT
>CAZHAY010000148.1:3203-5148 GCA_964530545.1 uncultured Marinobacter sp.
CGGGCCTGGGCCTTGAGCGGTTCAACCACTTCCAGAGGATAAACGCCCTGTCCGGCGCTGTGTAGCCAGTCGCTGTTACGCGGCAGCACGTGTTTTTTCATGAACCGCTGCATCAGGTCCTGCACCTGACGAGCATCCTCGGAATAGCTGAAATCCATGGCTGGCCCTGATGGTTGGTGAGCGAAGCCGTTGCACGGCATGAATCACCCTAAAGCATAGTGCCGTCAATGGCGTTGATGCACATCAAGCCTGATATCAGGCCCTGGTGGTCGGCTTCATGCGCCCATGCTGACCGTGCCCGCCGCGTTCTCAGCGTCCAGCTCTTTCCAGGCGGCGTATCGATGCAGGTCGGACTCCACCAGCTTCAGGCATACGGCGACCACGCCGGCGTCGTCCAGCAGACCAAAACCGATCAGCACATCCGGGATGAGGTCCAGGGGATTGAGCACGTACAGCAGGGCACCGGCAATAGCGGCCACGCTCTTCCACGGAATCTGCCGATAGCGCCCGTTCCAGTAGTCTCGCAGCAGCGAGAACATCAACCGCACATCGGTGGAAAAACGGTTGAGCTTACCGCCGTTGCGAACCTTGGCTTCAATTTTTTTCTGGCGATCCAGCAGGATCTCGATATCGTCCTGCTTTACCTTGCGACGTTCCCGGTCAAGTACCATCCGGGCGTGTTTTTGCGTGATCACGGCCATGGCGTCCCTCGGGGTGCGATAAAAGGAGCAATGAGAAGTCCGGGGGTTATGGATTTCCGCCCGGAACCTATCAGCAGTCTAGCACTGGTTTGCCGGGCGATAATATGGCTGACAGCGCGGCAAAGGTGGAGTTATCGGAATTGTCATTACCGGACAGCGCCGCCGTGCCCACACGCTGGTATGATAGGAACTTTCCGAGAAAATCGGCCGTCCGCCGGCCGTCACGCACAGAAGGAAATACAAATGATGAAAGGAGCTTCCGCCCTGCGTCTGCTCATTGTTACCGGATGCCTGCTGCTGTTGGCCGCCTGCGCCACAGGACCGCACTCCCGCACCTCCGGTGCCATTCCCACGGCGCCGCTGACCAACACTTACTGGAAGTTAATGGCCCTGCACGGCGATGAGATCGAGGTGCCAAAGGGTGAGCAGGGCGAACCCCATATGATCTTTCGGGACGACAGCAAGGTGAACGGTTTCAGTGGTTGTAACCGGTTTGTGGGCGAATACACGGTCGCTGGCGCCAACCTGCTGTTCGACTCCATGGCCAGCACCCGCATGGCCTGCCCCAACGACAGCTATGAGGCGAGGCTTTACGAAGTGTTTGCGGACACGGCCGGCGTGTTTCTGGAGGGCAAGGTGCTGAAACTGCTGGACGACAAGGGCCATGAACTGGCCCGGTTCGAGGCGGTGGCCCTGCCCTGACCAGATGATGGTGATTTCATGGATGCTCTGGGATTCCTGGGTTAGGCTTTATCAGGTAACCGAAACCTATCCCGGAGGAGAACGGCTATGGAAATCAAAACCTACGAAGAGCTGATCGACTGGGTCCGGAACATGCACACGCGTCTGGCCACAACCCTGGAAGAAGGTGCAGCAGATCATCAGGATGAGCAGGCTCAGGCACTACTGAACTATCTGGCGCGCCATGAAAGAGAACTGGAACGCATCACCAGGGAGTTCCAGCGCCAGGCCGCGCCCAATACCCTGCAGACCCGCTTGTATGATTACCTTACCCGGAGCCCGATGAAAGTCCCGGACCCGGAGGACAGTCAATTTGCGTCCCTCGGCTTTGAAGGTATCTCCCGGGAGGTTTTCTCTTTCCATGACCGGATTGTTGAGATCTATCGCAGCCTGGCGGAACAGACGGGCATCCCGGAAACCCATGAGCTGGTGAAGTCGCTGAAGGAAATGGAAGAGAATGAAGCCATGCGACTGGCCCGACAGGTGGCCAGCAGCCAGGGTAT
>CAZHAY010000149.1:0-5095 GCA_964530545.1 uncultured Marinobacter sp.
CCCGGACACCCGGCGCCTGCTGCGCCTGGACATCGACGACGCCGGCGCCACCCGCAGCCTGATGGACATGCTGCTGGCCAAAAAGCGTGCGCCCGACCGCAAGGCATGGCTGGAAGACAAGGGCGACCTGGCCGCGATCGAAGTCTGAGCACGGCCACCACCAGGCCACCCGGACGGACCATCGACCCGGCAACCCATCATTGGCGGCACCTAACCGGAAGCCCTGCTCAGGACTCCAGCAGGCCACTGCCCAGGGCGTGGCGATACAGCTCCATGTCATTGCGGGCACCGAGCTTTTTCAGCACCTGGCTGCGGTGCACATAGGCGGTCTTGACGCTGATCCCCAGCTCGGCCGCCGCCTGCTTGGGCACCTTGCCCTGCACCAGCAGGCGCAACACCTGCTTCTCGCGCGCGGTCAGCTGCTCCAGCAGGCTGCCGGGCGCTGATGGCCGCTGCACCAGGTCCGAGCTCAGGTATGTCCGCCCGGTCATCACGGTGCGGATGCCCGTCACCAGCTCATCGGGTGCGGCGGCCTTGCTGATGTAGGCGCTGGCACCCAGGCGCATCGCCTCGCTGATGTAGGGCTGGCGATCATGCATGCTCAGCACCGCGATGCGGGTCGCCGGCGCGCGCTGCAACAGGCGCGGCAGCGCCACCAGCCCGTTCAACGCCGGCATCGAGATATCCAGCACCAGCACATCCCAGGCGATGCCGGGCGTCATCGCCGCCTCGGCCTGCGCGGCTGAAACGAATTCCCCGGCCACGGCCATGTCCGGCTCGCGCTCGATCAGCGCCCGGAAACCTTCGCGCACGATGGCGTGGTCGTCGATGAGTGCCACCTGGATCATCAGCACACTTTAGCCGCTGGCCATACTGCGGCGGCCGATGCTCCAGCAAAAGAAAGTAGGAATAATTCTTATGTACCCGAGTGCAACCGGCGGCGAAACTCGAAGCTGTGTCCTCGATGGGATCTTCATACCGTGCCGTCCCCGTATTGCCGCTCCCAAACTGAAGTGGTCAGTCCGCTGCCAAACCGGCCTCTGCGTCTGCCGCGCCAGTGGCTGTCTGTCACCGGGCGGCGGGAGCAATGAGCGTGACGATGTGGGATGCGGAGTCGGCAATGGTCCCGCCGGCAACAGGGTGCGGCCAGCCATGAGTCGCCCCAACCTGTTCGGTTACGCCACGTCGGAACTGTCCCAGGACGCGATTCTGTGCTGGTTGCTGGCATGGGCCGATCCCAAAAATGCCGCCGCCGACCCGGGACTTCACGACCTGGGCGCGCGCTTCATCGCCAAGATCATGGAACTGCATGGCCACCGGATGCCGGAGATCTCCTCGCTGGCCATCCATCGGCAATACCGCAGCATCGACATCCTTGTCGTCATCAATTCCAGGATCGCCATCTGCATCGAAGACAAGGCGGGTGGACTTGAACACTCCGGGCAATTGGCCCGCTACCTCAAGCTCCTCGTTGAAGAGGGATACCCGCGGGAAAACATAATTCCGGTTTATGTGCAGACTTTCGAGCAGGGCTCGTACCAGGCCGTGCACGATGCCGGCTATGCAGTGCTTTCGAGAAAGGACCTGCTTGCCCTTCTTCGCGACCAGGCCGGCATCGAAACCAACGCCATCGTGCGCGACTTTCATGACCACCTGTCGTTAGTGGACGGCGAGGTCGACGCCTTCAACCATCAGCCGGTTGCGGTCTGGTCGGCACTTGCCTGGCAGGGTTTCTATCGTCAACTGCAATTGCAGCTTCAAGACGGACGCTGGCGCTACGTCGCCAATCCCAGCGGCGGTTTCCAGGCCTTCTGGTGGCATGCCAAAGATGGCCCCGGCGGCCGCGCCTACCTGCAGCTTGAGCAGGATCGGCTGTGCTTCAAGATCTGGGTCGAAGAGCCCACCGAGCGCGTCAGGCTGCGCAATGACTGGCATGCCCGGATGGTGCAGCAGGGTCATCAACACGGTCTGGATGTTGTCCGGCCCAAGAAATTCGGTTACGGCACGGCGATGACGGTCGCCATATTTGACGGTGATTACCGGGTTACCGGTCCCGATGGCTGCCTGGACATGGTGCCTACGCTTGCCCGCCTGCGCATGGCTGGGTACATCCTCACCGCTGCATCCCTGAGTTTCGCAGCAGCCGCAACCTGAGGCGCCTCATGGCCAACTTGAATAGAAATGACATCTACGAAGTGGTGAAGGTCGGCCTGCTGGCCAAGAACAGCCGCGACCTGTCAGCCATCACGGACCGCCTTCTGGAGGCTACCGATGACAAGGACAAACAGCGCCTGGCAAAAAGGCTGATCATAAAATGGCAGACCGATCTTGAGACTGCCGTCAGCAGCCATGACGCAGACGATGCTCGGCGTTTCATCAACGCCCTGACGATCGCCGCGGAGGTCAAAGATCATGATGCCGTCCTGCTTTGTCTGGACACCCATGACGACCTGATCCGCCTGGAGAACATCCGGCGCGCAATCCAACAGGTCTTTGCCGATTTCCCGCCCCGGAAAAAGACAACCGTCGAGGATTATCTGCAAGTCCAGGGCCAGATCGGAGAACTGAAGGATCAGATCACCACCGTCGAAAAAGAAATCAAGGACTTGCCGGGTGAAATAAAGCTCTACCGCAACCTGGAGAAACTCTTCAGGGGTGCAGCCTACGCCTGGCCGGTGGTCACGCTCATCCGCAAGTTCACGAATGATTGGACTTTGGGCCAAACCCTGGGCTCCCTGCTGATCTGGGTGACCCTATTCATGTTCCTGTCCTTCCTTTTCCACGCGATCAGGAAAGAGAGTATCCAGAGCCGGCCAAAGCTGCCGCTGAAGCTGGCGGAAAAGCGCGACGAGATGGAAGCCGTCAGGCAAAGGTTGATCGCCTTGGCAGGCCAACTGCCCGAACTGGGCGATGTCACCACTGAGCCGGCAGCCGGGACCAGTGAGAGCAATGAACAACAACCCTCTTGACACGTTCAAGGCGAACATCAGCACCCGGTATTGGCCACGGGTGCAAAGGTTCATCGGCGACGATCTGAAGCAGGTCTTCCTTGAGTACATCAATGACAACGAGTCACTGATGACCGCACTTTTGAGCCTGCACGAGGCACTGCCATTTCCTCTGCGGCTGGCGGTACGCCGTGAGACGTTCATCTCCTTCTGCATGGAACAAAGGCAGGCGATGAACGATTTCCTGCTGGAAAGCCCGAAGGAAACCGAAGAGCAGGCCGAGGTGCCGGCATTGCCAACACCTGAGCCAGTGGCAGAAATCCCGACTACGGAATCCTGACCGGCACGGCGCCTGTGTCGTCGGGCATCGATGGGCTCCGCGGCCCCGGACCGGGCGTACAGCCACCGGGTTAAGATGCAAATGCCGGCCCCGGACCGGATACAGGCAACCGGGGGGCTTCCGGGCGTTGCGTGCAATCGTCGGACGACCATCGGCAGCACCCCTGTAGAGGGCTGATCCAGATTAATGCTTGCCACCCGGAACCTTCCTGCTGCCGCACCGTTTGCCCGCCATCTGGGCGCACTGCCACCGATCGTTCAATGCCTGGCCCTGGCGGGCGTGTACTGCCTGCTGCATGGCGTTCTGAGCGGTTACTCACGGTATTTTTTCTATCTGCCGACCGGGCTGACCTTCGCCCTGCTGCTCATGGTGCCGGTCCGGTTGTGGCCGTGGTTGCTGGCAGCGGAGTGGTTGTGCCGGTTGCTGATCGAGATCAAATACAGTCCCGGCCAATTTCCGTGGGCGCTGTTGGCAGTGATACCGCAACCGCTGGGGCCCTACCTTGCGCTGGCCTGGCTGCGCTGGCGCGGCCGGACGGTGGACCTGAACCGCAGCATCGACATGGCGCGCATGCTCGCCGCCATGGTGATCACCGCCGTGTGGGTGGGCCTGGCCGGCGTAGTCCTGGTCCGGGTCGCGCCGCACTACCTGTTCATGGATATCAGCTACACCGCGTTGGCGCTGGGACTGTTCCTGGGCAATCTGACCGGCATGCTGCTGATCGCCCCTACGGTGATCGCCGGGTATTCCATCCGCCTGCCGTTGCCGCGCTGGCTGCTGCTGGAAGCCCTCATCGGCCTGGCGCTGCCCGCGCTGGCCCTGGTCTACCTGCGTGATGCCGACAGTGGCAGTTTCCTGCACCAGTTCGGTCGCGCCCTGTCGATCGCACCACCGGTGTATTTCGCCTGGCGCCACGGATGGCGCGGCGCCGCCATCGCCATCACCGTGGTCGGCCTGGCCTCGATTCCGGTGCACCTGCCTCACTACACGCCGCCCGACGAGGCGATCGTCGCCCAGATGATGCTGGTGATCGTTGCCGCGGCCGCGCTGTTGCTCGGCTCCGCCATGGACAGCCAGCGCGCCAGCACGGTTGCCCTGCAGCAGCGCAAACATGAATTGGAACGGCTGGGCCGATCCCTGCGCGAGTCGGCACAACGCAACCTGCGCCTTGAAGAAGAGCAGCGCCGCCGCCTGGTCGCCGACCTGCATGATGAGTTGGGCCAGGGCATCACCGCCCTGCACACCCGGATCAAGCTGATGGAACCGGTCCTGGCACCAGCCGGGCCGGGCGACACGATCCAGGCGGTCTACGGCATGCTTGGCGACATGCGGCGCACGGTCCGGCAATTGTCGGATTCGTTGCGCCCGGCCGTGCTCGACGAGTTCGGCCTGCTGCGCGCCCTGCGCGAAGGTCCGTTGAGCGAGCTGCTGGATCAGGCCGGCATGCGGTTGTCATTCGACCTTCAGGGCGAACCGGCCCTGCTGGAAGCACTGGACGCCGACACGCAACTGGCCGTGTGGCGGATCATCCAGGAGGCGGTGACCAACAGCGTGCGCCATGCCCGGGCAAGCCGGTTCACCATCAAATTGCGGGTTGGATTGCGCAACGACGATGTCTGGCTGCTTGTCGATTTACGTGATGACGGCCGGGGCATCGAGCCGTCCGCCGTGGGCTCCGGCTTCGGCCTGCAGGGCATACGTGACCGTGCCCTGGCCCTGTCCGGCACCATGGCGGTCAACAACACCAAGCCAGGCACACGTATCCACGTGCTGCTGCGGCAACCCTTGCCCGGGGACAACCCGGCTG
>CAZHAY010000150.1:0-5081 GCA_964530545.1 uncultured Marinobacter sp.
AATTCATACTACAAGCTCACCGCTTATTGTGAGGCCCGGATCCTGGGCGGATGGGCCAGGTGCACCGGCAGCACCTGTCCGTTCACCACCAGCTCAATCCGGCCGGGATGTATTCGCTTCAGCCGCATCCCATCGAAAGTCTCGCCTTCCCTCCTTGGTACATCGTTAATGATTGCTACGCGTCGCTCCGCGCTGTAGACAATGGAACTCAACTCAACCGCAGGCGCCTGCTCCACCAACGCCATCGACGTCGGCGTTGATTGCCCCCCAGGGCGGGTCGGGTCCTGCAGGGCCGCCGCGTAACTGCTGATCAGCAGGGCAGGCAGAATTACCATCCAACGGGCCATATCAGACTCCCAGCCAGGCCGGCTCGAGGCCCAGGGTGCGCACGCGGATCCGGGCGCTGCCCTGTGGCCATTCATCAATGGCGTAATCCACCATTACCCAGCCCAGGCGTTCATCCAGGGCTTCGAGTTTTTGCAGGTAGGTCAGTATCTCCAGATAACCGCCAGCGACGGTGATATCGACTTCATGGGCGTATAGCAGAGGCCCGTGGCCTGCTTCGTCTTTGCCGGTGGCGTCTTCTTCATATATCGGCTGGGGGGCCAGAAGCTTAACGCTTTGTAATGTTAACGCTGCCTCCGGCGCAAGCATGTCCTGCAGCATAACCACCATCTGCCTGGGCGCGATCAGTTGGCCGGTGGTCTCTGCCACCTGCTGGTCGATTCGCTCAAGGCGGCGCTGGCGGGCTTCCAGGGTGCGGCGTAGCTCCAGGGCAGGATCTTCCTGTAACTGGTGCTGCAGCTGGGACTGTTGCGCCAGCAGGCTGTTGCGCTCTGTCCTCAGGTTCTGCAATTGCGCCTCGGCCCGCCCTGCGCGGTCCATCCCGGGCGAAACCCACAGCTCGAACCCTGCCAGAACGATCAACACCAACAGGGTCAGCAGGATCAGCCCCCGCTCCCGAATGGGACGGTCGTCATACCATTGCAACCAGCGCTTCATTGGCCGCCCTCCCGGTCACGACTTGTTGCAACACGGAATTCGATCCACGGGTGGTCGTCAGAGCGTTCAAGGGCAAAATCGCCGAAGGCGTGGCCGGCAAACGCGGGCTCCTCGCCCAGTCGTTCCAGATACTGGGGAACAAGACGTCCGGCGCTGGTACGGCCGGACAGCACAATCTGCCCGGGTTGCAGGTTAAGGCCGGTCAGCCAGAGACCCTCGGGTATTTGCCTCGCCAGGGCAGTCATCGAAGCTGAAAACCCGCCTGATGGATTATTGGCCAGACGCTCAACACGACCCAGCAGGCGCTGGCGCCGCGCGAGGGTGTCGGTGACACGCTCGATGGCCTGTTCCAGCGCCGGGTCCGGGCGGCGATTCTGGATTTCCCCACCCAGTTGCTCCAGAGAGACCAGCAACTGTTCATTGGTGGCCTGCTCTGCAGCCAGCGCCTGCGCCCTCTCGGCAGCCTGGTATCGGAACCAGCCACCCGCAATGCCCACGATCATCAGCGTCAAAACGATAACGGCCATCCCCTGGCGGGCGGCAAGCCACTGGCGACGGGGCTGAAATTCAGCCTTGTAGAGATTCACCCGCTGGATCATTCGGACACCTCCTGGGTGCCAAGGGCGGAACTCCAGGCCACCAGGCAACGGCTGTCCGGTGCGATGGAAAGACCAAGTTGCGCCCAGTCCACCGTTTGTGCGCCTACAGCCAGCCACGCCCCCAGCATCGACGTCAGGGGCAACAGGTTATCCTTCGTAACCAGATTGATAACTGATGGCGGTACCTGTCCGAGCTGGCTCTCGTAGTAGTCCAGGGACCGTTGCATTTCCAGAGCCAGAGACTGAACGGCGGCCTCCTGACTGGCGACTTCGCGCAATTCCCGGCTGGTGACATCCAGTCGGCGAGACAGATAGAGCGTATTACCCTTGCCGATGACCATATGGCCGTAGTGCTCCTTGAGCTGCACAAGGGCCGCCCCCCGGCCGGAGGAATCCAACCGCGCAAGAAGGTTGCGAAGGGCAAGTTCGGCGATATCGATCCGCTGCAGTTTCAGGCCAACCTCCGCCATGAGCGCGACGGATTCGCTGATCACCGTGCGCCTGACCGCAACCACATTGACCAGATCACCCCGGCCACGGGCGGCATCGGCAGGAAAAGGAAAGACATCACAGACGGCTTCGGAGGGGCTGAAATCCAGCAGGTCCCTGAGTTTCCACTTCAGCGCATCTGCCAGGTCCGCATCGGCCAGAGCTTCGGGCCGCTCCAGCTGGAATACCTGATATTGATCCAGTGGCAGGACGAGCGTGGTGCCCGCGCCGGCCAGCCGCTGCTCTGAAATAATGTTGAGCAACGCTTCCCGACGACGGGCCGGGGTGCATTCGACGAAACCCGGCAGCATATCTTTTCCGCGTCGGCTCCATGCAATACCGTCCGGCCGGATCTCCAGTGAAACCCGGTCCTTTTTACCAGCCTTGAAAAGCCCTTTGAACGATTGCGCCAGGGACACGGAAACCTACCTGATCAAAAATGGATTTCGTCTCAGTACACCTCATTCTAATTAATGAACAGATCTTAATAATAGGGCTAGCGCGATATTTAACAGGCTTTTGCGATTAGGTTACAAAAAAGGCCTCCGTTTGGAGGCCTTTTGTAAACTTTAATTATTTTAGGATATTCACCTATATATAAGCGACATATTAAAAGGGAATATCATCGTCGAAATCATCAATTGGCTCAGGCATATTGCCCTGCCCGCCCGCCGGCTGATTATAGCCGCCGCCTTGCTGACCACCCTGAGCACCATAATTACCTTGGGGCTGGCCCTGCTGAGGCTGGCTCTGCTGGGGCTGGGGCTGCGGACGGCCCTGTGGCATACTCTGGTCCATATCGCCGCCGCCAGCACCACGGCTATCCAGCATCTGCATCTGGCCGTTGATGTCCACAACCACTTCCGTGGTGTAGCGATCCTGGCCGTCCTGTCCCTGCCATTTGCGGGTTTGCAGTTTGCCTTCGATATATACCTTTGAGCCCTTGCGCAGGTACTGGCCGGCGATTTCTGCAATCTTGCCGAACATGACAATACGGTGCCATTCGGTCTTCGGAACCAGCTGGCCGGTCTGACGGTCCTTGTAGCTCTCATCGGTCGCCAGGGAGAGATTCACCACCGCGTTGCCGTTAGGCGTGTAGCGGGTTTCCGGATCCTGCCCCAGGTTACCAATCAGAATGACCTTGTTAACGCCTCTTGCCATGTTTCACCCCTGCTGTGTCTTGTTCATGTCTGCCGCCTGATCGTCAGCATGCGCTGTCGTCAACTCTACCACGTTTCCCTGCCGGTCCCGATAGCGAGGCTCCGGCATGGTGACAGCTACCACAAGCCAGGCTAATAACGCCACCACCATCAGACCGAAAACCCCATCGGCGCCGGCCCACCCCGCCAGCAGACCACCCACGGCGCCGCCCAGAAAAGCCCCGGCGAACTGGGAGGTGGAATAGACCCCCATGGCGGTACCGCGGGCACCGGCTGGTGACTCCTTGCTGATCAGTGACGGCAGGCTGGCTTCCAGGAGGTTGAACGCCATAAAGAAGAAAAACAGCCCGAACCAGGCCGCCGTCAGTGAAGCCGACCACTGCCAGAGTGCCGCTGTCGCGAGAGTCAGCAAGGCAATGGCACCGCACAGAATGGTTCTCATCTGGCGCTTCTTCTCACCAATGATAATAAACGGCACCATGGCGAAGAATGACGTCACCATGACGGTCAGATAGAACCACCACATATCCCCCTGTGGTAGCTCCAGCTTGCCGGACAGTAACAATGGCACCTGGATAAAGAGCGCCGTCAGCACCAGGTGCAGCGCAAAAATCCCGAAATCCAGCCGCAACAGGCGCGGGTCCGTCAGTACCTGGGCCAGCATCGTTCGCGTGGGCAGGTGCTCGCCCTCTGTCACCATCGCCGGTGGGTCCGGCACCAGACGCCAGACGATAACCATGGCCACCAGGGCCAGCGCGGCGGTCATTCCGAAAATACCGGTCAGGCCGGCCCACTGTCCCAGCAGCGGACCGATAATCAATGATAGTGAAAACGATAAGCCAATGGTGACGCCGATACTGGCCATGGCCTTGGTGCGCTGATCAGCACGGGTAACATCGCTGACCAGAGCCATCAGCACACTGGCGATAGCCCCCGCCCCCTGCAGGGCCCGACCTGCAATCACGCCGTAGATATGATCAGACACAGCCGCCAGCACACTGCCCGCCGCAAAAATCAGCAGCCCCAGATAGATCAGGCGCTTACGGCCAAACCGGTCCGACAATGTGCCGAACGGTACCTGCAGGCATGCCTGGGTAAGGCCGTAAATGCCGATGGCCAGGCCGATCAGTGCCGGTGTAGCGCCGGTCAGTTCCGGCCCCAATAGCGCGAAAACCGGCAGCACCATAAATAGGCCCAGCATACGCGTGGCGTACACAGAGGCGATGGCGGCGACGGCGCGGCGTTCCGAAGGAATCATCGTGGTGTCACAGTGTCCTGATAAAGCAAGTTGAATCGGTAAGGCCCGGCAGTTTACCAGATCAGCGCGGCGGATACGTGCGCGACACCCCACAGCCTGACCTGATGCAGCGAGTGCCCGGCCTCTCGGAAAGACCTGACTGTCTGGCCCTTGGTCGAGGGCCGTAACCGGTTATACTGGTGTATTCCGTTTCCGACATGTGCCAGGGATTGCCTCATTTAACAGTGTCAGGGAGGGCACGGAATTTACCTAGCCAGAGGAGCACTATGGAGACCATCCAGGTCAAAGGCGCACGCACGCACAACCTGAAGAATATCGATGTGGAACTGCCCCGTGACAAGCTGATTGTGATCACCGGGCTGTCCGGGTCCGGCAAGTCTTCCCTGGCGTTTGACACGCTTTACGCGGAGGGGCAGCGCCGCTACGTAGAGTCGCTGTCCACCTATGCCCGCCAGTTTCTGTCCATGATGGAAAAACCGGACGTAGACCACATCGAAGGCTTGTCGCCAGCTATTTCCATCGAACAGAAATCCACTTCCCATAACCCGCGCTCCACCGTCGGCACCATCACGG
>CAZHAY010000151.1:0-5065 GCA_964530545.1 uncultured Marinobacter sp.
CCTCCCACAACCCGCGCTCCACCGTGGGCACCATCACGGAAATCCACGATTACCTGCGCCTGCTGTTCGCCCGGGCCGGCGAACCCCGCTGCCCGGACCACGGCCAGCCGCTGGAAGCGCAGACCGTCAGCCAGATGGTGGATCAGGTACTAGCCATGCCCGAGGGCAGCAAACTGATGATCGTGGCGCCGGTGATCCGCGACCGCAAGGGCGAGCACCTGCAGGTCATCGACACCATGCGCAGCCAGGGTTTTATCCGCCTGCGGGTGGACGGCTATGTTTATGACATTGATGATGTGCCGCCCCTGGACAAGAAAAAGAAGCACGCTATTGACGTGGTGGTCGACCGTTTCCGCGTTAAGGAAGGGCTGGAGCAGCGGTTGGCAGAAAGCTTCGAAACCGCTCTTGAAATGGCCGATGGCATTGCCCTGTTGGCAGACATGGACGGCGAGGGCGAAGACATTACCTTCTCGGCGCGCTATGCCTGTACCCAGTGTGGCTACTCCCTGAGCGAGCTGGAGCCGCGGATTTTCTCGTTCAACAACCCGGCCGGGGCTTGCCCCACCTGTGACGGACTGGGCGTGCGTCAGTTCTTCGACCCGGAAAAGGTGGTGCACAACCCCGCCGCAACGCTCGCCGAAGGCGCGGTTCGTGGCTGGGACCGCCGTGCGGTGTATTACTTCCAGATGCTGAACAGCGTGGCCGAGCATTACGGGCAAGACCTGGACACGCCCTTTGCGGACCTGCCGGAAGACTTTCAGAACGTGGTTCTGTACGGCTCCGGCGACGAAGACATTGCCTTTAGCTACGTCAACTCCCGTGGCCATATCATGCAGAAGGAGCACCCGTTTGAAGGGGTTCTGCCGAACCTGGAACGGCGCTACCGGGAAACTGAATCCCAGGGCATGCGGGAAGAACTTGCCCGGCACCTGAGCACCCAGCCCTGCAAGATCTGTGGTGGCTCGCGCCTGCGCCGCAGTGCCCGGCACGTGTTTATTGACGAACACAACCTGCCGGCCATCACGCATATGCCCGTGGGCGACGCCTTCCATTATTTCACCGGGCTGACCCTGCCCGGTCGCAAGGGCGAGATTGCGGAGAAAATCGTCAAGGAAGTACGCCAGCGCCTGCAGTTTCTGGTGAACGTAGGGCTGGAATACCTGACCCTGGAGCGCAGCGCTGACACGCTCTCCGGCGGCGAGGCCCAGCGTATCCGTCTGGCCAGCCAGATTGGCGCCGGCCTGGTGGGCGTCATGTACATTCTGGATGAGCCCTCCATCGGCCTGCACCAGCGGGACAACGACCGGCTGCTGGCCACCCTGACCCACCTGCGGGACCTGGGCAATACGGTGATCGTGGTGGAGCATGACGAAGACGCCATCCGCGCCGCCGATCATGTGCTGGATATCGGCCCCGGTGCCGGCGTCCACGGCGGTCAGGTAGTCGCCCAGGGCACGCCGGAAGATATCATCAATAACGAGAACTCGCTGACGGGGCAGTACCTGAGCGGTACCCGAGAGATTGCGGTGCCGGCCAAACGCAATGAAGGCAACGGCAAAACCCTGACCCTGACCGGGGCAACGGGCAACAACCTGAAATCTGTCGACCTGGAACTGCCCCTTGGCGTCATGACCTGCATTACCGGAGTCTCCGGCTCTGGCAAGTCCACCCTGATTAACGGAACGCTCTACCCGGTCGCTGCCACCAGGCTGAACAAGGCAACTACCCTCAGCCACGGTCCGTACAGCGCCATAAAAGGGCTGGATCACCTGGACAAGGTGATCGATATCGACCAGAGCCCCATTGGTCGCACCCCGAGATCCAACCCGGCCACGTACACCGGTATATTTACGCCCATTCGCGAGTTGTTCGCTGGCACACAGGAAGCCCGCAGCCGGGGCTACAAGCCGGGGCGCTTCAGCTTTAACGTCAAGGGCGGCCGCTGCGAGGCCTGCCAGGGCGACGGCATGATCAAGGTGGAGATGCACTTCCTGCCGGATATCTACGTGCCCTGCGACGTGTGTAAGGGCAAGCGCTACAACCGGGAAACCCTGGAGGTGCGTTACAAGGGCAAGAGCATCCACGAAGTGCTGGAAATGACCGTGGAAGAAGCCCGGGAGTTCTTCGACCCGGTGCCGTTCCTGGCCCGCAAACTACAGACGCTGATCGACGTGGGGCTCTCCTACATCCGTCTGGGCCAGAGCGCCGTCACCCTGTCCGGCGGTGAAGCCCAACGGGTCAAGCTGGCCCGGGAACTGTCAAAGCGGGACACGGGTAAAACCCTGTATATCCTCGACGAACCCACCACCGGCCTGCACTTCTACGATATCCAGCAACTGCTGACCGTACTGGAGCGCCTGCGGGACCACGGCAATACCATTGTGGTGATTGAACACAACCTGGATGTGATCAAAACCGCCGACTGGATCATCGACCTGGGGCCGGAAGGGGGCTCTGGCGGCGGTGAGATTATTGCCGAAGGTACGCCGGAGGATGTGGTTAAGAACAAGCGGTCTCATACGGGGCGGTATTTGAAGCCGTTATTGGGGTAATACAAGCCGACATGGGCGCATTGATATTCAAATCCCTGAGCAAAGGGACAGAGCCATGTGCTTTGAATACCGTGCGCCCATGTCGTCCGGCCGCAGTTCTTCGTCAGAAGCATCTGGTGCCAGGAAAGGCCGAAACGGGACAAAATCACGTTCCAGGCTTTTGCGATTGACAGAGACCCTTCTACTGGTAAATTGACCGATGTCGGAGCCAGGGTGGCTCATATTTCCAGGAACGAGACGATGATCCTTTCTTCTTCGCTTATGCGTCAGGCATACGGCGTTCACTGCACGCCGAGCCCTTCTGACTGCCTGCCCATCTCTGACTGCACCTCGTACGCTTTTACGCTGTGGAAACGCTCCCAGTCGAAGCCGATTCCGGCTGGTTGTTCCGCCTTTTATCAAACAGCGATGCTGATAAGAAGCAGGCGCTGCTCCGGTACGTGTGCATGACCTTATCCATACGACGATTGGCATCGTTAGCCGTATTAATGCTGTATCTCAACGTAGGACACGCAGGGATGTTTGGTTTAGGTAAAAAGGTAGACGTTTTTTTATGTCCCGCCGTGCAGGGGCAGATTACGATGAATGGGGAGCCTGTCGCCGGACTGGAGATTACCCGGGAGCTCAGCTATGACGGCAACTTCAAGCTGGATTACACCCGGTCATCCGACTCAGGGCACTTTTCATTCGACGAAGTCACAACCAGATCTCGTACTCCCAATAAACCCTTTGTGGAAGCAAGAACTCGTCAGGTGCTGATCGCCGACTACCAGGGGCAGCGCTACGTTTTATGGTTCTATGTGACAGATGACATCCGGGAAGAGCCCGTTATCTCGGATAAACTCCGAAACCTGAAGTGCGACTTCTCGAGCGAAGACATATATCAACACATTCCCATACCTGATAAACCGCATCTAACTTACAACATCTCTGGTATTTGCCGCTGGGAATAACCTCCGTTAACAATTGCGAAAGGAAATCGCATGCAACCAATATCACCAAAAATGGCATCAGAACTAGCTCAGGCTGTTTATGCCATTGAAGAAGCGTCGCCGTCCGGCGTTTATAGACTTGAGCTCAGCCCTGGAGTCACCAGAAATTTCGAGTTCAGTTTTCCCAACAATCGAATCGAGGCCACAACAGGCGTGTTCTTCGGCCTGTTTCGAAAAAGCTCCGGCTTCGCCATTGTCGGACATGGTAAAAACGAGTTCGCTGGGCATCATGTGATTGCCGTGCGCGGCTCAAGGACTACCCATGACTGGCTGACTAACAGCAACGTCGGGCTGTCGGTGTCGAGCAGTGGCCAACATGTGCACTCGGGATTTAACCAGGCCTTTGAGAGCATGAAGCCGGCCCTATCCCGTATTCTCTCACCCCACATGACACGCGGAACCGTTCGGGGAGTTCATTGTGTTGGACATAGTCTGGGTGGAGCCCTGGCTTCACTGACCGGCGAATGGATTCAGGCGGAGTATAGAAGGCCAGTAAAAGTCTACACCTTTGGAGCTCCAAGAGTCGGGATGACTAACTTCTCCACCAGCTTTACCCACGCTACAGAAGGCCTCTATCGCTGCACTCATGGTGCAGATCCGGTACCCAGTGTTCCCCTCTGGCCTTTCAGGCACGCCCCTGTTGATGGTTTCGAGTACCGGCTGGATAACGGCTCGGGCATCAGCATCGCAGCTCACGGTATGGGCAGAACCAGTAATCCAGGTTACATCAACACGGCGAGCGCACAGGAGTGGACAAGCCTGCACCAGAGTTCGCTGGATTACCTGAATACTCCCGTACGCCTGGAATATGAACGGCGCCATGAAGCCTCATTTACCACCCAGTGGGCGGAAAAAATCTCAGCTGCTCTGATTACACTGCTGAAAGACGCCGGTTACTACTCAGCGGTACTCGCACAAGCGAGCGTCACAACATCCCTGACTTTCTACGATCTGTTAGCCCGCACCCTTGAGGAAGTCGCCTCGGCATCAGCCCGCTTCGCAGAACAAACCCGTGGCCTGCTCGGCCATATGCTGGCCTTTGCACGAGCCGTCGTGACAACAGTGGTTGATCTCAGCTTCCGGTTTATTCGATGGGTATTCGATCAGACGGTGGGTGCACTATATGACACGGTGCGGCAGGCTATTCAACAGACATAAAAAACGTTTCAAAAGCTGAAACTCTCGGGATAAAGCGCGCAAAGCTGGCCTTGCGCGCTCAGAGCCTTTTCAGCTATCAATGCATCAACGTATACAACTTCCGCCGATAGGTACGCACATCCGGGTTGCTGTTGCCCAGCTTCTCGAACAGTTCCACCAGTGCCGTTTTCGCGATGCCATCCTTGTAGCCGGCATTAGTTTCCATCAGGCGTAGCAGCAGCTCCATGGCTTCCTGGTTGCGGTCGTTCAGGGCGTACTGCATAGCCAGCTGGTAGAGGGCATCGGGGTCATTCGGGTTCTGTTCCAGGGCCATTTCCAGGTCATGGATGGCCGGCAGTTCTCCCGCTTGGCGCAGGAGGTTCA
>CAZHAY010000152.1:0-3360 GCA_964530545.1 uncultured Marinobacter sp.
TCCTGCACCGGCACCACCAGCTGCGTCGCGATCCGGCCGTCGCCGTAGCGTCCGTGGGGCGCCAGCCACTCCACCCGACTGGACAGGGGCTCGCCGCAGCGGGCGACCACTTCGTATTCATTGATACCCACATCAATGGC
This sequence comes from uncultured Marinobacter sp., assembly GCA_964530545.1. Classification (GTDB taxonomy): domain Bacteria; phylum Pseudomonadota; class Gammaproteobacteria; order Pseudomonadales; family Oleiphilaceae; genus Marinobacter. The sequence goes on from CAZHAY010000152.1 coordinate 141, forward strand.
CGCCGGTGTACAGGGGCCGGGGCTGTTTCCGGTGAAGCCATAACCCAGGGTGTCTTCCCGGTGAAGCTTGCCATTGCGGAATTCCAGCCGCCGGATGAACTTCCGCGGTCCGCGGTTGTAGTACCAGTGCTCAATATCTTGCACCACGCCAATACCGGCAATGGCGGCGGACGGGTAGGTGGCCACGTAATCCGGCTGGCCGCAGCGCTCTTCCACCTCTACCGGCCAGGCGCCGATAGCAACCAGCGAGGAACCACAGCGAAAGCTGGCACTGGCCGGGCCGCACAGCACCGCGAGCCCGGCCAGTAACAGCAAGCCGGGATAAAATGCGCGCCTGTCCATCCGCTTTTCCTCTCCTGATGACGGAACTCCAGCATAGTCCCGTCAGGGAGTGGCGGGCCAGACCCGGGTGTAAAACCACTGTAAAGGTGGTGCGGCCCGGTCACGGCGGTCCTTCTTCACAGGCCAGCACCAGTGCCCAGAGCTCGGAAAAGTCGTTGACCACCACATCCGGCTTATGGGGGTGTTTGTGGGTACCCGGAAAGATCTGGTTGAGCCAGGGCAGATCCCATTGGGCGCCGTTGAAAAACACGGAAGTCATCCCCGCACGCTTCGCGGAAATCACGTCCGTGGTGCTGTCGCCCACGTACCACACGCTGGGATCCGGCGGGTAGTCCAGCTTCTGAATCGCCAGCAGTAACTGGTCCGGGTGGGGTTTGCGAAGCGGTGTGTCATCCCCGCACACATCCACATCAAACAGCTCGGCCCAGCCGGTGCCGTCCACCGCCGCCAGCTCATGCTCGAAGAACTCCCGGTCACGGTTGGTGATCACCCCCACCTGTATGTCCAGCCGGCGCAGACCTTCAAGAACATCCCGAACCCGGGGCTCGAAGGCGGCTACGGTGCCGTAGTGTTTGCGATAGTGAAAATTGAAGGCCTTGTGGGCGGTCTGCTTTGCCTCCTGGTCATCCCCGAACAGCACTTCGAAGATGTCCGTGCGTGAGATCTTCCGGTCGGCCCGCACTTTTGGATGCAGTCTGGCGAACTCCCGCACGTAGGCCACCAGGCGGGCGTCTTCCGGTGTTTTACTGTCCTCGGGCGCCAGCATTCGATCCATCAGGCCCAGATCCCGGAACTCCGGCAACATATCGTCCACCGCGTGATACATGGCATCCAGGGTGTCCACCAGGGTCGCGTGCCAGTCGAACAGAATGACAGCAGGGCGGATCAGCCTGACAACGGCCGGGTGCCAGTCTGGCTCAATACGGGGCTCGGGGCGCTCAGGTGGCGGGAACGGCTGTGGCCGGGCTTCCGCCGGGGTGATGGCGAATTTTTCCGGGTGCTCACGCTCCAGCAGGGCCAGAAGATCCATCAACTCCTCAAAGCTTTCCACAACGGCGGCCGGGGCGTCCCGGTGACTGAACCAGCTATCGATGCGCTGACGCTCCCAGCCCGCACCATTATAAAATACCCCTGCAATGCCCGCGTTAGTGGCGGTGAGCATGTCCACATAGCTGTCGCCCAGATACCACGCCTCGGCATCCGCTGGCTTGCCCAGTTTTTCCAGCGCCTTGAGCAACACCTGCGGATCCGGCTTGTACTGGGTGACATCATCGGCGCAGACGGTCGCATCAAACAGATCCGCCCAACGGCCTTCGTCCACGGTTTCCAGTTCCCGGTCAAGAAACTCCCGGTTGCGGTTGGTGGACACCGCCAGCCGGATGCCCATGGCTTTCAGCGCCGTAAGATATTCATAGGCGCCGGGCTGGAAGGGTTTGACCTGGCCAAAGTATTTGCGATAGCAGTCGTTATAGGCCTGATGGGCAATGAGGCGCGCTTCCCGGTCATCCCCAAAAATGGCGTTGAAGATGTCCGTGCGGGATACCCGTCGCTCCGCCAGAATCCGTGGGTGCAAACGCCGGAATATCCGGATGTAGCGTACCAGCCGGGCGTCGTCCGGCGTGCGGCACTGGTCCTCCGGCAGCAGGCGTTCTACCAGTCCCAGGTCTTCCAACTGGGGCAGCATGTCTTCCATGGCGCTGAACATGGCATCGTGGGTATCCACCAGGGTGCCGTGCCAGTCGAAGACAATCACCGACGGTGGCCGCAGACCCTCACTTAACGTCGCCATACCAGAACTCCTTACGGGGTTACCCAGGCCGATCCTGCGGGCCCTCTTGCCTATCAGTAAAACCCAAACCGCCGCAATGCTCAAAGTCGGACTGAAGCGCGTTCGCAGCCGCTTCCTCTGTTGGGGGTATGTTGCTATGCTCAAACAGTGAAGGCATTCCAATAACATTTAATAAAATCTGGCCAAACACGCGGGCGTCATTCATGAACTGGAAGCTGCTGCTGCCCTACGATTTCTCGCCGATCACCATTCTGGCCTATCTGCTGGCCGCCAGCGGTTATCTGGTAGCGCTGCGGCTGATGCCAGCGGAAGAGCGCCCGGGGCCAATCCGCATCTTCGCCTACTTTCTGGGACTGGTGCTCTGCTACGGAGTGATGCAGACCTGGTTCGACTACTACTCCCAGTACATGTTTTTCGTTCACCGTGGCCAGCATCTGATTCTGCACCATCTGGGGCCGATGCTGATGATGCTGTCCAATCCGCTGCCCATATTCCGCTTCTGGCACCGCCAGCTGGCGCCGGTACTTGGCTTGTGGACGCTGCCCATCCGCTGGGCCTACCGGATCATCCAGCAGCCTCTGATCGCCGCGTTCCTGTTCGCCGGACTGGTGTATTTCTGGCTGTGGCCCACGGTTCATTTCGACGCCATGCTCAGCCGTGATCTTTACTGGATCATGAACTGGAGCATGTTCCTCGACGGCCTGCTGTTCTGGTGGCTGATTTTTGATCCCCGCTCACCCCACGACACCCCCTCTCTTGGATATGGCCGGCGAATATTTCTGCTGGTGCTGGTGGCGGTACCCCAGATGGTTCTGGGGGCCTGGATCGTCTTCAGTCGGGGCATGGTTTATGACGTTTACGACGTCTGCGGCCGGGCCTGGCCCATGTCACCCGCAGACGACCAGTTGATCGGCGGCATTCTCACCTGGATACCACCGGCCATGATGAGCGTGGTCGGCATCCTGATTCTGATCGGCCGGGCCATGCGGGATGATCGCCCACGGCCCATGCCACAGGTTGCAGCAGAGGGAGTGACAACATGACTTTCGGGAGCGGTTTGCGGCGTGGCCTGATGATGGCGGGCCTGAT
>CAZHAY010000152.1:3460-5059 GCA_964530545.1 uncultured Marinobacter sp.
ACAACATGACTTTCGGGAGCGGTTTGCGGCGTGGCCTGATGATGGCGGGCCTGATTGTGGCGTTAACCGGTTGTCTGGGAGACGACAAGCTTACCTGGAACGCCAAGGACATCAGCGGCATGTTGCCCGATCTTGAATTCACACTTACCCGCACGGACGGCCAGACGGTGTCGGCCGAGGATTACCAGGGTCAGGTGCGTCTGGTGTTTTTTGGCTTTACGAACTGCCCGGATGTCTGCCCGGCCACCATGGCCCGCCTGTCCCGCGCTATCAAGGCTATGCCGGAAGATCTCCAGGGAGGTGTCACTCCCCTGTTCGTCAGTGTGGATCCACAACGGGACGACCTGGCGCATCTGGAAGAATACGTCAGTTTCTTCTACGACCGCACCGTCGGCCTGACCGGCGATGAGCGCGCCCTGCGCCAGATGGTAAAGCGCTATCGCACCACCTTTGGTTATGATGCACCGGATGAGCGGGGTAATTACAATGTATCCCATAGCTCGGCTGTGTATGTGTTTGACCAGCAGGGCAATGCCCGGCTGCTGTTGCGCCCGGAAGACTCAACCGACCAGATTACGGAAGACCTCACCCAGCTGGTGAAACAGGCTCGTTCCTAGGGCACCGGCTCTGGCTTTCCAGACCCTATCACACCCGTAATGTCCTCCCAGGCGTCGGTGGTTCACAATGTTCCATTCGGGCATTGCCCCGTTTCGAGAATCAGGGAAGTCAGCAGTGTGAGGGAGATGTACCCGTTATGAGCCGTTCTATCCGCTCCAGCCTGTTTTTGATGGTCGCCCCGTTCGCGGTGACTTTTACTCTGGCAGCCTGGGTGGTTGACAGCAAGATCGGGCCCTGGCTCGGTCGCCCCCTGTTGCAGAACTGTACCGAGCGCGGGTTTGCCGACTGGATCTGCAGCCTGCAGAATGGCCTGTTTGCGTGGCTGGCGCTCGGTCTGGGCATTCTTGTCCTGCTCTCGGTAACGGCGTTGCTATCCCTGAGCCTGTTCCGCAGTCATCTGAATACGCTGCAACAGGATGTGATGGACTTCCAGAAGGGCCACCGCAGCCGACTGCCGGACGCGCCCCGGGAATTGCACCCATTGGTTCAGCTTCTGAACCGGATTCTTCAGTCGGCGCTGGCGGACCCGGCGGGTGCTACTTCCCCCCGCAGCGAACCGGCCACGCCGCCACCGCGTCCGGCCGCCGAGCTTGCCACAGAGCCGCTATCCCGCGCCGAGCCTGTACCCCATCCCGAGCCACGGCCTGCAGCTGAGCCCGTCCGTCCCGCAACCGCGCCACCGACTCCTGAGCCTGCCGCTGTCCGCCCTGAAGCACCGGTGCAGCCTGCCCCAAGAGCGCCTCGCCCGATGCGCCCACAGCCGCGTACCCCCGCGCCTGCTCCGACACCGACACCACGGTCTCCCAGCCAGCAGCCGGACGAGAGAGAACTGGAAATTTCACTGCAGGAACTGGATGCGGACCTGGATCAGGCTCTGGCGGACGCTGAGGCATCCCTGCCGGAAACTCAGGCACAACCCGAGCCACAGCCACAGCCACAGCCACAGCCACAGCCACAGCCACAGCCACAGCCACAGCCACA
>CAZHAY010000153.1:0-4990 GCA_964530545.1 uncultured Marinobacter sp.
GAAGACCGGTGCCGAAGCCACCGTTATCTACGTGCCAGCTCCGTTCTGTAAGGATGCCATCGTTGAAGCGGCCGATGCCGGTATCAAGCTGATCGTCTGCATCACTGAAGGCATCCCCACGATCGATATGCTCTACGCCAAAGAGTACGTCGACCGGAAGGGTGTACGCATGATCGGTCCCAACTGCCCGGGCGTGATCGTTCCGGACGAGTGCAAGATCGGTATCATGCCGGGTCATATTCACCAGAAAGGCAAGGTGGGGATTGTTTCCCGTTCCGGTACCCTGACTTATGAAGCGGTCAAGCAGACCACAGACTTTGGTTTTGGTCAGTCCGTCTGTGTTGGTATCGGCGGGGACCCGATTCCGGGTTCCAGCTTCATTGATATCCTGAAACTGCTGCAGGAAGATCCGGAAACCGAAGCAATTGTCATGATCGGTGAGATCGGCGGTACCGCTGAGGAAGAAGCAGCGGCCTTCATCAAGGAAAACGTGACTAAGCCGGTGGTTTCCTACATCGCAGGTGTTACTGCACCTCCGGGCAAGCGGATGGGCCATGCTGGCGCCATCATCTCCGGCGGCAAGGGCACAGCGGATGAGAAGTTTGCTGCCCTGCAGGACGCGGGTGTGACCACCGTTCGCAGTCTGGCCGACATTGGCAAAGCACTGAAAGAAGCCACTGGCTGGTAAACCGCAAGGTACCAGAACCGTCGCTGAAGCCCCCGCCCGGTGTGACCGGCGCGGGGGTTTTGCGTTTTAAAGCTGGCTAATTCTGTTAACCGGCCAGGGTCTGATTTATCATGTCCGGTCATTGTTATCGGAAGGAGTTCATGCTTTGGGTTCAGTCGATTCCCAGCAACGGGTATTGTCCGGTATGCAGCCCACCGGGCGCCTGCACCTGGGACACTACCACGGGGTACTGAAGAACTGGTTGAAGCTCCAGCATGAATTCGAGTGCTTTTTCTTTGTGGCTGACTGGCACGCGCTGACCACCTGTTATGAAGATCCGGCCAGTATCCGGGAGAATATCTGGGAAATGGTCATTGACTGGCTGGCAGCTGGCGTTAACCCGGGTTCCGCCACATTGTTTGTCCAGTCCGCGGTGCCCGAGCACGCAGAGTTGCACCTGCTGCTCTCCATGATTACGCCTCTGGGGTGGCTCGAGCGGGCACCGGGGTATAAGGATTGGCAGGAGAAATCACCTGAGAATAGCTGCGCAACTTACGGATTTTTAGGCTATCCTCTCCTGCAGAGTGCCGATATTCTGCTTTACCGCGCGGGCAAGGTGGCGGTGGGGGCGGATCAGATTCCCCATATTGAAATGAGCCGGGAGATTGCCCGCCGGTTCAATCATCTTTACGGCCGTGAGCCGGGCTTCGAGGAACTGGCAGAGGCGGCGGTTGTAAAACTGGGCAAGAAGAACGCGCGCCTGTACCGTTCTCTTCGAAAACGATATCAGGAAGAGGGTGACCTCGAGGCACTGGAAACCGCCAGGGCGCTGCTGGCGGAACAGCAGACGATGTCCATGGGCGACCGGGAACGCCTGTACGGCTATATCGAGGGAGGCGGGCGGGTACTGTTGCCCGAACCCCTGGCCGTGCTCACCGAGACGCCCCGCCTGCCGGGACTGGACGGTCAGAAAATGTCCCGCACCAGAGACAACCTGATCGGCCTGCGAGAGCCCCCGGATACCGTCGTCCATAAGGTGCGTACCATGCCCACCGATCCCCAGCGGGTGCGTCGGTCCGATCCCGGGGAGCCGGAGAAGTGTCCGGTATGGGCGTTCCACCAGACCTATACGGACGCGACGACTCAGGAGTGGGTCCAGACCGGGTGCCGCAGTGCCGGCATTGGCTGTCTGGATTGCAAAAAGCCGGTGATCGAAGCGGTTGTTGAAGAGCAGCGGCCACTCCGTGAACGAGCGGAAGAGTTCGAAGCCAGCCCGGATCTGATCCATGCCATTTTGCAGGAAGGTGCGGACCAGGCCCGGGACGCGGCCCGTGAAACCCTGAAAGAGGTAAGGCAGGCCATGGGCATGGGTTACCGTTGACCAGATCGGAGCGTGGACGTGACTGAATCAGAATCCGGCGCGGGTACCGTACAGGAAGCGGCCCTGGAGATCTCCGGCAGTGATGCGCCGGAGGCGGGTAATGCCGGGGCTTCACCCGTCACAGCCGAAGCGCCCATCGCAAAGGTCGAAGGTAAGCCTCTCGCCGAGTTGCCGCAGGACCTCTACATTCCACCGGACGCGCTGGCGGTATTTCTTGAGGCCTTCGAAGGACCTCTGGACCTGTTGCTGTACCTGATTCGTCGCCAGAATATGAATATTCTGGATATCGACGTCAGTGAGATTACCCGACAATACATGGAATACATCAGCGCGGTGGAAGCCATGCGCTTCGAGCTGGCGGCAGAGTATCTGGTGATGGCTGCCACGCTGGCGGAAATCAAATCCCGGATGCTGTTGCCCCGCCAGGAAGTGGAAGAGGATGAAGAGCTTGATCCCAGAGCGGACCTGATCCGCCGTCTGCAACAGTACGAACGGTTCAAGAAAGCCGCGGAAGACGTTGATTTACTGCCCCGGATGGACCGGGACACCTTTGCAGGCTCCGCCGCGTTGCCCGAACTCCCGCGGGGGGACGTCCAGCCACCGGTGGAGCTGCGGGAACTGTTACTGGCCCTTCAGGGAGTGCTGCAGCGGGCGGACCTGTTTACCAGTCACCAGGTTGAAAAGGAACGCCTGTCTACCCGTGAGCGGATGTCGTTCATACTGAGCGCTCTGCCTCCAGACCGGTTTCTGCCTTTTGAGGCCCTGTTTACCCGTGAGGAAGGCCGCCTTGGCGTTGTGGTAACCTTTCTCGCCATGCTGGAGCTGGTCAAGGAACAACTGATCGAAATTGTGCAGGCAGAAACCCTGGGCGCCATCCACGTGCGCGCCCGGACCAGTAACTGAGGTCTCAGGCCCATGAATGAAGAAAACCTCAAGCGGGTACAGAACATTGTTGAGGCGGCCCTGCTGGCGGCGGGCCGTCCGCTGAGCATCGACCAGCTGCGGGAGCTGTTCGAAGAACACGAACGACCACCCCGGCAGGTGATGGAGCATGTTCTTATGCTGCTGGATGAAGCCTGCCTGGGCCGGGGCTTTGAACTGAAAAAAGTCGCCAGCGGCTATCGCTTCCAGATTCGCCAGGACGTCGCACCCTGGGTGGGGCGGCTGTTTGAGGAAAAGCCCCAGCGTTATTCCCGCGCGCTGCTGGAGACCCTGGCGCTGATTGCCTATCGCCAGCCCATCACCCGGGGCGAAATTGAGGATATCCGGGGCGTAACGGTAAGCAGCAATATCATCCGCACCCTGCTCGAACGAGAATGGGTACGGATCGTCGGCCACAAGGACGTGCCTGGCCGCCCGGCCATGTACGCAACGACCCGTCAGTTTCTGGATTATTTCAATCTCAGCAGCCTGGACGAGCTGCCGCCGCTGGCAGAGGTTCGGGATCTTGAAGAGATCGGCCGGGAAATTGAGCAGGAGATCCAGGCGGAGATCCAGTTTGATACGCCCGATGGGGCAGTAGAGGAGACCGCGGATCCCGAGGACATGGACGCTCCGTCGCCCCGGGTTTCTCCGGGCGATAATACGCCACCAGACACGACCACATTCCATTAAGTCAACAAGGATTCACCATGGCGTCGCAACGCCCCCCCAAGCAGTCCCGTCAGGTTACGGCTCCGGTTTCCGGTGAGCCCGAGCGCCTGCAGAAACTCCTATCTCGCGCCGGTGTCGGTTCCCGTCGGGAAGTAGACGCCTGGCTGCAGGAAGGCCGGGTAACCGTAAATGGCACTGTGGCTCAGCCCGGTGACCGTGCCCTCGCCAGTGACCGGCTTGCCGTCGACGGCAAGCCGGTAGAAAGTCGCGCAGCGGCAGCGGTTATTCGCCGCGTGCTTATTTACAACAAGCCGGAAGGAGAGGTCACGACCCGGAATGACCCGGAAGGACGTCCGACCGTGTTCGACAGTCTGCCACGCCTGAAAGACCAGCGCTGGATCGCCGTAGGGCGGCTGGATATCAACACCACCGGACTGATGCTGTTCACCACCGACGGCGATCTGGCCAATCGGCTGATGCATCCTTCGGGCGAAGTGGACCGGGAATACGCGGTGCGGGTGTTTGGTGAGGTGGATGACGCCATGATCCAGCGTCTGCTTGACGGGGTCTTGCTCGAGGACGGGCAGGCTTCATTCTCGGATATCTCACCAGCGGGCGGTAAAGGCCTGAACCAGTGGTTCCACGTCACGCTTCTGGAAGGGCGAAACCGGGAAGTGCGGCGCCTCTGGGAATCCCAGGGTGTGCGGGTCAGTCGCCTGAAGCGGGTTCGCTACGGACCGATTTTTCTTCCCAGCAGGCTGACGGTAGGCCGGTGGGAGGAACTGGACCAGAAAACCATGGATGTACTGAGCCGTGCCGTGGGGATGACGCCGGTGGACGTGCCGGCCAGAACCCCCGATGAGCTGGCCGAACACGAGCGCCGCAAACGTAAGGCGCCATCCCGTGGAAATAAAAAGTCGGCGCGTGGTAAAAGCTGGCAGGTCGCTGACAACAAGCCGGACTCCGAGCGCCGGCGCACTCCGGCCCCGCGCCGAAAGCCCTGAGACAGGGACCGCTCAGGCGATGACGTGGGCAATGCGGGTGCGGCTACGCCCCGCTGCCTGTTCCACCAGGGCGTACTGGCAGGCATTCCGCAGCGGGCAGATGAGTATGCTGAGCAAAAACTCAATGGCTTCCAGTTCGTCCTGGCTGAAACGGACACGCCGGGTCAGCGACAGGGTGCCGTAGTGGGCACCTTCCAGGTTCAGCTGATAGTCACACCGGTGTGCGCCGCCAACCCCTGAGGTATAGACAAATTCCTCATCGCCGAGCCGGTGCCGGTATACCAGTTGGCCGAAGCGCAGCACCCGGCCAAGCTCTTCCGCGAAAATACCGAGCAGGTTGTCCAG
>CAZHAY010000154.1:0-4949 GCA_964530545.1 uncultured Marinobacter sp.
CACAGAGGCCGGGCAAGGTAATTATTGTATCCTTACACAGGTTCTTCTGCGGTCTTCTTACGACCTCGCGTTAGCCAGATCACAAACACGTAGAACAGCGGTACGAAGAAGATCGCCAGTAAGGTCGCCGCCAGTGTACCGCCGACCACGGCTGTACCGATGGCGTGCTGGCTGGCGCTGGATGCGCCGCTGGCGATAGCCATAGGCAGTACGCCGAACATGAACGCCAGTGACGTCATGATGATCGGCCGCAGGCGCAGCCGCGCTGCTTCTGCGGTGGCCTCCAGTAAGGGCTTGCCCTCGTCTTCGTATAGCTGGCGGGCGAATTCAACGATCAGAATGGCGTTCTTGGACGCCAGCCCCATGGTCGTCAGCATTCCTACCTGGAAGAACACGTCGTTGGAGAGACCCCGGGCCAGTGTGGCAAGAACCGCACCCAACACGCCCAGGGGCACAAGCATGATAACTGCGAACGGAATCGACCAGCTCTCATACAACGCAGCCAGACACAGGAATACCACCAGGATCGACACCGCATACAGCGCCATCGCCTGATCGCCGGACTGTCTCTCTTCAAAAGACAGACCGGTGTATTCAAGACCTACGCCCCGGGGCAGATCTTCGGCAATCCGTTCCAGTGCGGCCATGGCGTCCCCGGAACTGTAGCCGGGAGCCGGGCTGCCCTGAATCTGTGCAGCCGGTACACCCTGATAGCGTTGCAGACGGGGTGAACCATACACCCAATCCCCGGTGGCAAAGGCCGCAAACGGCACCATGTCACCCTGGGAATTACGCACGAACCATTTGTCAAAATCTTCCGGGGCCAGACGGGAGTCCGGCTTGCCCTGTACGTAGACTTTTTTAACCCGGCCATTGTGCAGGAAGTCATTCACATAAGCGGAGCCCCACGCCGCCGACATGGTGGCGTTGATATCCGCAATTGAAACCTGCAGCAGACGGGCCTTCTCGTCGTCGATGGTTACCTCATACTGAGGCTCGTCCGGCAAGCCGTTGTGACGAACCATCAGCAGCTCAGGTGCCTCATTGGCTTTCGCCACAAACTCCTGCATGGCCTCCATCAGCTGCAGGTGACCTACCGCGCCGTTATCTTTCAGATAGAGGTCAAAGCCTGTTGCGTTACCCAGCTCGAGAATGGCCGGCGGCACAACCGGGAAGACCGTCGCGTCCTTGATCTTGGCAAACCGTTCGGCGGAACGGTCTGCCAACATAAAGACGCTCTTCGCGAATTCCTTGCGCTCGCCGAACTGCTTAAGGTCCAGGAACAGAATACCGGAGTTCTGCCCACGGCCCGCAAAGTTAAAGCCCAGCACCGACTGAACAGCCGACACCACGTCGGTTTCTTCATTAAGGTAATACTGCTCAACCTCATTCAGCACGGCCTCGGTACGCTCTGCCGTTGAGTTGGGCGGCAACTGAACCATTACGATCATTACGCCCTGGTCTTCATCCGGCAGGAAAGCCGTGGGTAGCCCCTTGAACAGAAACGCCACACCCACGACCAGCAGCAGATACACACCCATAAAGCGGAACTTGCGCTTGATCATGTAACTGACACCGGACTTGTAACGGTCGGCATTGCGGTTAAAGGTTCGGTTAAACCAGCCAAAGAAGCCTTTTTTGGTGTGCTGGTCACCCGGCTTAAGCATGGTGGCACACAGCGCCGGCGTAAAGATAAACGCCACCAGCACCGAGAAGCTCATCGCTGAAATAATGGTGATGGAGAACTGCCGGTAGATAACCCCGGTGGAACCACCAAAAAACGCCATGGGCAGGAATACCGCCGAGATGACAAGCCCGATACCCAACAGCGCACCGGAAATCTGGTCCATGGATTTCTTGGCGGCTTCCTTGGGCGATAGCCCTTCTTCCTCCATGAGTCGCTCGACGTTTTCCACCACCACGATGGCATCGTCCACCAGTAGCCCGATGGCCAGCACCATGGCGAACATCGTCATAACGTTAATGGTGAAGCCAAAGGCGTAAAGCACCCCGAAGGTCGCCATCAGAACCACCGGCACCGCCAGCGTCGGAATGATCGTCGCTCGCCAGCTCTGCAGGAAAAGGAACATCACCAGGAACACCAGCACCACCGCCTCAAGCAACGTCATAGCTACCGTTTGAATGGAAGCGGAGACCACCGGCGTAGTGTCGTAGGGGAACACCAGCTCCATGCCTTCTGGTAGGAAGCGCTCAAGCTCAGCGAGGGTTTCCTTTACCCGTTTTGCGGTGTCCAGCTGGTTTGCGCCGCTGGCCAGCCGCAGGGCCATACCCGCTGCAGGGGCACCGTTATATTTACCGGTAATGGCATAGTTTTCATTACCGAGGTTGACCTCAGCCACATGAGAGAGGCGCACCTGGGAGCCATCCGACCCGACCTTGAGCAGGATATTCTCGAACTCTTCCGTGGTTTTCATCCGCTGCGTGCCGATCACCGTGGCCTGCAGCTGCACTCCCTCTGCGGTCGGCAAGCCACCCAGCCGGCCGGCCGACACCTGCACGTTCTGAGCCCGGATCGCGTTGATCACATCCTGAGGCGTAAGCTGGTAACTGTTGAGCTTCTCCGGATCCAGCCAGATCCGCATCGCGTACTGGGAGCCAAACAGGAAGAAGTCACCGACACCCTGGGTACGGGCGACCGGATCCTGAACGTTGGACACGATATAGTCCGCCAGGTCTCCCTGGGTGTATTCGCCATTCATACTGGCGATGGAGAACACCATGAAGAAGTTGACCTGGTACTTCGATACCCGCACCCCCTGCCGCTGGACTTCTTCCGGCAGCAACGGTGTGGCCTGTTGCAGCTTGTTCTGCACCTGCACCTGGGCTATATCGGGGTCCGTCCCCTGCTCGAAGGTGACAATAATCACCATACTGCCGTCCGAGTTACTTTCGGAGGAGATATAGCGCAGCCCGTCCAGCCCGTTCATCTGCTGCTCAATAACCTGCACAACCGTGTCCTGCACAGTCTGGGCGGACGCGCCAGGATAGTTCACGGTGAGCGCAATGGCCGGCGGGGCCACATCGGGAAACTGGTTTACAGGCAGCTTCGTGACGGCAAGCGCACCGCCGAGCATCAGCAGCAACGAGATGACCCAGGCAAAAATGGGCCGATCAATAAAAAAGCGGGGCATTCGACGGACTCCTTACTTTGCCTGGGAAGTAAAATCCTTGCGGATTTCAACGTTGCTGGCCGGCTCGGCTTCCACCGTAATGCCCGGGGCCATCTTCTGGAGTCCTTCAGCAACCACTCGTTCGCCCGGCTCAAGGCCATCATTGACCAGCCAGGTATTACCCACCGTCTGACCGGTGCGGATGGCCCGATGCTCAACCGAGCCATCGTCCGCTACTACCCAGACCATGGGCACGCCGCGGGTATCCCGGGTGACGGACTGCTGGGGAACAAGAATGGCGTCAGGACGGGTGCCTTCCTCTACCAGGGCACGTACAAACATGCCGGGTAACAACGTGCTGTCCGGATTCGGGAACTCGGCCCGCAGCGTCACCGAACCTGTGCCCTCATCGACAACGACTTCGGAGAATTTCAGTACACCTTTGCGCCCATACTGGTCGCCATTCTCCAGCACCAGTGACACTTCCACTTCCTGATTCATGTCAGCCTGAATCAGCCCGGCATCGATAGCATTGCGCAGGTCAAGCAATCGGGTAACCGGTTGCACAATATCCACGTAGATCGGATCAAGCTGGGTAATAGTCGCCATGGCCTGCATCTGGCCGTTGGTCACCAGAGCGCCCTCACTTACCTGGGAACGGCTGATCTTGCCAGTGATGGGTGCCGTGATGTTGGTGTAATCAAGGTTGATGCGGGAGGCCTCATATTCCGCCTCCGCACTGCGCAGGGCCGCCAGCGCATCGTCAAATTGCTGCTGACTGATGGCGCTGCGCCCCACCAGATTTTTGTAGCGATCGGCCAGATTCCGGGCATTCACCAGGTTAGCATTGGCACGGGCGAGCGCAGCCTGATAGGTGGCGTCATCGATGCGGTAGAGCACCTGACCTTCTTCCACCACACTGCCTTCGGTAAAGGTGCGTTCTTCAATGATGCCATTGACCTGCGGCCGTACCTCGGCGGTACGCCAGGCCCGGGTACGACCCGGAAGCGCAGCGGTCAGCGCCAGCGGCTCAGCGACAATTTCATAAACACCCACCTGCGGAACAGGGGGAGCCTCCTGCTGAACGGGTTGGTCACTGCAACCGACCAATACCAGCACTGTGGCTATTAACGCTGCCAGCTTACCGGAACTGGAGAATGAGAAGTTTGGTTTCACGCGTGAGGTCCCCGTGCAAATGGTGTATTGAACTGCGGGATTATAACCGCATTGCGATACAGACAAAACCTTCGGCTTGTACTGCGCTAATAACGCCGGGCCAGGCTTGACTTGGATTCGCCCGTACTACCTAATATTTCGCAGTTATTACAGGGAAGAGCTCGCATCATGATCGCCACTCCTCAAGATGAACCATCGGGACGCCAGCCTGGCATACAGGTCATTGCCCGCGCTGCCGCGATCCTGCGAGAGCTGGGGGATCACCCCGACGGCCGTAGCCTGGCAGAGATGGCCCGGGCACTGGATTTGCCCCGGTCGACCATCCAACGCATCGTCGGCGCGCTGGAAACCGAGGGCCTGGTAGAAATGGTCAGCCATCAGGGCGGTTACCGACTGGGCCCGGAGCTGGGCCGGTTGCTTTACCACACCCGCATCGACGCCATCACGATCGTCCGCCCCCTGCTGGAAAAACTCTGCCACGACGTCAACGAAACCGTGGTTTTCTGTGGTATTGAGAACAATCAGGTACTGGTGATTGATAGAATCATAGCAGAGCAAACGCTGCGCGTAGTTCCCACTATGGGTGTGATGCACGTCCCATTTCACACCACCTCCGTGGGCAAGGCCATGCTGGCCACCATG
>CAZHAY010000155.1:0-4862 GCA_964530545.1 uncultured Marinobacter sp.
CAGAGCCCTTCTGAGTCCGTGCAACTGGTCCAGCGTTCCGTTGACCAGGGCATCCACTACGTCACCCAGGGCAACGGCTCCAACGTCGCCGGCGCCATCATCGAGTCGGTAGACCGTAACAACCGCCGTAATGCTGACAACAAGGTGCTGTACCTGAACTACGCGGCGGTAGATCCGGCGCTGACCAACGAGCGCTGCAGCTTCTACCACTTCCGTTTTGATGCCGCCTCGGATATCAAACTGGAAGCCCTGTCCAACTACATGAAGACCCAGGATGATGAAATCGACAAGATCTTCCTGATCAACATGGACTACTCCCACGGCCAGTTCATTTCCAAGCGCATGAAAGAGCTGGTGAAGGAGAAAGGACTTGACGCCGAAGTGGTCGGCGACGTGATGCATCCCATCGGCCAGGTTCGCGACTTCTCGCCATACGTTTCCCGGATCCAGCAGTCCGGTGCAGATACCGTTGTGTCCGGCAACTGGGGTAACGACCTGTCACTGCTGATTCGTGCCATCGACAGCGCCGGTCTTAACGTGAACGTCTACACCTACTACGGCGGCGGCCTGGGCACACCGGCAGCGGTTGGTGCCCGTGGTGAGGACCGGCTGCACCAGATCACTGAGTGGCACGCCGACGTTAACGTCGACGAAGATCTGACGGACTATGAAAAGTGGTTCCAGGACTTCAAGAAACGCTACCCGGAAATCGACTGGTACTACCACCGCATCTATAACCAGATGTACATGCTGAAGGCCGCCATTGAAGAAGCCGGCGACCCGAGCGACGTGGATGCCGTGGCGAAAGCGCTGGAAGGCATGACCTTCGAGTCCCCGACCGGAACCGTCACCATGCGTGCAGAGGATCACCAGATACTGCAGCCCATGTACCTCTCGGTGATGGACACTGACGCGAAATACGACGCCGACAACTCCGGCGTAGGCTTCCGCACAGTGGCGAACATCCCGGTAGAACAGGCTACGGTAGAAACCACCTGCAACATGAGACGTCCGTAAGCCCCGCAACAAACTCCGGTGGCGCAACGCCACCGGAGTGTTTTATAAAAATAAACAGGAACTCGTCTCACCATGCTCGAAACCATCGCTTATTCCATATTCAACGGCGTGCTCTACGGTACGCTGCTGTTCATGATGTCCAGCGGCCTGACTCTGATCTTCGGGATGATGGGCGTTTTGAACTTTGCTCATGCCAGCTTCTATATGCTGGGCGCTTATTTTGCGTACACCCTGGGCCTGGCCACAGGCTTCTGGGTCGCGCTCTTCCTTGCCCCCGTTGCCGTTGGCGCCATGGGCGCCCTGGTGGAACGCTACGGCCTGCGCCGGGTCCACCAGTATGGCCACGTACCGGAGCTTCTGTTCACCTTCGGTCTGGCGTATGTCATTGAAGAGCTGGTCGCTCTCTTCTGGGGCACCGTTCCGGTCGCATACAAGGCCCCTGCGGCTCTCAACACCACGGCCTTCCATATGTTTGGACTGGACTACTCATGGTTCAAGGTGTTCATCCTGCTGGTCGCCGTGGCCATGTTTGTCGGCCTCTGGCTGCTGATCAAGAAAACCCGCGCCGGCCTGGTGATCCAGGGCGCCCTGTCCCGCCCGGACATGGTAGGTGCGCTCGGGCATAACGTCCCCATGGTATTCACCCTGGTCTTTGCGTTCGGCTGTGCGCTGGCGGGACTGGGCGGCGTCGTGGGCGGCATTCATTTTGTTACCGATCCGGGCATGGCTTTCATGATGGGCCCGATCGTGTTTGTGGTGGTGGTGCTCGGCGGTCTGGGCTCGGTGCCAGGGGCGCTGGTGGCCTCTCTGGTCATCGGCATTCTGCAGACGTTCTTCCTGTCGGTGGACTTCTCGCTGGCCGAAAGCATCGGCACCCTGGGTATTCAGAACTCCGGCTTCTTCGGTGTGCTCTGGCATATGGAAGCAACTCGTATTGCCCCGGTACTTCCATTCCTGCTGCTGGTCCTGACCCTGATCTTCAGACCTCGCGGCCTGTTCGGGAAGCGTGAAGCATGACAACAACAACCCTGCAACAGGAATCCAAAGTTATGGCTAACAATACCGCAGCAGGTCGACCCAGCCTGCTGAAGTTGTGGCCCTGGTTGGTCATCCCTCTGGTGGCCATTGCGCTGCCGTTTATCTTCGACTCTGGCCATGCCATTAACCTGCTGAGCCATATGGGCGTAGCGATCATTTTCGCGCTGTCCTACAACATGCTGCTGGGCAACACAGGCCTGCTGTCCTTCGGGCACGCGGTCTACTACGGCCTGGGTGCTTTTGTGGCCATGCATATGCTGCGCAGCATCAACGATGCTGGCGGCCAGGGCCTGCCGATCGAACTGCTGCCCCTGGTGGGCGCCGGTGCCGGGCTGTTCTTTGGCATCATTTTCGGCAGTTTCTCGGTGCGTCGCGCCGGCGTTGTGTTCGCCATGATTACCCTGGGCCTTGGCTCTCTGGTGCACTCCAGCTCGCTGATGTTTACCGACTTCTTCGGCGGGGAAGCCGGGCTGTTCGGCTACCGGGATGAGGCCCCGTCGCTGTTTGGTGTGGATTACGCCTCCAGCCGGGCGGTCTACTTCCTGGTGGTGGGCTGGGCGGTCATTGCCGCGATACTGATCTACCTGCTCAAGAAAACCCCGCTGGGATGGATGGCCAATGCGGTGCGGGACAACCCTGAGCGGGCACAATTTGTGGGCTACAACCCGACCATTGTGCGGTTCCTCCAGTTTGCCCTGTCCGCGATGTTTGCGGGCCTGGCCGGCGGACTGTTCGTCATCACTGACGAAATCGTGAACGATGAATCGGTGGGCATGATCCAGTCTGGCGCCGTTTTGTTGGGTACGTATATCGGTGGCATCGGCTACTTTATCGGACCCATTGTCGGTGCGACGCTGGTGACCTATCTGGAAAGCTCGCTGTCTGCCTATACCGAGGCCTGGGTGCTCTACTTCGGCCTGCTCTTTATTGCCATCGTGATGTTCGCCCCCATGGGCCTGGTGGGCATCATCCACACCCAGTACCTGAACTGGAAAGCCGGTGGCTGGAAAGGCACCATCGGGACCCGGCTGTACCTCCTGCTGACCGGCGCGGTGGGCGTTTTTGGTCTGGTGTGTGTGATTGAACTGGCCTACCACTACTTCCGTAGCTGGGACCCGAGCGCACCCTTTGCGCTGATGGGCTTTACCGTAAACGCCACTTCATTCCTGCCGTGGCTGGTGACTTTCGGCATTGCCATTATCGGTTTCGGGCTGATGCTGTTCCACGGCAACCCGATGCTCAGGCGCAAACTCAGCGAGAATTCGGATGGAGGTAAGGCATGACAACCCGTAACGCACTGGAACTGAAAGGCGTCAAGAAAAATTTCGGGCGCGCCGAGATCATCCGCGGCCTCAACCTCGAAGTCCACGAGCACGAACGCCATATCATCATCGGGCCCAACGGTGCCGGTAAGTCCACCATGTACAACCTGATCAGCGGGCGCATGAAGGTCTCTGACGGCACCATCAAGCTGTTCGGCAAGGACATTCACAACGTACCGGCTCATAAGGTTAATCGCATGGGCCTGAGCCGAAGCTTCCAGGTGACCAACCTGTTCCAGAACATGACCGTCATCCAGAACCTGCGCTGCTCGCTGCTGTGGTCCGAAGGACACAAGTACGCCTTCTGGAAAAGCGTAATGCAGCAAAAGGCAGTAACCGAGCGGGCCTATGAACTGGCGGATCAGCTGAACCTGACGGCCCAGGCCGACGTGCCGACCTCGCTGCTCACTTATGCGCAGCAACGCTCACTGGAAATCGGCTGTACCGTGGCGTCCGGCGCCCAGGTGATCCTGTTGGACGAGCCCACGGCGGGCATGAGCCGCACGGAAGCCAATGATGTTATTCAACTGATCAGGCGAATGACGGGCGAGAACACGCTGGTTGTGGTCGAACACGACCTGAACGTCGTGTTCGAGCTGGCGGATCGTATTTCAGTACTGGTATATGGTGAAATCATCGCCACCGGTACCCCCGAAGAGATCCGCAATAATGCAGCGGTTCAGGAAGCCTATCTCGGGACGGAGGTCCACTGATGCTCAAGATTCAGGATTTAAATGCCTATTATGGCAAGAGCCACGTCCTCCGCGGGGTCAACATGTCGGTCAAGCCTGGCGAGATCGTCAGCCTGCTGGGCCGCAACGGCGTCGGCCGCTCAACCCTCTGCAAGGCGGTGATGGGCCTGGTAACGCCCGTCGGCCACGTGGAATTCAATGGCAAGACCCTCAGTGGCAAACAGCCCCATGAAATCGCCCATGCCGGAATTGGCTATGTGCCGGAAGACCGGGCCATTTTCCCCGGGCTTTCCGTATTGCAGAACCTCGAACTGGGCATGAAAAAGAAAGGCCAGACCGGTGAGAAATGGACGCTGGAAAAGGTCTACGAATGGTTCCCCCGCCTCAAGGAGCGACAGCATACGCCGGCGGAGGTGCTCTCCGGTGGTGAACAACAGATGCTCAGCACCTTTCGGGCTTTAATGGGTGATCCCCAATGCGTACTGATCGACGAACCCACGGAAGGTCTGGCACCCAAAGTGGTCGCTGACGTCGCTGCCATCCTGAAACAGATGGCCGCTGATGGTCTGGCGGTGTTGCTGGTCGAGCAAAAGCTCTCCATCGCCCTGGACGTGGCCGACCGCATCTACATCATGGGTGACGGCAATATCGTTTATGAAGGTACGCCTGAGGATCTGAAACACAACGCGGCAATCCGCAAAGAATGGCTGGAGGTCTAGGCCGCTGCTCACCCGGGGTTTCTTGCCCCGGGTGGATAGCCCCGGAAACAATCAATGGCAAAACTGCTCAACGA